>MHXU01000033.1 GCA_001824555.1 Planctomycetes bacterium GWC2_45_44
GCTAATGAGGCAAATTATCTATGGCTACAATCCATCTGCCAAACGACTTCAAAGAGTTCTTGAAATTACTCAACGCTCATCAGGTTGAGTATCAATAATACAGGGTATCTTTTAAAATACGGTTGTCATTGCGAGCAAAGTCCTGCAGAGCAGGACGCAGCGCGGCAATCTCGTTTTGTAGGGTGGGCTCTTAGCCCACGCAGCAGTAGAGATTGCTTCGTTGTTCTGATTTCATCAGAACTCCTCGCAATGACGGTTGCAGCGTTTTTTAGAGGTTGCCTACAGATATAAATCTCAGAATGGAAGTATTAAGATGGCGATAAAGGAGTTGATTTCCAGGACTGGCAGGTGGCTCTCGGCAAAGGGGCAGAGTATGTATGTGCCATTGAGGAAGTCGCCGCTGCCGCAAAGGCCGAGTGAGATTTCGCAGGGGCAGATTGGGCAGATATATAAGCCCCAGCAAACAGAAAAAACCGAGGCTCTTGTTCTCCTGCAAAACTCATTTCAGACGCTCGTCGAAAAGCTCGGCGGGATAAATGACCATCTCGATAAACAGGTTGAGCAAAATGCCCAGCTTGTTCAGAAGTTGGGCGAGCTTGCGCCGCTGCTGCAGAATTTTCCGGAAGGATTTAAGAATCAAAAAGCGGTGATTGATTCGCTCGTCGAGCAGTTGAAGGCACAGGCGTTGAAAAATCAGCAGTTCACCGAGACGATTGAAAAGATTCCCGCCGCGGCGGATAAACAGACAAACGCCATTACGGAGATGTCGGTTCAGCTCGCGGCATCAGCGGAAATTGACTCGCAGCTTGCCGAGGGGTTTAGAAAATTTAATACGATAACAGACAGATTGAACGACAACGTCGAAAATCAGGCCGACAGTATAGTGCAATTAGGCAAGACGTTTTCGGCATCGGACAGGTATCTGAAATATATCTTAAATACGCAGCATAAGCGATTTATGTGGGTTTTTGTCTCGGCAATGGCGGTTTGTGCCTTTGCGATTGGTATGCTGGTTATTGTAATTATTTTGCTGAAATAACGCCAACTGGCGTTATTGCTATCACGATGGACGGTTGCTAACTGTTTATGCCGACTTCGTTTACCCGCGGACAATGGTACGTGTTTTATTTGTAATTAAAAAGATTTTTATTGCATTTGTTTTTTTGTCTGGTATTTTTGTATTCGTTCTTTGGAAATGTAATTATCCGATTGTCAAGAAGGGAACACGGTTTAAATCCGTGACGGTCGCGCCGCTGTAAGCGCCATGCCTGAAAATTCAGGCTGTTGAAAAAAGTTGTACCACTGTTCGATAAGAACGGGAAGGTTTTTTTCGATATGGGCGTAAGTCAGAAAACCTGTTGGTGATTGGTTGTTTGTTGATAGTTCTCGCGTAAGGAACGCCAACAGATGCGCTGTGTGTACAGCAGCGTTATTTGTTAGAAATTATAAGCCGTCGTTCCTGCGTGGGACGACGGCTTTTTTTGTTGGTGTTTTGCCACAAAGGCACGAAGACACAAAGAAAAAATATCTTTGTGTTCTCTGTGAACTCTGTGGCTAAAAAAATTATTCAGTCCATTTCCATAAGCTTGATGAATCGAGCTTTGAGGTCTGCCGCGTTGCAGCCGTTTTAGCCGACGGCTGCAGCGAGACCCTGAATGGAAAAGTACAACTAATGTTTTAATATTTTTTTGGAAAAGGAAAAGAAAATGAAAAAGTTTGGTGTTGTTTGTTGTGTTGTTGGTGTGTGTGTATTTGCTGCGAATGTTAATGCTGCGACTTATACCGGCAGCGTGGAATACACGGCTGGAAGCGGAAGTAATCAGGCGACCATAGCCATTGACTTTGATTTTGGTAATAGTTTTTTATTCAATTACCAGTGGGATGGCATCGCAACCGGCTGGGATGCCCTGGCTGCTATCGATACGGCCGGTGCGCTTGATGTGGATGCGATATGGTATGGAGAGATGGCGGCTCATTTTGTGAGTGATTTTGATTATGCCGGTGGTCTCGAATATGATTACGGCTCTGCTTATGCCGGCTGGGCTTACTATGGCAGTACTAATAATGAGATATGGACGTTGAAATCAGGTGTTGATAGCAGAACGCTTGTGAACGGCTGTTATGATAGTTGGGTCTGGACGAATTATGACCTGAATTGGATTGCTATTCGTCAGCCCGGCCAGATGCCGATTCCGGAACCGGTTACAATTTTACTTTTTGGCCTTGGCGGCTTGTTGATTAGAAAATGCAGGGCATAAACGATTTGCGGCACAGCCGGTGCAGCCGCAGTTCTACCGGAAGGAATAATGATGGTTACAAGAAAACAGATGGCTGTTGTGATGATTGGATTATCTATGGCAGGATTCTGTTTTGCGCAAGATTACGATGCAAATGATTTTGCAGTTGAGGTTGTAACTTATAATGACGCTAATGCAGGGTCGTACAATAATCCAAATGCGGCTGTTGGAAGTCCCTCAATAGATACCGATTACTACGGAACGCATCGTCCGGTAGTTCCCGTTTATCAGCCATGGCGAATAGATCAAACAAATCAAATCGTCAGAATCGGCAATGGAGGATGTCTTATAGTTAAATTTAATCACAATGTTTCTGATGACAGGAACAACCCCTATGGGATAGATTTTATTGTTTATGGTAATGCTCATCATGTTATTACAGATGAGCAGTCGTGGGGCTATCAGGACCCCGGCACAGCTATATTGACCGGCGGGGTGTATGCCGAGCCGGCGGTTGTGTGGGTTAGTCAATATGGCGGCGACGACCCTAATGATTGGTATAAATTTGACAATACTGTTGCGGACAGTTTTGCTCCGACACTTGGCAGGGTTTATGATACGAATAATCCTGTCGAGGCGTATCCGGGCTGGGAAAATAATTGGTGGGGCGCTGCAACAGACCCTACATTGCCTCTTGACCCTGGGTTACAGGCGAGTGATTTTAACGGCAAGTCTCTTGCATATATGTGTGAGAAATACGGTCAATCTGCCGGCGGCGTTGGTTTTGATATTCGAGGCCTTTCGTCAGAGGATTATAATGCTCTGGATTACGACCCCAGTACCGGTGAAAAATGGATACGATACGTTAAATTTACCTGTGCGGATGTTAGCGGCGCTTTGACACCGGAGATAGATGCAATCGCGGATGCCGCAGGCTGTGGAGATTATAAACATCCATTTCCTATAGGCGATTTGGATAAAAATTGCCGAGTTGACCTTGTTGACCTTGCTATGCTGACGGAGAACTGGCTATATTGTACATGGAAGTGTCAATGATAAAAATGGCAAAAAAAGCATTCACATTGGTTGAACTTCTTGTGGTGATATCCATAATAGCGATACTTATGGCTGTGCTAATGCCGGCTCTGGGCAAAGCTCGACAGCAGAGCAAAGCTGTTGTATGCATAAGTAATCTGCGTCAAATGGTAATAGCCGCGAACGCTTATATACTGGCTAACGAAGGGTACTATCCATTGGCCGGTTTTACAGAAAATCGAGCCGGCGGAATTTACAATAGTTATGGATGGGACTATCTTCAGGTTCGTCAGTGGGGTGTTTTGCGAGAATGTGAGCCAGGCTTGTTGTGGCAGAAGAATGGGACTTTAAAAATTCAACAGTGTCCGACGTTTAAAGGCGGTGCCAATTCGCAGGGAGATCCCTATACCGGCTATAACTATAACGCCAGTTATGTTGGAGGTGTTATGAGCCGAGAGGTATCGGGACGAACCAGCGGGGTTAATTCAAGTAAGGCTGATCAAATCAGAAGAGCTTTTGGTTGTGCACTTTTTGGAGATGGCGAATATGGAACTTCCTGGTCCGCAAACAATGGGGCTAACAAGTATATGAGATCGCCTTTTATTGGCAAACTTGAAAATATGGCTGACCATGGAGGGCTGCGATATGCCGGCACACAGGGATACAGACATCTTGGCAGTACGAATGTAGGTTGGGCTGATGGACATGCCTCAAAAGTTAAGGAACGATACACAGAAACATATTCCTCGCAGAAAACGCTCATAGTGAGCGGTACCGGTTTTCTTTCGCCGGACAATAGTGCTTACGACCTTGAGTGAGTTGTTCGCTCTGTGGAGCCTGTTGCACAATGTTTTTCGAATCCAACCGTTGGATTCTATGGCTATGTGAGCAGGATGGCTCATTTTCCTGACATCACTTACCGTTATTCAATTTTCAACTATAACTTTCACTTATTTCCGGCTGGACGAATTTAATATCCGACTAATTTGCCGACAAACATTCATTTCTATCAATTCCAGCAGACTTTTCCGCTTCGCCACAACTTCAGAAGGTTATGCGTAGCGCATATCAGCGACCACTCGCTGCGACATGCTTCAATTCCTCGTCGCATAAACCTGTCAATACCGCGAACATCCTTAATCTGTCCAAACACCGGCTCGACCGTCTGACTCCGCAGCTTATACAATTCTCTGCCACGCTCGGTCAGAAGTTTTCGCTCCATCAACTCCGTCGCCGACAGATCTTCCGGTATCGGTTCTTCTGGCAGAGGTTGTGCTTCCATAGCTTTTCGCTGTTTGTAATCTTTCTGTACAGCTACCAATAACTCAACATTACCTGCCGGTCTTTTCGTAAAATTATCATCACTGCAATATCCGGCACCAGCCAAAGCAACGCCTGTTTTTTCTTTTATTCCAACTGTCTTTCGGTTCGATTCGGTCTGCTCAAGCATAGGGTGTAATTGCCGCTTATCATTTTCCTCTTGTGTTACATCTTCGGCAACTAACCGCCAGCGATGCGAAAGGATGGTTCGAATCATGTGGTTATATCTTTTCTTGAATTGCTATAGGAAATATTTGGAAATTTGGATGTTGCTTTCGATACTGTCAGTGTCGTAAAAATTTTTTGAAATTATTGGCAGGTGCAGATACAGACGAAAAAACCTAAGTATATCAGCACAATGCTGGCAACCAAAAGTATCCAGGGATATATTTTTACAATCGCAGCCGTGTCTGCCATCTTGTCCATAATTTTAGAAACCGTATCCGGCAGGACGAGCATTATCATTCCCTTGACAAGCAATGCCCAACCGAAGATTTGCATCAGCAAAGGCATCTTTGTTCCCCGCAGGGAAAAACCGGTAATGATGTACAAGATGCCGACAATGTAAATGTCAGCGAAACTGGCGGAAAATGATTTCAGCATTTTTTTGAAATTGCCGCTCTTGACAACTCCACCCAAGCCGAATGCAAAAACCACAATTCCTATAATCTTAACAAGAAACGCTATGCACATAACAGTATCCTTTCAAAAAACATATGGTTATATGACTCCAAAATCGGCAATGTTGTTACAGGAAAAATTAAATTTTTTATAAAACCGCATTTTTGATACTGAAAACACGAAAAAAGGCTGATACTTTTAATCAGCCTTTAATTTTTATATCCTATTTTTTCTCTGTGCCTCTGCCTGTCGCGGCGAAGTCAAAGACGAAGCCGGATGGTGAAATTTTTAATCAGAATTTACACCAAGTTTTTCTGCGATGCTGTCGAATTCATCGAGCGAATAGTATTCGATAATAATTTTCCCCCTGCTGCCCTTCTTGCCCGCGATGATTTTTACGTTCGTGCCAAGCCGGCCTCTGATTTTGGATTCGAGGTCTTTTATGTGAGCAGGTTTTTCGATAACTGCTTTTGCGGTAGCGTTGTCTTTTTGTGTCAGAGCGATTCTAACTAACCGTTCAACTTCGCGAACACTCAACCGCCCTGCCAGTGCGCGATTGGCAAGTTTCTTTTTCAAGTCCTCTGTCGGCAGCGCAAGTATCGCTCTTGCATGTCCCATACTCAAAGAGCCATCGGTAAGCATTTGTTTTATTTCGTTCGGCAGGCTCAATAGGCGAATATGGTTGGCGATTACCGAGCGGTCTTCGCCGAGTTTTTGAGCGGCCTGCTCTTGTGTAAGACTGAAGGTTTCGAGAAATTTTTGGTACGCCCCCGCCCTTTCCATCGGATTCAAATCAGCGCGATGAATATTTTCAATCAACGCCAGCGAAAGCATTTCCGAATCGCTGGTCGGACGAACCATCGCAGGCACTTTGTCAAGCCCCGCCAACTGGGCAGCTCTGAACCGTCGTTCCCCTGCTATGATTTCGTATTTATTAATCCCCTTCTGGCGAACGATAATCGGCTGAATGATTCCATTTTCTTTTATAGAATTGGACAGGTCCTTAAGCTGGTCATCGTTCCAGGTTTGGCGAGGCTGGAATGGATTAGGCACAATTTCGCTAACCGCTATTTCCGCCCTGCTCTTTTGTAAGTCCTTGTCAATAGGCACGTTATGTTTATTTTCTGCGGCGGGCGTACTGGATAACTCTTGTCCGATATTGATTATGGAACCCATTAGAGATTCCAGTCCCCTGCCGAGATGTTTTGGCTTATCTTTTTTTGGAGCGTTCATTTTAAAATCCTTTCTTATAAGGTTTGCTCTTCCCTGTAAAAAATATAATCAACAAAATATCAAATTATTTTTTAATTGCCAGTGAATTTTTTTTCAAAATGTTTCACGTGAAACAATAGTAGCCAATAGTCATTAGTCAATAGCCAGTAGGAATTTGTTTCGCCAAAGGCGATTCATTGTTTCTACTGACTACTTGCTATTGGCTAATAACTACTATTTTGTTCCACGTGAAACAGGCCTGAAGGGGGCGATTTGTGGCTTAAAACACTGTTTAGCCGCCCTTTTGGCCTAAAAATGGGCTAAAAGGGCGTATTTAACAGATAAAAATAAAATTTGAAAACTAAAGCAGAAGCTGAAAAGTTAAAACTAAAAAATTGAAGCCAAAACTTAAAGCTTGAAAGTATTGGCAGCCGTAAAATCTCGAGATAATTCAATTTTAAGTTTTGAATTTTGGTTTTAAACTTTCAGTTTTAAATTTTAAACTGTCTATAATTTTAAGTAATCAATTAATTAAAAGTGCGTAATTTAGTCACAATATTTGTTTTAGTTTTATATATAACATATAATTGTAATAAATTAACTGTATAAATTTGATAGAAAAATCATTAGACAGAAACGCAAGTTTAAGTTATCAATAAAACAGTTATCCGCTGGAAGCGGATTCAACAATCCCCGGTTTCGCGGGGACAAGGTTTGATTTTTACACTTTAATTTTCTTGGAGAAAAATATGATAACGCCACTTGAACAGTACGACCCGCAGATGTTTGAATTGCTGCGGCAGGAAGCGGCAAGGCAGAGCGGCTGCATTCGCCTGATTCCATCGGAAAACTATGTCTCTAAAGCAGTTATGGCTGCGACAGGAAGCTGTCTGACCAATAAATACGCCGAGGGTTATCCCGGCAAAAGATATTACGAAGGCCAGCAGATAACTGACCTTGTCGAATCAATCGCGCTCGAAAGGGCGATTAAACTTTTCAAAGCTGACCACGCAAACGTGCAGTCTCATTCCGGTGCGGTGGCGAATCTGGCGGCCTACGGCGCGCTGGCTTCGCCGGGCGAGACGATTATGGGTTTGGCTCTTCCTTACGGCGGACATTTGAGCCACGGGTGGAAAGTAAGCGCGACGAGCAAATTTTATAATTCCGTCAGTTATGAAGTGAACCCGGAAACGGGAAAATTTGATTTTGATAAAATTGAAGAGCTTGCGAAAAAGCACAGACCCAAAGTGATCATTACCGGCGCAAGCGCATATCCGCGAATAATTGATTTTAAAACTTTCGGAGAAATCGCAAAGTCTGTCGGAGCATATCACCTAAGCGACATCGCGCATATCAGCGGTCTTGTCGTAGCGGGGGTTCATCCAAGTCCCGTGCCTTACGCCGATGTTGTTTCGACGACGACGCACAAAACATTGCGAGGCCCTCGCGGCGGAATGCTGCTATGCAAAAAAGAACTGGCGGAAGCTATTGACAAGGCGGTGTTCCCCGGATTGCAGGGCGGGCCTCATATGCATACGATCAGCGCTCTTGCTGTTGCGCTGAAAGAAGCTGATTCGCCCGAATTTATTTCTTACGCAAAACAGGTTGTCAAAAACGCCAAAGTGCTTGCTGAAAGTCTGATGGAAAAAGGTTTTAAACTTTTCACCGGCGGCACGGACAATCATTTAATTTTGATTGACCTTCGCAATAAAAATATTCCCGGCAAAAAATTAGCGAAGGCTCTTGACCGCGCGAGGATTGAAACAAATTATAATACAATTCCCGGCGACCCGGCAAAACCGTTTAATCCGAACGGCGTGAGAATTGGAACGCCTGCGATTACGACGCGCGGAATGAAAGAAGAGCAAATGAAAATTGTTGCATCGCTGATAAGCAGGGTGGCAGAAAATATTGATAACGAAGAAGCGATTTCTCAAATCGGAAAGGAAGCATTGCTGCTTTGTTCGGAATTTCCCGTGCCGGAACATTTTATAATACCGAAGAAATAGAAACGCAGTAATTGGTTATCAGTAAAATATCTCTGTGAACTCTGTGTCCTCTGTGGCTAAATTTGTATGTCAACTGAACAGCAAAATAATCGCAAACTGAAAACCGCCTGTTTGGGACTCGGCAGGGGGGCTGGGCAGCTTCTTACGCTTGCACAGGATACCGGCCTTTATGAAATTATTTCTGTTTCGGACAGTGATTTTGCCGTTGCTGAAAAAATGGCGCGTCAGCTTAACTGCACGGCTTTCGATGATTACAGGCAGTTTGCGCTGCAAAACAATATTGAAGTTTTGATTGTTGCCGAGCCTTTGTATAAGTGCGTTGAACATATCAGAATGGCAATAAACAAAAAATGCCATATTCTCAAATTGCCTCCCACCGCGTCGAATTTCGAGCAGGCGACCGAATTAATAAATCTTGCGCAGAAGAATAATGTAAAATATGTTACGGCAAGTCCGTATAAATTTGCGCCTGGTTTTGAGCGGCTTGCGGATTATTTAAAGACGGTCGATATAAAACAGTATTATTTTGTGAATATCTGCGTGGCGTTTGGCGAGGATTTTTTTGCTCCGATTGTTTCTGATTCGCTGGCAGACCCAAAGCTTAACGGCGGGAGGGTTCTGATAAACGAGTGCTTTGAGCTGCTTGGTCTGGTAGTATCGAATTTTCTTTTGCCGCAGCAGATATATGCGCTCCTGACAAACAAGAGCAGCAATAAAAAAGCCCGACAGTTTTTCGGCGAAGACACTGTTACGGCATCGCTGATTTTCAAGGAAGGTTTAATCGGCACATTTCTCGCATCCCAGCAGACCGGCACAGGCGCGGTTGCGCCGATAAAAATTTACGGCGTTGAAAATAATATTGTAGTAACGCCGAACAGGCTGGCGATTTATAATAACGCCGGCGAACTTATTGACGAACATAAATATCCGCTCAAGCCTGAAAAATGCATTACGGAGATGTTTATTGATACCGGCAGGGCGATTCTTGAGCCGAAACAGTATAAACTGCGAACCAGCAGCAGACTCGACCTCGGCACGATGGCGTTGATTGAAGCGGCGTATCTAAGCGCAAGAACCGGAATGCCCGAAGCTCTGCGAAAGATATTCGAGATGTCGGAGAATGAAAAATTTTCTCTGATTTAGTTCGATTTGATTTTCTTCTCAATCAAATTTTCGGCGTGTTTTGCGATGTTGCGGATGTCAGCAGTGTCAGGCAGGAATTTTATAAATTTCCCAATATGGCCGCTATTTTTTATCTCCGCAAGCACCGGCACAAAATTTATATCAGATAACCAGCCTATAATGCCAATGACCATATCATTAATTGATTTAAAATCCCTGTAGTCGATAGTTTTTTCTTCAAGAACAGCCTGCGCAATATGCTGCGAATAACCATCTGTTGCGGGGTAGCCCAGCGTGGTCATATATTTTTCGGGATTTTTTTTCAGGTCGTCAAGTCTTTCGACCATTACAAAATAAATGTCGAGCTTGTCAAAGTCGCGAATGAGTTTTGCGAAGAGTTCGGTTTCTTTATCGAGATTTTTCGGCAGGTCTTTGTCGCCGTGGAATCCGATTGCGGACTCTATCAATTTTTTTTCGTGAGGGTCGAGGCAATCGAGGATTTTATTTGCCGCCAGAATTTCCAATCCGAGCAGGGCGTGATTGATTGTGCCGATGTCATTATAAGAATTGAATCTTTTATATTGTTCGAATCTGCCGACATCGTGAAACAGGCCTGTTGTCCGGGCAACGAGTTTCTGCTGTTCGTCCAGGCCGAGTTTGTCCGCCAGCGTCAAAATATCTCGGCAAACTCTGCGGGTATGACATTCTTTCAGTCTGATGTTGTCATCGTACAGGGTCTCGCCGATGTAGAAAGCCGCTACATAGTCGTAAAACCATTTTTCAAACCGTTCAAACTGCTTATCGTTCATTATTTCTGTTCCATAAATAAGGTTGGGCATTCTACTATAAAAATACTGTTTGTTCCACAGTTTAACTTGAAAAGCTGCGGGAGGTAGGGTATAGGAAGTAGGGGATAGAATGGATTTAAATTCTATACCCTAAACCCTGTACACTAACCCCTAAAAAGGAGTTCCAAATGCCTACGGTAAAAGATGTTATAGTCAGAAAGCCCACGGATGCCGAAAAGAAAACCTGCTCGATTTGGCCGATTTGGACGTGCCAAAAGAGTACATTCGACTGGGATTATACCGAGACTGAAACCTGTTTGATTTTGGAGGGAAAGGTAACGGTAAAAGACCGTCCCGGCAGCGGGGCGGTGTCGTTTGCCGCCGGCGACCTTGTGATTTTTCCTACCGGCCTAAAATGCGTCTGGCAGGTACTCGAGCCAGTAAAGAAACACTATAATTTTGAGTGAGCGACAACCATCTTAAAATCCCCCTTGCCTTTATTTGCCATGCCAACAACCTCGGCGAATGTGGGCATTTTTGCGATTGAGAAGATTGCCGCCTCCGGCCGAACTGGACACGGCCACAGCGCCGCTGCCAGTTATAGGCAAATCCGGCCGGAAACGACCGCAAAAAGTATCCATAGTTAATATCGTTTGGTATGCAAAATAAATCCATAACTATCGGTTAGCAGTGCCAACAGTGTGTCTTTCCGGTGCAACTTTTACCTTGAAGTTCCATTTTGGAACATCAAGTCGTGGAGGCTATCTCTCAGAAGCAAAAGAACACAAAAATAAAAAAGGCCGGGAATAATTTCCGGCCTTTTGGTTTTAAAGCAGAGGAACAGATTTATTTTAACTCATCGTCAATCCAGCCAAGCAGTTCTTTTAAATCAGCCATAGTGATGTCGCCCATGTGCGCGATTCTGAATGTAAGGTCTTTCAGTTTGCCGTAGCCATTGCCGAAAGCGACATTGTGTTTTGCCTGAACGGCTTTAATTACATCGCCGACAACTATGCCGCGCGTGTTCTTGACGCAGGTGAGTGTGTTCGACGCGTATTTTTCTTCACAGAGAAGGCCGAATTTTTCTTTCGCCCAGCTTCTGACAAAATCAGCCATTTTTTTGTGTCTTGCCCAGACGTTTTCCATACCTTCTTCGAGGAATCGCTTGCACTGGTAGTTGATAGCCATAATGTGCGGAATTGACGGTGTTGTCGGGGTCTGGTCTTTTTCCGCGCTCTTTGCGAATTCCTGGAAGTCGAAATAATATCCGCGGCCTGTAATTTTTTTGCTCTTTTCCATTGCGCGTTTGCTGACGGCAAAGACAGCCATTCCCGGCGGAATAGCGAAAGCCTTCTGAACAGAAGCAAACACAACGTCCCAGCCGAGTTTGTCAAAATGCAGCGGCAGACCAATCATACCACTGACAGCATCGACAAGCACAAGCACGTCAGGATATTTTTTCTTCATCATTTCGCTGATTTCATAAACCGGATTTGTAACGCCCGTGCTGGTTTCGTTATAGACAATCGTAACAGCCGAGTATTTGCCTTCGGCTAATTTTTTGTCAATCATTTCAACGGTGGTTGCCTTACCCCAGTCAACCTTCAGCTCTTCGACTTTTCTGTCGCAGGCTCTGGCGACATCAGCAAACTTGTCGCTGAACGCACCGCACATTGTGCAAAGAACCGTTTCGTTGTGGTCAATGCAATTTCGAATACTGCCTTCCCAAACGCCCGATGCGCTTGAGGTACTCAAGAAAACGCTCTGCTCTGTGAACAGAACCTTCTTGAGCATATCAACGGTTTCCTTGTGCAGTTGCGAGTACTCTTTGCCTCTATGGCCGAGAGTCGGTCGGGCCAACTGCTGCAGAACTTCGGGCAGTACATGTACGGGCCCGGGAATGAAGAGCTTCGGCGGATTTTTCCAGTCAACCATATTAACCTCCATAAAAAATTATCAGTTTTGTAGGGTGGGCTCTTAGCCCACGCGGTTTTTATTATAACTTATTTATTGTCAGGCCGGTAAAAATTTTCGGGTGGAAGAACGTCGATTTCTGCGGCATTTTTTCATTTTCCGCAGCAACGGCCTTTACCTGCTCAACCTTTGTCGGATTCATAAAGAACAAAATTTGTTTTTCTTTTTTATCGACAGCGGCAATCGCCTCATCAACGGCATTGCCTATATCCTTTATATATTCGATATTTGTTTCGCCGGCTAATTGCGCGTCGCCAATGCCGAGAAGTCTTTCGAGAATTACCTTGTGCAGAACGACGACATCGAGCGATTTTGATGCTGCGCTGATTTTCAAAGGCTCAACGTGCTTATGACTTTTCAAAACGATGAAATAAAATTTCGCGCCGTCATAAATACCGAAAGCGTTTTTGCCTTCTTCAAAAGCCTTTTTCATTCTCTTGAACATCAGGCCTTTTGCTTTTTCCTTTTCATTGGTGTAGGTAAATTCCGTTACCTTAAAATCTTCCTGAAGTTTTTTAATAATTGCATCGATATCGAAATTTTTCAAATCGCCGACAAGACGATGCGTCGGCAGAACAATCAGGCCTTCATTCTGCATATTGATAAAGGTCATCATTTGCCAGTCAGCGGTCGGCTTTTTTGTAATTTTGCGATAGTTCAGAGCGGTTTCATATCTATGATGGCCGTCAGCAATGAGGGCTTCTTTGGTTTTCATAGTTTCGACGACCGCAGCGATGTCTCTGGCATCATCTATGATAAAAAGCCTGTGTCTTATGTTGTCGGTGTCGGTAAAATCGACAGCGGCCTTTCCAGCGGCGACGGTTTTATCTATAATTTTGTCAGCAATTTTCTGCGAGTCGTCGTAGAGCATAAAAATCTGGCCGAATTGTGCATCGGTTGCCAAAGTAAGTTTGAGCCTGTCGGCTTTCGGGCCGTCGAGGGTTTTTTCGTGGGGCTGAACGCCTGAACCAAATTCAACAAGTTTGCCAAGTGCGATAATGCCGCTGCGCTGGTAATTTTTACCTGCCACGTCGAAATTCTGGACATAAGCATACAACGAATCTTTGCTTTCCTGTGTCAAAATCCCCTTTTTTAGCCAATCAGCAAGGTATTCTGCGGCGCGGGTGTATTGATTTTGAGTTTCATTGTCGCTGATTTTGATTTTGCCCTTGTCGATTCTGACTATATTATATGGACTCTGCTGGTAGAGTTCTTCCTGCTGGAGGTCATTTATTACGTCATACGGCGGGGCGATACACTTGCCCGTGTCGCCTGCAGTCGCAGAGTTAAATCGGTACGCCTTGAATGCTTTAATTTCCATTGAAACTTCCTGATATTCCTGTGGTTACCCGGGAAAAACAACGATTGGAAGATACTATCAGAAGGGCGGGGGGTTTTCAAAATAAATTTAGCAAGGTCTTGTATTCTTTAATCCGCTAAATTATGGCGGGAATTTATGCTGGGATTGTTATGGCAATTTTCTCGAAAACAGGTATGATTGCCACAACAATACCAGTTGATGTGAATGTAGCCGTAAGGAGCGTTTTTTGTGGAAAATGAAAGAAAACATCCAGAAGAGATGGAAGACCTTCGCAAGGAGTTGGAAAATTTTCAACAGGAAAAAGAACGCGTTAGAGCGATTATCGGTAAACTTGGCGGGGTTCCCACTTTTCACACCAAATTCATAAACATTACATTCATCATTATCATTTTTGTCACTGTTATAGTATCCATTATCGGCGGCGAAAAGACTCGTTCGCTGATGATTGAAATCGCGGTTATTGCGCTTTCAGCCAAAATTATTTATATGATTCACCAGCAAATGCGCGTAGATCATTTCAAATTCTGGATGCTGTCTTCGATTGAATGGCGGCTTAATGAAATAATGAGGCTTATAAGAAAACTTGGCGACAAATAAGAGAGTTGTCAGAAATCAGCCAAACACGCAAGTAAATTGAAAATTTTGTAAAATTTTGATAAGTTTTTGCAAATTTTCGCTCACTTTTGAACGGTTTTTGCCGAAAATCGTTGAGTTTTTTCAAGTTTTGATGAGTTTTTGTAAAAAATGAAAAATGAATAATGAATAATTATGGAATCGCCTGTCGTTCGGCAAGCTCACGGCGGGTCGGCGATAGAAATTTTAATTTGGGGTACGGGGTTGACAAAAAGACCTGTCTGGTAGAAAATGACTTAGTACTTAGTTGTTGGTATATGGTATTTAGAGATTGAGAATACAGGAGCTTGAATAACATGGAAACAACAAAAATAGCGGTTTTCAAAGGTAAAGAGATACGAAAAACAATCCATAGGGACGAATGGTGGTTTGTTGTCGAAGATGTTGTTTTTGCGTTGACTGATTCCAATGATGCAAAACAATATATCAATAAAATGCGGAAACGAGATCAACAGCTATCTGAAGGGTGGGTACAATTTGTACATACCCTTTTAATAGATACCGATGGCGGTCAACAGAAGGTAAATTGTGCCAATACCGAAGGCGTTTTCCGCATAATCCAGTCGATTCCATCGCCCAAGGCAGAGCCTTTTAAACGCTGGCTCGCAAAAGTAGGCTATGAACGTGTGCAGGAAATTGAAGACCCGGAACTTGCGACGAAACGAACTCGCGCGCTTTATAAGGCCAAGGGATATTCTGATGCGTGGATAGAAAAACGTATGCGGGGTATCGCAATCCGTGAGGAGTTGACCGATGAGTGGACCAATCGCGGGGTTAAAGAACAAACGGAGTACGCGATATTAACGGCGGAGATATCCAAGGCGGCATTTGGCCTAACGCCGAGCGAATATAAGAAACTTAAGGGGCTCCAGCGGGAAAATTTGCGAGACCATATGACCGACCTTGAGCTGATTTTTTCGATGCTCGGCGAAGCGGCGACAACCGAAATAACCCGCAATCGCGATGCACAGGGATTTGTTGAAAATAAACAGGCCGCTGCCGAAGGTGGAACCATTGCCGGAGACGCCCGCAAAGCCCTCGAAACCAAGACGCGAAAAAGAGTAGTTTCAAGGCAAAACTATCTTAACCAGCCACAAAACAAAAAACTGCTGAAAGGCAGATAAACAGAAAATTAAAAATAAAATATCAAAAATAAAAATGACAAAGCAAAATTAAAAAAAGGGTGATTGTCCTTATTTAATACAGAATAATTATCGTCAGTTGGAGGTTCTTAATGAAAATGAAATGGGATATGTTATTTGATGTGTTATACAGAATAGTTATCGTTATCTGGAGGTACTTAATGAAAATAAGATGGGACATATTATTGCCTTTGCTGATTGCTTTGGCAGGTTGGTTTGTTGTTAATTGGTTATCGTCACAACGTGATCAAGAAAATAAGCGTAGAGAACTTTATGTGCAATATCTTCTTGAAGCATATCAGAATCTGATGGATGCTGCATGCTATGAGAAATTTGATGGGTCAGAAAAAACTTTTCGGTTGGTTGCAAAAGCTTCCGCCAATATACAACTCTTTGGAAATGATAAACAGATTCAAATGGATCAAAAAGTTACGGATGAATATGCTAAAGGCAAAACAGTTTCACTAACAGAACTACTTGAAGATATACGTTCTGATTTGCGAAAAGAATTGAAACTTTCAGCTACAGAACAGAAACTGCACTGGCTTAAGATAGAAAAGAAAAACCAAAACAAAGTTCCGGTGAATTCCGAAACGATTCAGGGAAACTAACAATGAGTTTTCTGAGTAAGAGTCTTTTGATCCATTTGGCCTTACTCATGGTAGGCTACGCTTACAATGACACAAACCCCAGAATAAATTCAGGGGCTAAATATTTTTGATTTTTAATATGTCATTTTTATTTTTTATCTTTGATATTTTATTTTGTAATGACCGCTCCATCACTGTCGCGGCTCTGAAATTTGAATTATCGACTTCTGCCGATGCTATTAATCAAACCTATTGACATAATGTTTGTCATAATGCTCGACCCGCCATAACTGATAAACGGCAGCGTTAAACCCGTAATCGGTATCAAGCCAATCGTCATACTAATGTTAATCAAAATCTGAATCGAAAAAAGCACAGCGAAGCCGGCGGCGATGTAACTCCCAAAAGTATCGAAACTCGACGCGGCAATTTCAATCGAGCAAGCAATTAACATCGCATATAAACACAACAGTAATACCGCGCCCGCGAATCCCCATTGATGGCAGACCAGCGCGAAAATAAAATCGTTGTGTCTGTCCGGCAAAAATTTGTATTTAATAAATGGCCCTGTGCGATAACCCTGGCCGGCGAACCCGCCGGACGCGATTGCAAGTTTGGAACGAGAGAGCTGATAGCCTGCGCCGATGTCCCAGTTTCGCAATCGTTCGGGATTTACGCCGAGCAGGGAAGCAAGGGCGGGATGTTTTTCGACTTTTGTTCTCAACCAGCTTGGACCGCCGTCGATTTTGTTCTGCAATAATACCGAGCTGACTCTCATTCTTTGATAGTCTTCCATACCGAGCCAGAGAACCGGAAAGGCCATCGCGGCGAGCAGAATTATTACGAGCAGATGTTTGACTTTCGCCCCTGCAATAAACAACATCGACAGCAGCACCGGCATCATCAGCATTACCGTTCCCAAATCAGGTTCAAGGTATATCAGAAACATTGGAAACAGCGTAAGGATAAACGGCGGGATGAGCGAAGTGAGGTTTCGATAATTACTTCGATATCGCAAATGCCAGGCGAGCGCAACGATGTAAGCGAACTTGAAAAACTCCGAAGGCTGGAATTGCATTGAGCCGATTACGAACCAGCATCGCGAGCCGTGCTTGGCGTTGACGAATGGCATATCTATAAATTTGTCTAAAACGAGCCAGAAGAGCAGGGCGATTGTCGCCCAGTAAATCGCGAAACTCATTGTGCCGAGATTTTTATAGCTGAATGAATTTATTATAATAAAGCCGAGGAATCCCGCGGCGGCGAAGAGGCATTGTTTTTTCCAGAGGCTTGGCTGGGTTGCCGGATGCGTAAATCATCATTACGCCGATTGCGACAAGCCCGGCTGTGCAGGCTAATAGTATCAGCCTTGTGGTCAGGTGTCTGCCTTTGAAAAATTCAAAAATATCGAACATAGCGGTAATGATAACAGATTTAGTAGCCAGTAGCCAGTAGTCAGTAGACAGTAGGAGGAATCGCCTTCGGCGATGGATTTTTACAAAAAGCCGCAAAATTTGCATAAATTACCCAAACCTGCTATACTGCCAATTTCGTATATAAGGGTGGAATCATTACTTATGTTCAACCGCAAAAACATACTGATTTTGGCAGTTATCCTGTGGGCAGCAGCGAGCAGTTGGGCGGTCTGCGAGGATTTCGAAATTGATGGTATGTATGAAGCGTCGCTTGATTTGCCGAGGATATATTTTTCGATAGCGTATTCGCCAAATGAACCTCCGATACAAATCGAAGTTGACGGAGAAATCGCGCCCAATTATGGGTTTCTTGACACGGGGGCATCGGGCCTTCTGCTAAGCCGGGAGACGGTTGATAATATGCAGATAGATATCGACCCGAACGCTCAATTTGTCGATACCGGCGTTGGGGGCGATGAGTATTTTGATATTTCCGAATCTTTGTATATTGGAACGGCTGATTTTGACAGCAGCAATCCTATTGACCCGAACATTTATTATTTCCAGGGTTCGTGGCGGTTTCAGGTGAAGCAGGATTATGTTGAAAACTTTCTTGAAGAGCCGATTGATGTTCTTGGTGTGCCTGTGATGGCTGGCAGGGTTGTGGTTTTAAAGCCAATAACGGATTTTAATATTTCTGGCGAAGACGATATTGAGGCGATGTATTTCAGGGCGAATATCACAGACGCTAACGATGCGAATATCCCGCCGACTGATTTTCAGGTTGCGCTTCGTTTTGAGAAGTATATAAATCCGTCAAATTCGGGAAATATCCCTCCTCTGCCTGTTTTGGCGTATAACCCGATGATTGATAATGTTGTTGTCGAGTACAACGGGGTAAGCACAAACGCCAATCTGCTTTTGGATACCGGCGGGTCAATAAGCATAATCTCGGCAGCTCGTGGAATGGAATTGGGGCTGGTTGACGCAAACGGCGACCCGATAGTGGATTACGCTTTTTCTGTCGCGATAGGCGGCATTGGCGGTTCGGTGGAATTGCCGGGCTTTATTCTTGATAAACTGTCCGTGCCGACGCTTTCGGGTTTTGACCTTGTCTATCTTAACGCGAGGGTTTGCGTACACGATATCGGGATATTAGACGAAGATAGCGGCGATTTTGTGATTCTTGATGGTATTTTCGGGGATAATTTTTTATCTGCTTCGATGGATATGGCTACCTGGGATATAAGTTCAGCGCCTTTTGATAATATAGTAATAGATATGCAAAACGGTCTGCTCGGTTTCGATGTCAATTCGGCGTATCCTCTGCCGGTTTGCAGATTTACGGATTTTAATAACGATTGCGAGGTAAATCACGCTGATTTACAAGTCTTTGGTCAGAACTGGCTTAGGTCTGATTGCAACGAGCAAAACGGCTTCTGCGGCGGGGCGGATATTGACCAGAGCGGTGAAGTAAATAATGTCGATTATGTTTTTCTCGCAAGTGATTGGGGCAGCGGGGTTTGTCAGAGCCGATGCGGCAGTGTGCGGAGGCCTAAACCGCTCGGCGATTTGACCGGCGACTGTGAAGTTGATTTTCGGGATTTGCATATTATCGCAGAGGAATGGCTTGGCGCCTGTAACTGGCTGAATTTTAATTGCAGAGGCGGGGATTTTGACCGAGATGGGATATTAAACCTGAAAGATTTTAACCAATTTTCCCGAAACTGGTGAAAATACAGGTGGTCGTGGTCGATATCAGTACTGAAAATGAGGTTTTTTTAAAGAAAAAAGTCTTGCTTTGACGATAGGGTATGTTATAGTACCATCAAAGTTCCGTGCCGAACGGGGCGTATTATGGATTGACCGCATCACGGCATAGTCAGTTCAGGCCTCCGGCAGGACAATCCGTCCGAACTCGAAAACGGACACCGTGAAAACAGAAGAATTAAAAGTTGAATGTTCCGACGGCATTTTTGCGTCTTTAGTTTTGGATTTTCAGCTTTGAGTTTTCCGCTTTTGCTTACCCGGTGGTGTAATTGGCAACACAGAGGTTTTTGGTACCTCTATTTCTGGTTCGAGTCCAGACCGGGTAGTATAAAAAAATTAAATATCAAAAATAAAAAATAAAAATTGTGGATTCGCCTTTGGCGAGACTGTTTTATGGCTGAAAAAGTAGCGATAATATTGGCGGCGGGTGTCAGCAGCAGAATGAATACGAAGCTGCCGAAGGTTCTGCACGAAGTATGCGGCAGGCCGATGCTGGCTTATGTTATTGATGCCTGTCGAAGCGCCGGCGTTGAAAAGATGTATATAATCGTCGGCTACGGCAAAGAACAGGTAATCGAACGATTCGGCGACGATAAAAATATCGTCTGGGTCGAGCAAAAAGAACGCAAGGGAACAGGACACGCTGTTCTGTGCTGCAAAGAATACTTAGAAAACTTTGACGGCGATACGCTGATACTTTGCGGCGATATGCCTTTGATTCGTTCTGAAATCGTTAAGACTTTGATTGAAAAGCACGGCCAGGAATCGGCAGCGGCGACTTTGGCAACGGCGATTCTTGATAATCCAAAAGGCTACGGCAGGATTATTCGCGATGGGTACGGCAACATTCAGGGCATTGTCGAAGACGGCGACTGCAATCCGCAGCAGAAGACCATAAAAGAAGTAAATCCGAGTTATTATTGTTTCAAAAATAAGACGCTGTTCGAGGCGTTGAGCAAGATTACGCCGAACAACGTTAAAAATGAGTATTATCTGACCGACGCATTGCATTTGATTATAGCGGCGGGGCATAAGGTCGTCGCGGTAACGGCGGTGGCGGCTGAAGACGCAATTGGCGTTAATAATCGTCAGCAGCTTAGCGAAGCGGGCAAAATTATGCAGCGGAGGGTTCAGGACAGGCTGATGAAGGCCGGTGTAACGATTGTTGACCCGCCGAATACCTGGATTGACGCTCGGGCGGAAATCGGGCAGGATACGGTAATTGAGCCGTTCACATATATTCACGGACAGATAAAGATAGGGAGTAATTGCAGGGTCGGGCCTTTCGCTTATTTGCGCGAGGGGGCGATTCTGAAAGACGATGTTGTTCTGGGCGTTTTTACCGAAGTGAAAAATTCCACGCTCGGCGACGGCGTTCGGGCAAGGCATCATAGTTTTATCGGCGACGCGGTAATCGGCAAAAATGTAAATATCGGAGCAGGCGCGATAACGGCTAATTATGACGGCAAAACGATTCATAAGAGCCAAATCGGCGATGATGTTTATATCGGGCCGGGAACGATATTGGTTGCGCCGATAGATGTGCCGAGCGGGTATAATTTGAAGGCCGGTTCGGTTGTGAACGCCGGCGATATAAAAAAAAGTTAAAAACTAAAAGTGAAAAGTGAAAAACTGTGGAATCGGCCTTTGGCCGATGAGATTTTAAATAGATTTCTCCCTGCGGTCGAAATGACAAACCGCCGGCGGAATCGACAGGAAATTATAAAATGTTTTTGAGTGATAATATAAAAGTTTTCAGCGGTTCGAGCAATCTTGAGCTTACGGCTCGGATATGCAAATATCTCGGCGTGCCGATAGGCGGCGCCAAGGTTGAGCGTTTTCCGGATGGCGAAAAAATTATCAAATGCGAAGACGATGTTCGCGGCAAAGACTGTTTCGTTGTTCAGTCGGGGTGCGAGCCTGTTGACGAAAATATCGTTGAGCTTTTGATATTTTTAGACTGTCTTAAACGCGCGAGCGCTACGAGAGTAACGGCGGTTATACCGTATTTCGGCTATGCCCGTCAGGACAGGAAAGACGAAGGCAGAGTGCCGATAACAGCCAAGTTGATGTCCAATCTGATAGCAACGGCGGGTGCGGACAGAGTTTTGGCGATGGATTTGCACGCGGCGCAGCTTCAGGGATTTTTCGATATTCCGGTTGACCATCTGTTTGCCGAGCCTGTGCTGACCAAGCACTTCAGGGATAAGAAAATTGATAATCTTACCATCGTTTCGCCCGATGTCGGCAATATCAAGCGGGCGGCGAGATATGTTCGCAGCCTTAACGGCGATTTGGCGATAATTCACAAAAGAAGAGTCAGCGCAAATCTTGTCGAGGCGTGCGAGATGATTGGCTCGGTCGAAGGCCGAAACGTTATTATGTGCGACGATATAATTTCGACGGCTGGAACTATCGCTACGGCGGCGAAAATCGTAAAGGAACGCGGCGCCAA
The DNA here is from genome assembly GCA_001824555.1 of Planctomycetes bacterium GWC2_45_44. GTDB lineage: Bacteria > Planctomycetota > Phycisphaerae > Sedimentisphaerales > UBA12454 > GWC2-45-44. Next base: position 21,645 of record MHXU01000033.1, read on the forward strand.
GAAGGTGTTCGTCGGCGCGACGCACGGGATATTCTGCGGACCGGCGATTGAAAGAATCAACGAAGCTCCGATTGACGAGATAGTCGTTACCGATACGGTACCGTTAGACGAAAAGGCGGGCAAAATAAAGAATCTCAAAGTTTTGACGGTTTGCGAGATTCTCGGCGAAGCAATAAAACGTATTCACAGAAACGAATCAATAAGCGCAATGTTTCATAATTGAAAGTAGAGACGCAGGAACGCAATCCTGCACAATTGAACTTTAGAAGAGGTAAAAAATGGCGGCAAAAGAGATATTATTAAAAGCTGAAACAAGAAATGAAGTTGGCACAAAGTGTGCTGCGAAGCTGCGGAGTCAGAAAAAGATTCCGGCCATAGTTTATGGCCACAAGCAGCAGCCGACAGCGATTGCAATCGACCAGCACGCGTTTGCCGAGGGCCTTCATCACGGCCACCGGCTTTTCGACGTTGACATTGACGGCAAGACGGAAAAACTGCTGATAAAAAGCGTTCAGCACGATTATCTTGGCAGCACAATCATTCACGCTGATTTTCTGCGTGTTGACTTGAGCGAAAAAGTCAAGGTTGAGGTGCCTGTCAACTATAAGGGCGTACCGGCCGGCAAACAGGAAGGCGGCATTCTCGAATCGCATTTGGATAAATTAGAAGTCGAGTGCGCGGTTGTTGAGATACCGGCGACTATTGACGTGTCTGTCAAGGCGATGAAGGTCGGCGAATCCATTTTCGCAAAAGACGTTGTTCTGCCGGCGGGCGTTAAGCTGCTGACTAATCCGGAAACACTGCTGATAGCCTGCTTTGTACCGACTGCCGCTCCTGCTGAAGAAGCTGCTGAAACAGGCGAAGAGCCGACAAGTCCGGAAGTAATTACTGAACGCAAGCCTAAGGAAGGCGAGGAAGAATCCGAAGATAAAAAATAACGGATTTGGAACAGCGTTCGCGAAGTGTTTAAATGGATGATATACGATTAGTGGCAGGGCTTGGTAATCCGGGCGAAGAATATCGCGGGACTCGGCATAATGTCGGGTTTGACGCGCTCGACCTGCTCGCTGACGGGCTGAAAGTCGAGATGGACAAAGAAAAGTTCGGAGCTTCTTTCGGCCAGATAAATATCGGCAGTAAAAAGTTAATATTGTTGAAGCCAATGCTGTTTATGAATAACAGCGGTCAGGCAGTCTCGGCAGTTTGCAATTTTTATAAAATCGCTCCCGGCGACGTGCTGGTTCTTACTGATGATTTGGCTCTTGAGCCTGGAATGCTCCGGATTCGTTCGGGCGGCTCGGCTGGCGGACATAACGGTCTTGCGGATATTGTCGCCAAGCTTGGGACAGACCAGTTCGGCAGGCTGCGTATCGGAATCGGCGGTAAAGGCGACTGGGCAGGACGCGATTATGTTTTGTCCCGGCCTGACAAAGCCGAACGAGAGCTGATAGACAAGGCTGTTATGGAAGCGACGAAAGCCGCGATGGTTTGGCTGACCGAAGGCATCGCTGTCGCGATGAACAGATTTAATAGAAGAATGAATAGTGAACAGTGAATAATGAATAATGAAAAGAAAACGCATATAAAATCATTTAGGAGATAGAAATTTGGAAACAGTAACAAAAAGGTTGTATGAGGCGCTGATTCTTGTAGATTCAGCCGAGGCAATAGCCGACTGGCAGGGCATCAATGACCACATTAAGAAGATACTCGACCGCAGCGAAGTTGAAATCGTCAGTATGCGCAAATGGGACGAGAGACCTTTGGCTTATGAGATTGAAGGCAAGAAGAGAGGCACTTACATCCTTGTCTATTTCAACTGTGCTACGGAAAAACTCACCGTGATTGAAAGAGATTTTCAGCTTTCGGAGCGTGTTGTACGGGCTTTGATACTTCGCGGCGACCATATTACAAAGGAAGATATGGAAAAGGATACTCCGTTCCAGATGTTTGAGAAGGGTGTTGTTCCTCCTCCGTCGCCTGCGGCTGTGGTAGCTGAAGCTGCCAAAAAGCCGGTTAGCGATGTTGTAATTCCGCCGGAAGTCGCGGAAGAATTAGAAAAATAGTAAAGACGTACGGCCGTGCGTCTCTACAATGGTTTTAGAGGGTAAAATGGCGAATTTTAATAAAGTTATTTTGGCAGGCAACCTTACGCGGGACCCGCAGTTGACGTATTTGCCCAGCCAGACGGCAGTGGTTAATTTCGGACTTGCGATTAACCGGCAATGGAAGGGGCAGGACGGTCAAATGAAGCAGGAAGTTTGCTTTGTTGACTGCAGGTCGTTTGGCAAGCCAGCCGAGACGATAAATAAGTATTGCAAAAAGGGCAAACCGCTGCTGGTCGAAGGCAGGCTTACCTTTGACAGTTGGACAGGCAAAGACGGCGTAAAAAAAAGCAAGCTGTACGTTACGGCAGAAACATTCCAGTTTCTCGGCGCAGGCGGAGCCGGCGAGCATGGCGGCGAACACAGCAGTTCTGCCGGCAGCGAATCGCAGGCGCCTTCGGAAGATTATGGTTCAGCCGAGCCGCCGCAGACCGGCGGAGATGAT
>MHXU01000034.1:0-15439 GCA_001824555.1 Planctomycetes bacterium GWC2_45_44
ATAAATTTTGTCGGCTCACTGACCAGCTTCGGCCACTTTGAAAAAATCCTCGCCCTGCCGAAATATCAGCGATTAGCCGAATTGCCGGGGCATCGGGGGTTTCCTGCCGGGACAACACTCGACCCGACAAACCCAGATTCGATAAAATTAGTGGACGATTTATACAGCGAATTTATGCCGCTGTTTAAAGCTAAAGATTTTAACGTCTGCTGCGACGAGACATTTGAACTCGGACAAGGAAAAAGCAAAAAACTCGCCGACAAAATCGGAAAAGGTCAGGTCTATCTGCGATTCCTGCTCAAGATTCACCAATTATGCAAAAAATATAAAAAGAGAATGAACCTCTGGGCGGACATCGTCCTGCAGCATCCCGAACTGCTCTGCAAACTGCCCAAAGACATCGTGCTGCTGAATTGGGAATACGAACAGACCGGCGAAAACATCGCCAAAACAAAGGCAATCGCCAAAACAGGCATTCCATTTATGGTCTGCCCCGGCACAAGTTCGTGGCAAACCCACGGCAGCAGAATGCAAAACGCTATGGCAAATATCAAAAATTTCGCCGGGCAGGGCAGAAAGTATCACGCCGAGGGATTATTGAATACCGACTGGGGCGATTTCGGACATCGAAATTTCTTAGGTGTAAGTCTGCACGCACTCGCTTACGGCGCAGCGCAAAGCTGGAACGGCAAAGCCGTGAACGACAAAAATTTCACCGATATTTTCTGCTTCCACGTTTTCAATCAAAAAACTAACCAGCTTTCCAAAGCGTTAAAACTGCTCGGCAGCTCTTACATCGCATCAGGCCTTGTAAAAAATAAATGTCTGCTCTACCATACGCTTGTGGCGCCGGTGAGCAGTGAAAAATTTCTCAAAATCGCAAAAACCGCGGGCCTGAAAAAAATCGTCAAACAACTCTCAAATAAAAACCTCTGGCCGAAATCCTTATCGGTAAATGACGAATTTGAACGCATTGCCATTGAAGAATTTAAATTGGCTGCGCAAATGGATGTCCTTGCCGCCAGAAGAACTCTTGAAGCCAAAGGAATTAATGCGGGCTTTTCAATAAATGATATGCGAAAAATGGCTAATCAATTCAAAAAACTCTGGTTAGCCAGAAACAAACCGTCAAGATTGCAGGACAATCTCAAATTGTTCGATATTGAGTAAATTTTAGCCAATTGTGGACAAAAAACCGCGTGGGCTAAAGCCCACCCTACAAAACTGGATTCCCGCTTTCGCGGGAATGACAGGAGGCGAACCCCGTCATACGGGGATGACGGAGTTAAACCTATTCTTATGTTAATTCCACCGACCAGTACGCGTTGTCGAGAAACTGCTTCCAGCTATGGTACTTACTGCTGTTGAGGTGCAGATGAACCGTTGGATTGCGTTTTGGTTTTTCCGGTATTTTGATAAGCGTCATATGGGCTTGTTTTGGGGTTCTTCCGCCCTTTTGAGTGTTGCAGCCGGTGCAGGCACAAACGAGATTTTCCCAGGAGGCCCCGCCGCCCAGACTTCGAGGTATGATATGGTCGAGTGAAAGTTCAGAAGTGGGGAATTTTTTGCCGCAGTACTGGCATCTGTTGCCGTCGCGGGCGAAAATGTTCCGGCGATTGAATTTTACATCCGCTCTCGGCAGACGGTCATAGACCAGAAGCCTTACAATTCTCGGCACGGCAATATGGAAATTTACAGTCGTAACCCAGTCGTGTTCGTCCGGCTCAAAGGAATGCTTCAGCCTGCTGACATCGCGCCAGCTTTCAAAATTGTAATTGTAAAACTGCCCCTGTTCATAAGATATGACTTCGGCTAAATCTCTGCAGAGCATACAGAAGGCGCGTTTGACGTTGATGATGCGCAGCGGCATATAGTGTTTGTTCAGCACAAGCACGTTACAGTGCAGCGCGGGTTGTAATTCTACTAAGGCCATTTCCTCCTCACAAACAGGTTTTACCTGCTGATAATATTGGAAAAAGCTCTTTAAAAAAAATTATTTTACAGCTTCAACTTCGTCGGCTCGCGGCCCCTTTTCGCCCTGTACTATTTCAAAGCTGATTGTGTCGCCCTGATTAAGGGTGCGGAGGCCTTTTGATTTAAAATTCGTATGGTGCACAAATACATCAGGCTGGCCGGCTCCATCAACAAAGCCATAACCCTTTTTAGGGTCGAACCATTTCACAACACCCGTTGTCATTGTGTACTCCCTGACAGCGACTGGCCGCCATCATCTATATAATTAGATATGCCCGACTATTCTGCTTTTGGCGAAGAGTCGTTGATACCGAGTTTTTCTTTCATAAGCCGGCCCATCTTGAATTTCACAGTTCGCTTGGCAGGCACTTTTACTCTTTCCAGAGTTTTTGGATTCTGCGCAACTCTCGCTTCTCGCGTGCGAACTTCCAAAACTCCGAAATCACGGAACTCAAGACGATTGCCTCGGCTCAACTCCAAGACAATCTCGTCAAGAAACGACTGAACGATACGCTTAACCACAACTCTTTTGGCTTGCGTCTGTTCGGCGATTCGGTCGATTAATTCTTTTTTCGTAATCGTTGTCATAGTTTACCTCGTGTCAACAGAGAGTTTCAGGATTTGGTTTATATGTCCCTAAATTTTGTTCTTCTTTAATTATTAAACTTTCCGGCATTGCCGGAAAAACAGGCTGATTTAACTTTCAAAAAAAACCGCAAATCACTATACAGCAACGACTTCTAATCGGCAAGCAATTTTTTTATAAATTTTAAATAGATTTTTTGGATTAAAATACCGCGAAATCAGCCCTAAAACGCGGGTTTCGGAATGAAATTCACCCGCCAATTATTTTTTTCAAAAAAAAGGAACAAAGATATCAGATTTCAAATATCAGATTGAAAAATCTGAAAATATTACACAATAAGTACACAATAAGTAAGTTCTTGACTTCAAACCCGTTTGGCAATAGAATTTTTGGCTCATCTATTAGGTAAAAGCATGGACGAGCAGGTAAAAAAACCGGAAAATAACGAACGGGTCGTGGAACAGCGAATTCTCGACGAAATGAAGAATTCGTATATGAACTACGCAATGAGCGTAATCATCGCCAGGGCTCTGCCCGATGTTCGGGATGGTCTTAAACCCTCGCAGCGGCGTATTTTAGTGGCAATGAACGACCTGAACCTCGGACCACGCAGCAAACACAGAAAATGCGCAAAAATCGTCGGCGATACGAGCGGCAACTACCACCCACACGGCGACCAGGCCACCTACGGCACGCTCGTTCGGCTCGGCCAGGAATGGAATCTGCGATATACGCTGGTGAACCCGCAGGGAAATTTCGGCAGCGTCGATAACGACCCCCCCGCCGCTATGCGATATACCGAAGCGAGAATGACTGCCCACGCAATGGATATGCTGGAAGACATTAACCGCGAAACGGTTGATTTTGTACCAAACTACGATGAAACAAGGACAGAACCGTTAGTTCTGCCCTCAAAATTTCCAAACCTTTTAGTCAACGGCTCGACCGGCATCGCCGTCGGTATGGCGACCAATCTGGCTCCGCACAATCTCGGCGAAGTCTGCGAAGCTCTGCTGCTCGTAATCAAAGACCCCAACTGCGGATTTAAGGATATTATGAAAGTCCTGCCGGGGCCGGATTTTCCAACGGGCGGAATAATCTGCGGCAGAGGCGGTATCAGGCAGGCTTACGCGACCGGCAAAGGCCACCTTCTCGTAAGGGGCAAAGTCGATATCGAAGAAGGCAAAAAAGGCAAAAAGAGCATCATCATAACTGAAATTCCGTATATGGTCGTCAAGACCAATATCGTTACGAAAGTTGCCGAGCTGGTTCACGCTGATATGCTGCCTGAGGTTTCGGACGTTCGAGATGAATCCGACCGCAACGGAATGCGAATCGTCGTCGAACTGAAAAAGGATACCGAAGAACAGGTCGTAATAAACAAACTTTATAAGCATACGCCTTTGCAGGGTACGTTCGCGATTTCAAACGTTGCGCTTGTCAATAACAGGCCCGAAACGCTGAACATCAAGCAAATGCTGCAACTATTTATCGACCATCGCAAGGAAGTGATTCGCAGAAGAAGTCTGTTCCTGCTGAAACGATGTCAAAACAGAGCGCACATTCTCGAAGGCCTGATTCTTGCGGTAAGCGATATTGACGAGATTATCGAACTTATCAAAAAGTCACCCGACGCACCGGCGGCGAAAGTAAATCTTATGAAAAAACCGCTGCGTCTGCCCGAATCGGCAACGCTGCGAAAAATTCTGCCTGAAGCGTTTGTCAAGCAAACGGCTGTTTCAGACCAATTTCTTACAAGTCCGCAGGCTGACGCGATTTTGACAATGCAGCTTCAAAGGCTCACCGGACTTGAAGTTGAAAAACTCGGCAAAGAATACGCTGACCTGTGCGAAGAAATCAGCGGCTACGAAGCGATACTGGCCGATGAAAAACTCGTGCTGGATATAATCACCGAAGACATTCACGAGTTGAAAGACAAATACGCCGACAAACGCAGAACCGTTATCAGCGACGATGCGCAGGAATTGGATATCGAAGATTTTATCACCGACGAAGACGTACTCGTAACAATCAGCCATATCGGCTACATCAAGCGTATGCCGATTGATACCTATCGCAGACAGGGCAGAGGCGGAAAGGGAATTATCGGCTCGGACACCAAAGAAGGCGACTTCATCGAAAGTATGTTCGTCGCATCGACGCACGATTATCTGCTTGTGTTCACAAACAGGGGCAAATGCTACTGGCTGAAGGTTTATAACATTCCGCAGCTTTCGCGACAGAGCAAGGGCAGAAGCATCGCCAACCTGCTGAACCTCGGCGACCAGAAAGTTACGTCGATTATCAACGTGAATAAATTCGACGACAGAAATATCGTTATGGCGACGCGAGACGGCACGATAAAGAAATCAGCTCTCGAACTCTACGCCAATCCACGTTCAAACGGCATCATCGCGATTACGATTGAGCCGAGCGACGACCTCATAGGCGTTGAATTGACCAACGGCAAAAACCATATTATTCTCGGCACGAAGGAAGGTATGGCGATTCGGTTTGATGAATCGCAGGCAAGACCGATGGGCAGAACCGCACAGGGCGTAATCGGCATTAAACTCCGCAAAGGCGATGCCGTCGTCGATATGGTAATCGCCGAAGAACACGCGACGCTGCTGACTATCTGCGAAAACGGACACGGCAAGCGAACCATTCTGGAAGACTATCGCCCACAGCACAGAGGCGGCATCGGCCTGATTAACATCAAAACTTCCGAACGCAACGGCTCTGTCGTCGCATTGAAAGCGGTAAAAGACGAAGACGACATTATGATTATGACCGCCAAGGGCATAATTATTCGCACAGGCCTTGAGCAGGTCAGGGAAATCGGCAGAAATACGCAGGGTGTTCGCCTGATTAAGCTCGACGACGATGATAAGGTTGTCGCTGTCGAACGGGTTGTCAAAGAAGAACAGGGTTCAGAAGAGCCGGAAGGCGATTCGCCAATAACGCCCACACAGTCCGAAGAACCGCTGGACGATAATCCGCAAACCGAATCTGTGAATGAGCCGGAAAATCAGTAGTATCCTGTCATAGCAAAAACTGTGAAAATGTCATTGTCAGCGCAGCGAAGCGGAACTCCTCGCAATGACAAGTTCCTGAATTTAGCTTTGACATAGTATTAGTTGTTTTTTTTATATTGTGATGGACAGCGAAAAAGGTATTTTTTAAATAACCGTGAAAAATAGTATTGGTCGTTTATGCCGACGTGGAGAGCGGCTTGTTTCACGCTAAGGCCGTCATTTTGTATTAAATGCTGTGCCAATAGCATTTTTTCGCGAGTGATGAATTCTGTGGGAGTTATGACCAATTCTTTTTTGAAAAGGTAATTGATGTGTTCGGGTGTGTAGCCGAATTTTTCCGCAAGGGTATTCCGTGAAATGCTTCGTGTCGGGTTTTTTCTTATGTATTCGAGCATACTTTCGAGATGCTTTGAAATACGGGGGTTGCTTTGGTTCTGCCAGGCTCCGGCAAGAAGAAGTAATATCTGTTTAAGTATAAGCTGGAGCAGTTCATTTTTATATGGGTCATAATTTCTAAAAACCTTTTCACATGATTTAAACAAGTCATGAATTTGCCGGTGGTCAGTGCATAATGTTAAAGTTTCAGGCTGTGGGTGCATACACAAGTCATTACTTCCATTTTGTTGCGATTTTATAATATCAAAATGTATACAGCTTATTACGCCGCGAGTTGAAGTTGGGACATGGCCGAATATATGACGCAGCAGTGGTCTTATGCAGAGTACAGATTTGGCAGGCACTTCAATTGCTTCATCCGTTTCAAATATAAAAGTTCCTTTTGAGACAAATATAAGCTCATAGTCAGGAATAATGCGAGGACCCCAAATCTGCCCTTTTTCAGGCGAGAAATAATTACAAATCCGTACGCTCGGGCTGATATCTTTAATGGATATGGGATTCATATTATTGTGCTCCATTATTATATTATTATATTCCATTGTATTGTATCGTATTGTGTGTAAATTAGCAATATGTGCTGCAATTATATAAATTAACATATTATTACAATCTATTTATGGTGAGCGTATGACCAATCGTGAACGGGCCATGGCGGTACTTAATTACCGGTCTTATGACAGATTGCCTATTGTGCATTTTGGTTTTTGGCGTGAAACCTTAATCAAATGGGGCAATCAAGGACACATCACTATGGAACAGGCTATGTCATGGGGCGATTGTACGCCTGTTGATAAACAAATAAGCGATAAACTTGGCTTTGACTTTGGATGGTATAATTGCTTTTCGCCTAATACAGGGCTTTTTCCAGCCTTCGATGAGCAGGTTATTGAAGAGTCTGCCGATGGCACGCAAAAAGTTCTTGATTGTAATGGTGCGATTGTACTGCGAAAGTCAGGTGCAGGTTCTATTCCAGCAGAAATCGACCATTTGCTTAAAAATAGAATATCCTGGGAAGAACATTATCTTCCCAAATTGCAATTTGCCAGGGAGCGCGTTACAAGCTGCGATATAAATACAGGGACAGAATTCAAGCCATTTTTAAATGGGGGTTTGGATTTTTTAAAAAATTTCAGCAGAGAAAATCCTGTTGGTTTGTTTTGTGGCAGCTTATTTGGGCAAATCAGGAACTGGCTTGGTGTCGAAGGTATCAGTTATTTATATTTTGATGATGAACCTCTCTATGACGAGATAATTAGTACGGTGGGTGAACTTTGTTATCAGTGTACCGAAATGGCATTGAGCAGCGGCGCCAAATTTGATTTCGCACATTTTTGGGAAGACATCTGTTTTAAAAATGGACCGTTAGTTGCGCCTTCGGTGTTCAACAAAAAGGTTGGCCCGTATTACAAACGGATTACCGACCTTGTGCGCAGTTATGGCATTAAGATAGTGTCGCTTGATTGTGATGGACTTATAGATTCTTTAATTCCAACGTGGCTTAACAATGGAGTTAATACAATGTTTCCCATTGAGGTTGGGACATGGCGAGCAGAAATCACGCCCTGGCGCAAAAAGTATGGTAAAGAATTGCGAGGAGTCGGTGGAATGGACAAGACCGTTTTCGCTCTTGATAGCAAAGCTATTGATGCAGAAATTGAGCGGCTCAGACCAATCATCGAACTTGGCGGCTACATTCCTTGTCCTGACCACCGTATTGCACCGGATGCAAAATGGGAGAACGTGCAATACTATTGCGAGCGAATACGGCAGGTGTTTGCATAATACCTCTATTATTGTTTCAAAAACGAGACCCATTATTTATTTTATATTTTTATTGACTTTATAAATCCGGTTTGTATAATTTAGTGTGTTTGGCGTGTATCCTTTCATCTCTCAAGAGTATGCTTCCAATAAATTAAATCGAGAGATAGTATGTTTAACGGCCTTTAAATAGGCCCAGGAGCAGTAAAGTGAGTTTAGGAACAGTAAAATGGTTTAATGCAGACAAAGGTTTTGGTTTTATTACTCCCGATGGCGGCGGCAGCGACTTGTTCGTCCACCATTCGGAAGTGAAAACCTCGGGTTACGCGACCCTCAATGAGAACCAGAAGGTTAATTTTGAGGCAGGACAGGGCAAAAAAGGTCCTTGTGCGACAAATGTAACACCCGCTTAACATTTCAACAGGATTTGCACCATTAGAAAGGCTCGTCGAAAGGCGAGCCTTTTTTTGCGCCTTTTATTCAGAAACTCTAACAAAAAGAAATTTGTACATAATTTCTGTACTTCGTCGTTCGTGAAGCGTGAAGCGAAAAAACAACGAAATACGCTTCACGAGATACGCTTCACTATTTGCGTCTTTTTCATTATGGTTAGAAGCTCTTACTTAAAATCTCGTTTAATCGGCGTAAAACGCCTCTTTAACCAGTTCGACGAGCTTAGTTTTATACTTGCTGTCCTGCTTATCCCAAATCTGGTTTAAAGCCGTCATTAGCTTATCAAATGAAAACTGCTCGCCGCCATTCTGCTTAATATAGTATATCAGTCCCGCGGCCGCGCCCTTGGCCATATTCTTCGGCTCAACGCCGAACTCCAAAGCCAACTGCATAGTGCCGAAAATTCTGTCGTTTAAGCCGAGTTTTCGCTGCGGGTCTCTGGCGGCACGGTCGATGGCATCGTCTAAATACGGATTGGTCATACGCGATAGCAAATCTTCCGCAAATGCTTTATAGCCCTTTTCCGTAAAAAGACCGTCGCCGAGATTTTTATATTTCTTTATCAGCGCAGCTCCCGACTCGTTTATAAAAGCGTTCCCTGCAATAGCCATTACTTCTTTATCGTTTTTCATTTCAGCCATTTTCTTATAGCCTTTATTAGCTCCCAGATATGCCAAAAGAGCGTGAATAGCGTTATGACCAAAAAGTTTGGCTTCTTCAAAAGGCAGCAAATCTTCTTTTTATGCTTTATAGCCCTTTTCCGTAAAAAGACCGTCGCCGAGATTTTTATATTTCTTTATCAGCGCAGCTCCCGACTCGTTTATAAAAGCGTTCCCTGCAATAGCCATTACTTCTTTATCGTTTTTCATTTCAGCCATTTTCTTATAGCCTTTATTAGCTCCCAGATATGCCAAAAGAGCGTGAATAGCGTTATGACCAAAAAGTTTGGCTTCTTCAAAAGGCAGCAAATCTTCTTTTTCAATAAAAACTTTTATGCCGGGCGTATAGTTTTTGATTTTGCATTTGGTTACGAGAATCTTATTAAACTCCTCGACCAGAAACGCCCTGTCGATGCCGGGTGCTATCGGTTTCAGCTTCTTTTGAATAATTTCATCTTTATCCGTTACAACCTGACTCATCTTGCCGATAACTGTATTTAAAATTTGGACATTATCGGGAATGCCGCCGAGTTTCTGCTTAATCTTTTCTTCAAGTATTTCCGCCGCGTGGTTGTTGTTTTCCGCCGTGTAAATTATCGTCGCTTTGGCCGTACTGTTTCGCAGGCTTTCAGATATAAGCGATGCGACGCTGTTTTTGCCCGAATCATAAAAATTCACCGACGGCAGCGATGTGCATATTTCTGTGGACTGCGAAAGAGCCTTCAAAAGTTCAGCTCTGTCGGTATCGTCCGATGGATTAAAAATTTCCATACCTTCAACTTTAACAGCCTCTACGCCGGTCGATGAAGCGACGTTGACGTAATAGCTGCCGTTGTTCGCACTGACCGCATCAACAAGTTTCTGGTCGATTTCAGCTATGACTATGCGATTGAAATTCCCGCTCTTAAATGCTTCCGCCGCGAACAAACCAGATTGTATCGGCCCAAAACCAAACCCCGTAAAAATATGCTGCTTCATAATTGTATTATCCTTATTTTGTAACCCGTTCTCTGCGATAAACCAAACTAAAACACGTCAGACATATCAATCCTATGCCGCCGGCAATCAATATCGCCGGCCGGTATGTGTCGTATTTGTCGTAGATGTATCCGCCTATTGGCGCGGCAAAAAGCGCCGTTATGCCATGAACAAGAATAACTACCGGATAAATCATACCAAAATTTTCATGACCATATTCATCGGCGACTTGCGAAGGTATATTCACAATCATACCGCCATAACTGATGCCTGCAAACATAATAACGGCAAGAAAAACAAACCAGCCAGTCATATCGCCGGCAAGCAGCAGCAGGGAACTTAGCGATACCATTATCAGAATGGTTTTTATTGTGGAGGCCTTGAACCGGTCATGCATAGCCCCTCCTGCTATTCTGCCAATGGTATTGCCTATTGCAATCAGGCTGATAGCCAAAACAGCGATAGAACTTTTATATCCGAAAGAAATCGCTATCGGCTTGAGATTGCCCAAAATCATAAGGCCGGGAAATGTACCCAGACCTGTGGTAATCGCCAGAATATAGAATCGCGGCCTGCGAATAATATGACGGTACTTTATTGTCACGGTAACTGTCTTGCTGCTATAACCGGCAGGATTCTTTATAATTATCGCGCAAATCAATATCACTATGCCGAAAATGATTCCGATGATTTTGAAAATACTCATCACGTCCCAGCCGCGATTCAAAAACATCTGGGATATAAACGACAAAATCACCGCCCCGAATCCGTAGCCCGCAACTACCATTCCGCAGGCGAATCCCTTTCGGTTCTCAAACCATCTCATAATTACCGCCAGCACGCAGACATACGCAAAACCTATCGCGATGCCGGTGATAACACCATAGCCGAGCCATAAGGTAATAAAATTTGTTCCGCTATGCCCCGCCGCCGTATAACTTGTGAATATCAGCAGCCCGCAGATAACAATCATTAAACGCGGGCCAAGTATATTTTCAAGCCTACCTGTGAACAGCATGGTGAAAGTCAGCAGGCATATTATTGTTCCGAATACAATCTGGGTCTGCGTTGTGTTATAGCCGTAGTGTTTTACCAGCTCCGGCACGAAAATACTCCACGCGTATATGCCGCCGAGGCAGATATTGACGAGTATTGCGGCGATTAGAACAGAATATCTTCTCACCTGACGACAGCCGAAACCAATTCTTCAAAACTGCCAAACCGGAAATTACCGCTGACAACTTCGAGCATTTTTTTGTACTGCCCTATCGTGCTGTAACGGTCGTTCAGTGGCGCTTTGATATAAAGCGATGCGAAAAGATTCGCCATCTGAACAGCCTGTTCGATGTTTATTTTGTCATTTCTGAATTTCTCTATGTTTTTGGCGATATAAGCGACGAAACCGGCTCTAAAAGAGTCGCCGGCTCCGACCAAATCCTTTACATCGCCAATCATAAAACGTGAGGTTATTTTTTTCGGGCCGATTACATTGCCCTGCGCATCCCTGTAAATAACAAACGCCCCGTCTTTTACGGTTACGCCGAAAACTCTGGAGTTTTTATTTTGCCGCCAGAATGTTTTGGAAAGGTACTTCAAAAAATAACTGATATACTCTTCTTCCGAAATGCCGATGTATTTGCCCTTCTCGCCGATTGTATTTTCTATCATTCTCGCTTCATCGTAAGACGTAAAAAATATATCAAGTTCAGACAAGAGCGGCTCTAACAATTTATATTCAGGCACCGATGCCCTGGACTCAATAAACTTCTCCGGGCTGCCTGTAAGAGTATGACTGTCTGCGATAGTCGTTATTCCTCTTGCTCCGCACCAATTCACAAAATCGGCAAGGTCCTTGCCGCCGTTAGCGTCGCCGGAATCGGATAAGCCCGAATACATATAGAAAACAATCTTTGGCGAAAGTCTTTCCACCGCAGACTTAAAATACTTAAAATCAAACTCGTTATTGGCGTTGGGGAAATATGCCAGCCCGCCTCTGTCGCCGCACGGCTTATTATGAACAAAAGTAGCTCCGGTCAGAAGAGACTGATGAATAAAAGTCGCCGACATATCAACGCCGCTGGAAACCATCGCGTCGAAGAAGAATCTGCCGCCGGCATCAAGCCCGCCGAAATCTCCTTTGCCGAGATTAGCTCCCACTGCGGTTTTAATGCCTGCCCTGGCGACGAGCGGAGCCGTATTGCCGGGTCCGCCTGCCGTTGCTTTGTCGGAATCTATCCATTTCTTATACTGCTCTTGAGTGAAGCCGGGCATATCTTTTGTTTTGCCTCTGGCAAGACCGCCCTTACCAGCCAATCTCTCGACAAACTCAAATTCATCGCTTCTGAAATCAATAACCGCTGTATTTAAAATTAAAAGGTCTATGGGCATATAATACTCTTTAGATATACAATACTGTTTTTGGACTTACGGAAGGCGCTGGTTCGACTTTATACGCCGATTTGCACAATCTTTCGCGAAAAGATACCAAAACCCACCCTGCCCGTCCAGCGGAAAATCAGTTTCAAGGGTGGATAGATTGCCTGCCCTGAACTCCGTCGAAGGGGCTGTCCACACGGTTGTATTTAAAATCTCATCCCGTTAATCCTGCCCGCTACGACGCGCATCGCGGCGAGTTATCCTGTCTAAAAAAATAAAAATTCAGTCTCTGCCCTCCGTAGCTTGTAGCGAAGGAGGGTCATCGGCGGCCTGTCGCGTCGAAGACGGATCCCACCTTTCCCCTGCCGTCCTCGTTTTGAACTGTTCGGAATTTCCGAATAGTTAAACCCTTTACTATTTCACCTTGAGGATAAAGGTTTGACAAGTGTTATCCCTGCTGTTGGGAATTTCCCTTGCCTTTCTCAACTATCACGGCCATAATAAAATAAACGATAAACGGAAGCGGAATAAGCACTTCTGGGAGACAATTATGGATGTGAAAATGATCAAAAATGGATTTTTAGAACATAGACTGGGGTCTTGGAAAGAATTCAGCGATTTGATAGAGAATAAAGAATTTTCATGGCCAACATTAATCTATCGTGGTCAGGCAAATGCGGATTGGAAAGTCGAATCGACATTAGACAGACTTGAGCGATTGTTTCCGACCACCACTTATTCGGTTGATGGTAAGTCTGAGCGTTTCGACCGTCCACCAGTCTGGCGAGAGCTTCAACTTCAAAGATTCAAAGAGCTATGTCGGGGTAGATTGGGAACTAATCCACCTCTTGAAAAAGATGAGGATGAGTGGTGGGCTCTTGCGCAGCATCATGGTCTCGCAACGCCGATGTTGGACTGGACATATTCTCCTTTTGTTGCTTTGTTCTTTGCCTTCGAGAACGAAAAATTTGCTTGTGGTGACAAGTGGTCGGAACCTAAAGAAAGAGCTGTTTTTGCTCTCTGTTATCACCTAATCGATGATAATGCTAAAGAGAACGAAGAGACACCCAAACCATTCTCACCAAGAAGCTATGCGAGTTATAGGTTGATAAATCAAGGTGGATTATTCCTGAAGATGCCTACTGGCAAAGATATTGCAACATATGTTAGCAGCCATTTTACTGAAGACACTTATTCAGAGGAACCTACAGGAAATCGCCACGCCAGACCAATTCTTCAAAAGATAATAATTCCAAACAAAGAGAGAAAAGAGTGTCTTTGGTTTCTCAACAAGATGAATATAAATAGGGCAAGTCTTTTTCCTGATATTGATGGAGCTGCCAAACATACCAATAATTTATGGGAAATAGATTTCGACAGTGCGATAGGAAATATCCCAAATGATTTAAAATCTAACTAACGAGTTTTTGGCTCTTCGTTTTTGCTAATCTTATTTTCATAATTTCTGTCAAAAAAACTTGGAGCAGCTAACAATTCAAAATTCTTTATTCCCTCATTCAATTTTTAATGTTTTTTTCTAAAAACCAATCCGCCAAGAAACAGTAATGCTATAGTTGCGGGTTCGGGGATAAGAACAATTTTAGCATTATTACCGATTTGGAACCGATTGTTGATTATATCACCGTTTGCAAGTGTGCCGGTCAGTCGCCTGTAAGGTTCATTCTCATAAACACCCCCAAATATACTTGTGATTTCACCAAAACCCAAAGAGATTCCATCGATAGCAAAATTAGAACCATTTATTATCAATTTCCCATTACCCGACGCTACTAATTCCAAGAACCCGTCAGAACCAATAGTTCCACCTGATATTGTTACCTGACTGCTGTTTGATACAGACATGCCAAGTACTGACCCACCTGACATTGTCACATGGCTACTGTCGCCGGCTTCCAAATAACCCATCACCGTCACGCCGGACATTGTTACATGGCTACTGCCTTTGGCAATCAAATCACCCGTCGCCGTCCCGCCGGACATTGTTACATGGCTACTGCCTTTGGCAATCAAATCACCCGTCGCCGTCCCGCCGGACATTGTTGCTTGGCTACTGTCGTAAGCATCTAAATACCATATCTGTCCATCGGTCATTATTACTTGAGTACGGTCATAGGCAACCAACGAAAGCCCTACTCTTCCGCCGGATATGTTTATTCGGCTGTCTTGGTAGGCAAAAAATTTGTGAATATATCCCCCATTAAGCAGATTAACTTTGGTGTACATACCTGGTGTTCCATTATCCACATACACATTGCCCTCAGAATAATTGATGCTGTGAATTCCTCCATCATTGAAATCTATCCCAAACCCTTGTCCTGCTACCATAAACAGAACTACCACTACACAAATTAAAATTAACTTTTTCATCTTCTTCTCCATTCCAAAAAATTGTTCATGTTTTTTATTTCCTATTTTCTTCGCCATCAG
Source organism: Planctomycetes bacterium GWC2_45_44 (assembly GCA_001824555.1). GTDB lineage: Bacteria > Planctomycetota > Phycisphaerae > Sedimentisphaerales > UBA12454 > GWC2-45-44. Next base: position 14,673 of record MHXU01000034.1, read on the forward strand.
CGTAATCAGCGTTTCCGTTCTTTGTGCCTTTTATCTCGTCAATCCTGTTATCCTGTCTAAAAAAATAAGATTCCATCGGCCTTGCCGATTCTTCAACTATTCACTTTTCACTATTCATTATTCACTCTTTTTCTTATTCGGCTTTTTGAGGTGGTCACAATTTGTGACCACCTGTTCTTTTTCCTTATCATTCAGTCTGAACATAAAATCATCTGGAAAACAACTATCGCATTATTCATAAAACCAAAAACCTCACCTTTCCGCTTCCTGCAATTACAATCCAAAGCAATTAAGGGACATTATCCATCTTGAGCAGGCAATTTTCAACCCTAAAAAATAAAAATCCAGTCTCTGCCCTCCGTAGCTTATAGCGAAGGAGGGTCATCGGCGACCTGTCGCGTCGGAGCGCAGCGAAGACGGATGCCGATTCCACATTCGACGTTGGAAGTTCGATGTTCGTTAAAAGTTACTGTCTATTGACTATTTTTTATATCTGTTTTTCTCTGTGTCCTCTGCCTGCCCTCCGTAGCCTTGTGCGAAGGAGGGTGTTCTCTGTGGCTCGGTGGTGAATAGTTCCCGAATTATTTAATCCTGAATAAAACCTTTCAAAAACCCACCAAAACCTCATCAAAAGTTATTAAAAACCATTCAAAAGTCGTCCAAAATTTGAAATTTCTTTCAAAAATTTGCAAAAACTTTCAATTTTTTGCAAAAAACTTGCGCCTCTTTAATATCCAGAATCGGTTTTTGTGCCTATAAACCGCATT
>MHXU01000034.1:15449-22119 GCA_001824555.1 Planctomycetes bacterium GWC2_45_44
GCCTATAAACCGCATTTTCCCAAAAAATATCCTAAAAAAAGGGGTTAAAAATGGTAAATTTTGCGCAAGTTTTTTGTTTTTTTAATAAAAAAAATGGTCGGCGGTTTTTTGTAACCGCTGCTATATCACTCAAAAAAGACCTTTGATAAAACACTAAATTCGATTAAAATGCGGGGCTATGAAGTCTTATGTCAGAGAAAAAGTTGTTAAATTGGCGTTGGCCGGCGGCTGGCGGGGAATTGCTGTCGAAAAATGGGCAAAATTGGCTGTCGAGCCTGACAGCATCGCGGAAAATCCCGAAAAAGTCTTCAAATCGGATTCAAATTGCATTACCGCTATGAAAAAATTCAAATGCGGCGTAAAAAAACCGTCTCTGGTATTCAAGAAAACCACTAATAAATTTACCGGCGGGATTCTCTTTGATTTTATAAGAGGCACAAAAGCCCGGAGAAATTTCAATCTTGCCCTTGAGCTAAGCGCAAGAGGGATTGACACGGCTCTGCCGGCGGCGGCTTTGTGGCGGCGAAAGGCATTTGGAGAAATGGAAAGTATTCTTCTGACGGAATATATCCCCGGCAGTATAAATTTGTATGATGTCGCTTTCGGCAGAAATCGCGAGATTATCGAGAAATTCAGTTCGCGAAAGGAAATTATAACGCAGGTTGCCTCGATTCTCGCCAAATTGCGAAAGGCGGGGTATTGGCACAGGGATTCCAAAGCGGGGAATTTTATAGTGTACAAAAACGGCGATGAAAACTGGCGAGCCAGGTTAGTTGACCTTGACGGCATAAAGCCCAATTATCTCTATCTGGGGAAAAATAACGTAAGGACGCTTGCGAAGCTGGCCGAGACCCTCACGCGGTTCAGGATGGTTAATTTTACAGACCTGTACAGAGGTTTTTTTAATTACTGCAGAGAGCTGAATATATATCACGGAGAAAGAAGAAGATGGTTTGGCAGGGTTGAGCGAATGACCGTTGCGATGAGACTAGCGACTGCGGTTGCTGATTCATATAAAGAAGTTAGAAGTGACTGAACAGATAAAAAAAATCCTGATAATAAAACCAAGCGCGATGGGCGATATAGTTTTGGCTCTGCCGGCGGTTTGCTGTCTGAAGAAAAATTTTCCCGATGCGCAGATTCACTGGTTTGTAAGGCCGGAGTTTGCGCCGGTGATCGAAGGGCATAAATGCGTGGACAGGATTGTGCCGTTTCGTCGCAAAAAATTAGGCAAATGGTGGTATCAGCCCAGCGCGTTCGGCGAATTAGTCAGGCTTGTAAAATGTATTAGAAATGAAAAGTACGATATTGTTTTTGACTTTCAGGGCAGGTTCAGAAGCGTTATTTTCGCCTGGCTAAGCGGCTGCAAAAAAAGATTCGGCCCGGCAAAAACGCAGGAATTTACAAAACCTTTTTATACCGACACCGTTGCGCAATCAGCCCAATCCGTTCATTTAGTCGATTATTTTATAGATATGGTTTGTGCCGCAGGCGCAAAGCGGACGGATGTCCAGTTCGGGCTTATTCCCGCTGCGCGAGCGATGGAGGAACTGAAGAAAAAAATAGGGGCGATGGGCGTTGTCTGGAACAATTACGCGGTTTTTGTGCCTGGCGCGACGGTCGATGCCAAACGATGGCCGATAGAAAATTTCGCTATTCTCGCGGATAAAATTTATCAGAAATACGGCTGCAATATCGTTATCTGCGGCTCTGAATCGGAAAAGCCGATTGGGGAGAAATTGAAGGAGCTGGCTGATGTGCCGATAGCCAATCTTGCCGGCGGTACATATATTCCGCAATTGATTGCGCTTCTGGCCGGGGCAAAATTTGTCGTGAGCAATGATACCGGCCCTGCACATATTTCTTCGGCGCTGGGCGTGCCGATGGCTTTAATCTTTGGCTATACCAATCCGAACAGGGTAGGCGTATACGGCAGGAAGCAATGCAATGCGGCTATCGAGCCGGATAAGCGCGGCGGCGATGTTGAAAGCAAAAATCCCGCCCACGATATAAAAAATGTAAGCGTAGAAAAAGTTTTTGAGATTATCAGCAAACAGGTGGAATAATTTAAGAAAATTATGGCACAAACAGAAAAGAAAAGAAGAAAACATAAAATTTTGCGTTATCTTGAATATAAGATTCTGCACATAGAAGATTCGCCGCATAAAATTTCGCTTGGCCTTGCGCTGGGGTTGTTTATCGCCTGGACGCCGCTGATAGGGCTGCATATTCTTATGGCTCTGGCGGCAACCGTGATATTGAAAGCCAACAAATTCGCCGCTTTGGTAAGTATTTGGGTTAGTAATGTTTTTACGTTCGCGATTATTTATTATCCGGCTTATCTGGTTGGCAGATTTTTTTATCAGTATGTCGCGCCGCATAAAACTTTGAGCAGAGAGCAGGTAAATCAGATATTCAGCGAACTTTTTAAGCCGGCCAACATAGCAGCAGGGATATTTTCAAAAGAGTATTGGGGCAGATTCTGGTCGCTCACAAAATCAATCGGGCCTGAATTATGGATAGGCTGTACACTGCTCGGCACTCTGGCCGCTATCATCGGTTATGTAGCCTGCTATGCTATGATTAAAAATCATCGCGCAAAAAATCCGCACAGGCGATATAAATGCTCTAAATAAACTCGAAGATGAGAATAATCGAGGAATCGCAGATTTTAGATTTGAAAGGCGAATCCATGTCAAAAATGGAGACTAAACATCTTTTTTGAGTCTATTGTCAAAATTTGTTGACAGGCTTTAGGGCTATCCTTATACTCGTGCGCCTCATTTAGCTTCCATTGTAAGTTTTCTAAATGTCTAATTCCGCAGCCGCGGACAATCTTTATTTTAAAGGAGTTTTAACAAGATGGCTAAAAGTGAAAAAACAGTTTTCTTCTTCGGTGCTGGCAAAGCCGAAGGTATGAGCGTCGCCAAAACAGATGCCGAGCGAAGAATGATTCTCGGCGGAAAAGGCGCAGGTCTGGCAGATATGACGGCGGCCGGTTTGCCAGTGCCTCCGGGATTCACAATCTCGGTCGCAAACTGCGAAGACTACTACAAACAGGGCAGAAAGCTCTCCAAAGAAGTCCAAAAGCAGGTTCGCGATAATATGGCGAAAGTCGAAAAAGATATGGGCAAGAAATTCGGCGACATCAGCGACCCGCTTCTGTTTTCGGTTCGTTCGGGCGCGGCACGTTCGATGCCCGGTATGATGGAAACAATTCTTAACCTCGGCCTGAACGATAAATCCGTCGAAGGTCTGGCGAAGAAAACAAATAATCCGCGTTTCGCTTATGACGCGTATCGCAGATTTATTCAGATGTACAGCACAACGGCTATGGGTCTGTCAAAAGAGCCAATGGAAGAGATGCTGCACAACGCCAAGAAAAAGGCCGGCGTTAAGACCGACCCGGAACTCAACGCAGAATCGCTGAAAGACCTCTGCGGCCAGTTCAAGAAATTCTATTCAGAAAATATGAAAGGCCAGTCGTTCCCGCAAGACCCTTATGAGCAGCTCTGGGGAGCAATCGGCGCTGTATTCGGAAGCTGGCAGGCTGATAAGGCTGTTAAATACCGTCAGGTTGAAAAAATCAGCAACCTCAAAGGCACCGCTGTCAATGTTCAAACGATGGTATTCGGCAATATGGGCGATTCTTCCGGCACAGGCGTTTGCTTTACACGCGACCCGAATACGGGCGAGAACGTATTTTACGGCGATTGCCTTATCAACGCTCAGGGCGAAGACGTTGTAGCGGGCATCAGAACTCCGCTGAAACTGTCAGACCTCGGCAAACTTCTGCCAAAGTCATATAAACAGCTTTGTCAGGTTCGTCTGCAGCTCGAAAAGCATTATAAAGATATGCAGGATTTGGAATTCACCGTTCAGGATGAAAAACTGTTTATGCTCCAGTGCAGAACCGGCAAGAGAACAGCCGCTGCGGTATTTAAAATCGCCGCTGATATGGTTAAAGAAAAACTCCTCACCAAAGAAGAGGCGGTTGCGAGAATCACTCCTGAAGATATTGAAAGATTGTTCTATCCACAGTTGGACGCGAAGGCCGCTAAGAGCGCAACAAAAATCGCGACAGGCATTAACGCTGTTCCAGGCGCGGCAAGCGGCAAGGTAGTATTCACCGCTGCTGAAGCTGAAGCAATGGCCGCAGACGGCGAAAAAGTTCTGCTCGTGAGAAAAGAAACCTCGCCGGAAGATGTCGGCGGTATGCACGCAGCTATCGGCATTTTGACGGCAACGGGCGGCAAGACAAGTCACGCTGCCGTAGTCGCTCGCGGCTGGGGCAAGTGCTGCGTCGTCGGATGCGAAGCTATTAACATCAACTACGAAACAAAGAGTATGGTTGTCGCCGGCAAGACTATCAAGCAAGGCGAATTCCTCACTCTCGACGGCAATACAGGTGATGTTTATGAAGGCAAATTAGCTTTGCAGATGCCCGAACAGCCCGCCGCTTACAGTACGATAATGAAGTATTGCGATGAACTGCGGACGTTGAAGGTTCGCACGAACGCGGATACTCCTTATGACGCTGAAAACGCGATTAAGATGGGCGCTGAAGGTATCGGCCTTTGCAGAACCGAGCACATGTTCTTCGATACCGAAGAACGCAGACTCGCTATGCAGGAAATGATTGTGGCTGAAGGCGTTGAAAAACGCAAAGAGGCTCTGGCAAAATTACTGCCGTTCCAGCAGAAGGATTTTGAAGGCATATTCAAGGCGATGAACAATAAGCCTGTAACGATTCGTCTGATTGACCCGCCGCTGCACGAATTTACGCCAAAGGACGATGCGGGCGTTGCCAAGTTGAGCAAGGTAACAGGCATTAGTCCTGAAAAAATTAAGCATCGCTGCGAACAGCTTCACGAATCGAATCCGATGCTCGGTCATCGCGGCTGTCGTCTGTGCATCACATATCCTGAAATTCTCGATATGCAGGTAACGGCGATTATCAATGCCGCGATTAACTGCACCAAAGCCGGGATTAAAGTTCTGCCGGAAATTATGATTCCGCTGACTATCGACAAAAAAGAACTTTCGATACAGGCGAACCAAGCTCGCGCTTTGGCTGACGGTCTCATCAAGGCAGCAAAGTCAAAAGTAAAATATATGATTGGCACGATGATTGAAATTCCGCGTGCTGCATTGCTGGCAGACCAGATTGCCGAAGTCGCCGAGTTCTTCTCGTTTGGCACAAACGACCTTACACAAATGACGCTCGGTCTTTCTCGCGACGATGCGGGCAGATTCCTGCCGACTTATGTCGCCAGCGAACAAGACGGCGGCAAGGGCATATTTAAAGCCGACCCATTCCAGAGCTTGGACCAGGACGGCGTTGGAATGCTGGTGAAAATGGGTATTGAAAAAGGCCGAAGCACCCGCAAAGACCTGAAAATCGGTATCTGCGGCGAACACGGCGGAGAATCGGCAAGCGTTAAGTTCTGCCACAAAGTCGGTATGAACTACGTTTCCTGCTCACCGTTCAGAGTTCCGATTGCCCGTTTGGCTGCCGCTCAAGCTGTTATTGCGGATAAAGCCTGCTGCTGTTCCTGCAAAAAGGCCAAAAAAACCACCAAAAAGGGCAAGTAAGTCAACGGTTGACAGAATCTTGTCAAAACAATAGAATGTAAGGTGCGCTGGCTTACCGGCGCACCTTTTTAATTTGTTTATGGTGAATGTAGCTCAGTTGGTTAGAGCACTAGATTGTGGTTCTAGGGGTCGCGGGTTCGAATCCCGTCTTTCACCCTGTTGTAAGTTACGCTGAATTCAATACTTACGAATACTTACCATGTGGTAACGCGGCCGTAACTCTTATTAAAAAAGCAGTAGTACTACTCTTTTTGAAAGGAGCGACCGTGAAAATCGCAGAAAAAGCAGCCAGTAATTTCATACCAAAGCTTCGGCATCACAAAGCCACCAGACAAGCGTATGTCGTACTCAACGGCAAGGCCTTTTACCTGGGACATTATGGTACTGAGGAAGCCAGCCAAAATTACCATAGAACCATTTCCGAGTGGTTGTCATCCGGCAAACAGGCATCGACGAATGGAACACAAATAACTGTGAGCGAACTGGTAGCTCGCTTTTGGACATATAACCAGGATTACTACCGGCACAGCGATGGGACCATCTCAGGAGAGGTTGCAAATTTCCGTTATGCCCTGCGGCCTGTAATAGGGCTTTACGGAGATACCAAGGCGATAGATTTTGGACCACGCTGCCTCAGGACAGTACGAAGTCACATGATTAAAAACAACCTCAGCCGATCGTATATCAATCAGTCTATCGCTCGTGTAAAGATGATGTTCAAATGGGCTGTGGGTGAAGAACTGATTCCTGGCTCAGTTTTTCATGCTCTTTCAGCAGTTTCAGGAATGCGGAAGGGACGCTGCAAAGCAAGGGAAACTGAAGCTGTCAAACCAGTACCGCAGGGGCATGTAAATGCAATTGAGCCATATGTCAGTAACCAGATATGGGCAATTATTCAAATGCAGCTGCTTACGGCGGCACGCCCAACTGAAATCCTGACTATGCGGCCATGCGACATCGACCGTAGTGGAAAAATATGGATATACTCTCCTGCCGCACATAAGACCGCTCACCATGGCCACAATCGCCAAATATATATTGGTCCTCGAGGACAGGAGATATTGAGACCATATTT
>MHXU01000035.1 GCA_001824555.1 Planctomycetes bacterium GWC2_45_44
CAACTCTCCGGCTTTTCGCAGAAGCGTTAAAGATAGAATTCGTTTCCGAAATAGACACCGCCGATGTGCCAAAGGAATTTATTGAAAACGTGCCGGCCACTTACGCGCAGCATCATTATCTAATCGGCATAAAAAACGCTCCGACAGATACCGAGATTACGGTAGTTTTGTCAAAACCATTCGATACCGATTCGGTTGATAATGTTTCGCGGCTGACCAAATCGCCCGTCAATATAGCCCTGGCGACAAAGACAGTAATAACGGCGGCAATCGATGTTGCTTACGAACAGAAAAGCACCGTTATAGACGATGTGGCGGAGGAGCTTGATTCGCAGAACCTCGACCGGCTTGTCGATGAGGTCAATACTGCTGACGACCTGCTTGATGTAGTTAATCGCCCGCCAGTTATCAGGCTCGTTAATGACATATTGTTTCGCGCGCTGCAGTTGAGGGCGAGCGATATTCACGTTCACCCTTACGAGAGCAAAATTCAGGTGCGGTACAGGGTTGACGGTATTCTATACGATACGCTTAGCCTTAACAGAAATGTGCTTTCGCTGGTGGTTTCGCGTATAAAGGTTATGGCGGGAATGGATATCGCAGAGCGAAGAATGCCTCAGGACGGCAGATGCTCGGTTCGCGTGGGAAATCGTGAAATAGATTTGCGCGTCAGCACCGTGCCGACAAGCTACGGCGAAAGATGCGTGCTGCGACTTTTGGATAAAAGCACCGGCCTGTTCGGATTGAGCGAACTTGGGATGTGGGAAGACGATTTAAAAAGATTCGATTCGATTCTCGGCAGGTCGCACGGCGTAATTTTCGTAACAGGCCCGACGGGCAGCGGCAAAAGCACGACGCTTTACGCAAGCCTTAACAGAATGAATTCCATCGAAAAAAATATCATCACCATTGAAGACCCTATCGAATATCAGCTTGAGGGCATCAGCCAGATGCAGGTGGCGAGTAAAAAGGGTATGACGTTCGTAACGGCTCTGCGGCACGTTCTTCGACAAGACCCGGATGTCATAATGATTGGAGAAGTTCGAGACCAGGAGACGGCGAGAATGGCGATTCAGTCGTCTTTGACAGGCCACCTTGTTTTCAGCACGCTGCACACAAACGACTCGGCGGGAGCTATAAGCAGGCTTTTGGATTTGGGAGTCGAGCCTTATCTTGTGAGTTCATCGCTCATCGCGGTTCTTGCGCAGCGATTGGTAAGAAAAATCTGCCCCGAATGCAGGCAGCGGTATCAGCCGTCGGAACACGAACTTCGCGAACTGGGCATCGGCAGCAGCGCAGCGGGCGGAGAATTTTTTGTCGGAGCAGGATGCAGCAAATGTTTTAACACAGGCTATAAAGGCAGAGCGGGCATATACGAGCTTATGATGATGGACGAGGAATTGAGAGAAATGGTGAACCTGCGCGTTACGGCAGGGACGATAAAGCAAAAGGCGATTGAAAAAGGTCTGCAAACGCTTCGTATGGACGGCGCGAGAAAAGTTATGGCGGGCTCAACGACGATTGCGGAAGTGCTTAGAGTAACGCAGGCGGACTTATAAAAAAAATTTAAAATTTAAAATTAAAAATTGTGGAATCCGCCTTTGGCGGAGACTATTTTATTTATGCCCCGATACATTTATACAGCGTTGTCGCCGAATGGTAAGGCCGTCAAGGGTACGGTAACGGCGGAAAGTCCGTACTCCGCCCGCAAGCAGCTTCGCGCAAGGGGGATTCACGCTACTGATATAAAGCAGGCCGCCGCTGAAAGCGAAATTAAAAGCGGTCTGAAGGGCTTTTTTGGAAAAGCGAAAAAAACGCATATAATAGAATTTACCAAGCAGATGTCGATTTTGCTCAATTCCGAAATCAAACTTACCGAGTCGCTTTCCGTGATGATTGAGCAGATTCCCGAGGCGCGTTTTAAAAACGTGGTAACGGATATGCGCGACCGTGTCGTTACGGGCGAATCGTTCACCGACGCGATGGGCGATTATACCGAATACTTCGATATTATTTATATAAGTATGATAAAAGTCGGCGAGGCGACCGGAACGCTTGGCAAGACGATGGAAACGATTTCCAATTTTATGGAAAAACGCCGGCGAATCGAAGCTAAAATTATGACGGCGATGATTTATCCGCTGTGCATTGTAACAATCGGTATGGGTGCGATTATTTTTCTGACGACGTTCGTTCTGCCGAAAATTATCACGCAAATTCAAAAAGCCGGTATGCCGCTTCCGTGGATTACTAAAGCCCTTATGGCTTCGAGTTATGTTATGATTCATTATTGGTATATTATCGCGGCTGTAATTTTCGCGATTGTCTGGGCTATTCGTAAATTCCTTCGCACGGAAAAGGGAGCGTATTTTCGCGATAAACTTCTGCTTTCGCTGCCGATATTCGGGCCGCTGATAAGGCAGAGAGTCGTATCGCGGTTCGCATCGACGCTTTCGACGCTGCTTGGTTCGGGATTGAGTATGGCTGAATCGCTCAAGGTCGTAGCCGAGGTAACGGGCAATGTCATAATGGTTAATGCCGTCAGAAAGGCAAGGGACAGAATACTTTCCGGCGCTGACATCGCGACACCCTTGAGAGAGAGCGGAGTTATAAGCCCCGCCATTGCGCATATGGTGGCCGTCGGCGAAAAAAGCGGCGAACTAACCAAAATGCTCCAGACTATAAGCGAAAATCTCGAATCCGGCTCTGATATTGTAATCGAACGATTAAGCGCGGCAATCGAGCCGGTGATTATTGTGATAATGGCGTTCTTCGTCGGTATGATTGCTATGGCTGCGCTGCTGCCGATATTGAGATTCTCGGCGGGAAATTTTTAAATTGAAAAAATTAAGAAAGGTTTGATATGAAAAATAAATGCAAAAACAAAAGGGGTTTTACGCTCGTTGAAATTATGGCTGTGATTATTATCATCGGCCTGCTGGCGGCAATCGGCGCGGTGAACTTTTTGGGACAAACCGATAAAGCCAGAGTTACTACCACAAAAGCAAATCTGAAAATGCTCCACAATGCCGTGGCGCAATTCAAAATGGATACCGGAAGATACCCTACGGAAGAAGAGGGACTTAAGGTTCTGATTGAAGCGCCGACAGACGTTCAGGGCTACCAGTCCGGCGGATATATCGACTCGACCGAACTGCCTAAAGATGCCTGGGGATATGAATTTATTTATCTCGACCATCCCGAAAGCGGAAAACCGTACGCGATTGTAAGCTATGGCGCCGATGGCGAAGAGGGCGGCGAAGAATACGATGCCGACCTTTACAGTACAGACGCGCAGTAAGAATAGTTATCAGTGAAACGAAAAATTGAAACATTATCAGAGACAAAATGCTGTCAGATTCGGCGCGGTGCTGGCGGAAGTTGTAATGGTGCTGCTGATTATCTCGCTGTTCACAACAATAGCGATGATTAACTTGTCTGGCGCTCTGGCGGTTGACAGTTTTAAAGGCAGAGCAGACGACCTTGTAAAACTTTTTCAAATGGCAGAAACCGGCGCGGCACAAACCGGCAAGCGGTATGAAATAGTTATTGATTTTACCAACAATGGTTATCTGCTGCGGGAAATTATGACCGGCCTTGTCGCGGTTGAAGACATCCTCGATGAGGAAATTAGAAGCATAGGCGAGTTCAACGACAGGTTTCAGCTCTCTTATGTAATGTTCGACGATGGGCAATCGACAAATGAGGCACCCGCTCTGTTCAGGGTCGGCAAAACGGGCTGGCAATATGGCGGCAAAATCGTCGTCGCTGATGAAAATGGAAAACTATATTCAATTATCGTCAACAGATTGAGCCGAAAAACGGATATTGTCGAAGGCGACGCGGTAATTCCCACGCCCCGAACAGAAGACGAAATGGGATTCTAAAGTAATATCAAAAAACAAATATCAAAAATCAAAATTATGGAATGCCTTCGGCATAATAATGTTAAACGCAGCGCCTTTACAATGATAGAGGTTTCTGTCGCTCTGATAATACTCGGTATGCTCGCCGCTACAGTGCTTGTTATAATCAACAAGGCTGTCGATACCGTCGTCGTGTGGCAGACGAAAATGGAGGCCTTTGAAATCATCAGAGAAAATATGGAGCAGCTCCTGGCCAAATCATCGGTAAGCGATATGCTCGAATACGGCACAAGCGAAACAAATCCTGATATTACCTGGGAAACTACGGTAGAATCGTTTTATGAGCCGATTACGAACAAAATGTGGGTGAGAGCGGTTTGCTCGGCGGAATTCCCTGACCCAAACGGCGAACAACAGAAAATCGAGCTTACGCAGTGGCTCACCGGGCTAAGTCAAAAGCAGATTATGCAGATACTTGAACAAAAACAAAAGTTGGCGGAATACGAGGCACAATTCGGCGATGCCAATGGTGCTAATTATCAGGAAAATTTGGAATCACAGGATTCATCGCAGCGGGATACTCAACAGCAGGACAGCCGAACAAACAGTGAATCGCAGAGTTCAGATTCCGCAGGCGACGCGGAGCTGCAGAAATTTTTAGAAGAAGTAAGGAAACGTGAAACAGGCAATTAAAAAAACAAATTCCGATTATCGCGGCTTTACGCTGGCGGAAGCTCTGGCGGCTTTGGTCATCTCTGTGATGATTATGATTACCGCCGTAGGCATTTATATGGGCGTAAGGAGGGCGGAAGTCTCCATCAATCGCAGGCTGCAAAGCGGATTTTTGGCGATGGAAGTCCTGCAAAGGATTGCCGAGGATATCGACAGGGTCGCCATAGGCGGATCCGATATAACAATGACAATCAATAACAGACTCGACAGTGGATACAAGAGTTCGAAACTCGTAATTGAAAATAAAATATACGATAAAGACAACAAGCCGCAGGTGTTTGAAAAAATCGTCTGGCAGAGCAGATTCGACCCCGATGCCAACGGATTGATAATTTACCGTTCGCACAGCGGTTATACGCTTGAAGACAAGATGCTCGATGAGCCTAAGGAAAAATACGAAGCGGAAAAATATATTCCAATCTGTCAGGGTGCGACGGTTTTTCAGGTGCAGGCGGTATCGGATGGAAATACCATCGTCGGTGACTGGCAAAACCCCCAATTGCCGCCGGCGGTGAAAATCTCGCTGTCCTTTGACGCGCTCCAGCAGGATTTGCTCGGCAATCAGGCTGTGCCGGAAGAATTGGTAAAATCACGGACAATTGCCGTTGACCGCTTCCGCACAACCGCTTATCAGTTTATAGCGATAGATTTTAACGATATGAATGACGTGAACCTGCCTGATGTTAATGATGTGAACAATGCAAACAATGTGAATATACCCGATGCCAACAGCAGAAACTAAAATTCGTTCTTCCCGGCATAAATCCGGCGCAGCTCTGGTGCTTGTGATAGTGGTACTGGTGATTCTGACCGCTATTGTCTGGCGTGTAAGCTCTGCGATAAGTCAGTGGAAACACAGACTGCAATATGCCATTGATTATCAGAATGCCAGATACGCTGCCGAATCGGGCATTAAGTACGCTCTGGCGACAATCGGAGATAATGATGTTAATTATGTTTCCAGACCGAATGAGCCGGATTTTTCAGACCTGTTCACAATGAGCGACGAAGAATACAACCTAATGATGGAACAATGGGCGGCGCAATTAGGAACGACATTCGATGCGAACGGCATAAGCAAAAATGGTTTTTCGACAATTAAGATGAACGCTGACTCGTCGAACGATGGCAACAGTACGCCATCGAGCATGATGACCGACATTGAATCAATGTATGATTCCGGCGACATAAACGATGCCAATGGATTGGACGATTATTTTGCTAATATGTCTTACGATTACAATGACGTAAATGATGCCAATACGCAGAATCTCTATGTACGAGGGCCTTACGGGCCGAAATGGCCTTATGTTACAGAGCCGGTCGAACTCGACTTCGGCGATACAAAAGTTACGATAGAAGTCATAGACGAGAATGCAAAACTGCCTCTTGTCTGGGGTATTTCGTCTGACGAGAAAGTCAAAGCCGAAACAAAAGCCGCAGTTGTTATATTTTGCGAATGGATGCAGATGACGCAGAGCGATATTGACCCTCTTATAAAAGAACTGGGAGATATAAAGGAAATCAAGACTTTCAGCGTTGAGCTGAAGTCAGTTGTTACGGTCTCCGCGCAGCCGAAGACGGCTTCTGATGCCAATAATACCTCCGCAGCCAGGAGAAGAGCCTCTCGGAGGGCATCATCCCGCAGAGCCAAGCCGCAGACCGTTCAGCAGACAAGGCCTCAAATCGGCCACACAATGGATTTTGCCAAAATTATGCACAGTCCTATGCTCGACCTCGAAACGCTCGCAATGCCCGTCAATCAGGATGAAAACCGCAGTGAATCCGCTCTAAAATATATCAGCTTATGGGGAACGGACAAGGTGAATATCAATACCGCCCCCAGGAACGTGCTGGAATCGGCGTTCACATTCGGCGGAGACGCGACCAAAATCGCCGATGCGATAATAAAAGAAAGAAGGATTGAACCTTTTAAAGATGTCAACGACATCAGCAAAAGACTTATGAGCTATACGGGTTCGATTGACAAATGCAAACCCTATATAACGGCAAAAAGCGATTTCTTTTCGGTTCGCGTAAAGGCCGCAAGCGGCACGGCCGTGGTCTGCGCCACAGCGGGAATTAAAAAGGAAGGTGGCAAATTTCAGAAAATAGGTATAATAATAGAATAGAGAAGTTAGAAGTCAGAAGTTAGAATAATTGGAGTAAAATTTTTGGAACAAAATAAAACACTTGGGATTTATATTACGCCGAGCAGGGCGACGATTGTTCTAATCGGCAGGGCAGGCGGAAAAATTGAAATCGCAGAACAGTTTTCAGTTGCCGTTGCCCCGGCCGAAGGGACACTTTTCAGCTTCGCCGAGGCTGCAAAGGGTATCGCCGCAGGCTGTACGGAAAAACAGCTTCTTTTCAGCGATGTCGCTGTCGCTCTGGATTGCAGATTATACAGACAGCAGGTTTTGCACTCGGAATTTACCGAATACCGGCAAATATCGCAAACCGTGAAATTCGATGCCGAAGAATCGCTTGCCGTCAATGCCGCCGAGACCGCTGTGGCATTTGAGCTTGCCTCAAAAGGCGTTTCCGGCTCTGAAGTTTCTGTTTATGCCGCAGGCGCATCTGTAGTGTCCGAGATAATTACATCTCTGGCAGGCAGCAAACTCGACCCTGTGAGTATTGAGCCGGATTCGATATGTCTTCGCAGAATCTTGAGTCATCTGCCCGGATACGGCCAGGAAATCAAAACAATGCTGATGGCGGTATCCAAAGAAAAATGTTTTATTATTTCGCCGCCGCCGCAGGTCGGCAACGCTCAAATCAGAGCATTTCTAACCGCCGAAAGTCAAAATAAAACCAATCTCGTTGCCAGAGAAATTATGTTCTCGACCGTTTCTACCATTGGCGGCAGAGATATTCAGAAAACCTTAATTTATGATTCGACCGGCAAAGTTAATGTTGCTGAACTGGGACAATCCGTGTCGGTTGCGGTTGAGCCGTTCGGCACAGAGCAGATAATCGCTTCGGCGGAACTTCCGGCAGATACCGACGGCCTCGATATAATAATTGCCGCGGGCGCAGCGGCGGGACTTATAGGCAAATGCGATAAAGTCGATTTCAGAACCGATTTTATGCCCTATCAGGGCAAAAGAATGATTCTCGAAAAGGCCGTTAAAACGATGAGCTTTTGCCTGCTGGCGGTGTTTATCGTTCTCGGTGTTCTTTTGCAGATTCAATATCAAAAAACCAGCGGCGTAAGAAATGACTTAAAGAAGAAATTCAAAGCCGAATACTCTATCGCTATGCCCGGCGGAAGATTTGTCAGCGGCAAAGACGCTCTTGGCAAACTGAAAAGAGAAATAAACAGAATTAAAGATGTCAAAAGCGGATTGCTCACCGCAGGCGGCGATGATTCAGTGGAGGCCAAACTTACTTTTTTGTTTGAGGCAATCAACAACGTGCCTAAAAATGTTGATATTGAAATCGACAAAATCGTCGTTACAACAAAAACAATGAATATCACCGGCAATACGTCGCCGAGAGGTTATCTCGAACTTTTCGGAGCTGTTGACAAACATCCAAAACTAATAAAAGCAAATTCAACTTATCAGTCTAAGGACAATCGAGACCAGTTCAGGCTGACCATTGATTTAAAATAATTTTGGCGGGAATATGAAAGAAATTTATACAAAACCGATTTTTTATTATGTGCTTGTGCCTGTGCTTGTGAGCTTGTGGCCGATTTGGCTTTTGACAGCCGGGTTGCCTGGAGCAAAGACTAATTACAAAAACGAGATTGCCCAGTATCAGGAGGCCGAGGAGAAAATTAGCACGATACTTACCGACCTTGACCCGCAGAGATTGGAGTATGCAAACGCCAAAAAAACCAAAGATGAATTCGATTATACCACCGCGATAGACCAGGTAACGAAATTTTGCAGAATTTCGCCGTCAAATTACAGATTAAGCTCCTCGCCTGTGCGCAAAACCAAAGGCGGCCAGAAAAATCAGGATGCCAGTATGACAATCGAAAGAATCGACATAGAAGGCTTTGCCCGATTCCTGTCGATAATG
>MHXU01000036.1:0-223 GCA_001824555.1 Planctomycetes bacterium GWC2_45_44
GAAAGAGGGCAGATTGAATCCCGCCCTCTCCGTTATATTTTTGTTTTTTATAACACTTTTAAAATACAACAGTTACAATCGAAATAGCGGTAGAGTGCAAGCCTCTCCGAATATTCGCAATGAATAAAACACAACTATCTATAAAATAAGCAGTTATGGAAAGCTTACTATTTTTGACTGCTCCACTGTCCCTAAACTGAACTTTTAAGCCGACGATATTGTG
>MHXU01000036.1:234-39160 GCA_001824555.1 Planctomycetes bacterium GWC2_45_44
CGATGTTAGAATAGACCAATCTGATCACTACTTTGTGGTTTTGTGATATTGCATGATTCTGAAGTTATGTCATTATTTTTACAGCCACAGATATGGACGGATATACCGAACTGCTGGGCTGTTTTTCGGATGTGTTCATATAGTTGATTTCGAATATCTGCTGGTAAAGCTACTCCCGCAGAATTGCCAGTTCCAATTTTAATTTTGCAGCCTGTTTTATAGGAATCAATAATTTTTGCGAGCAGCTTCTTATCAGAAATGTTCGACTCCAGACTTTTTTTAATGGCTGGTCGCAGGAATAGATAGCTGACCGCCAGTTGTTTTGCTCCCGCGTTTGCAATTTCGCTGCAAAGTTCTTCTATTTGCATTTGGAAATCTGTCAAACCGTGTATTAAGGGATCCGCTCGAACAACTATATCAATATCAAGCTCGGTTAATTTCCAGGGAGTATTGTGATTATGAAGTACGAATGTTCCATTTGCATATATTTATGACCCCGAACTTGGAGATTCTGAAAATGGTTATGACATAGCGCCAGGCACGGATTTTCACAAACTTCCAACAAATGAGAGAGTTTCGCTCATTTCTACATCTTCAATCACAGACTTCTGTCGCTTAAAACATTATGAAAAATGCGAAAGTTTACTTATTCATTATTCACTTTTATTTTTTCACTTTTTTAACAATGTCATCTCTGAAGCCTTAGGCTGACGAAGCAATCTACTGCCTACTGAAACAGCCACGTTGAGAGGTATCGTTCGCCCGTATCTGGCAGAACAACTACAATCAGTTTGCCGCTGTTTTCTTTTCGTTTGGCCGCTTCCAGAGCCGCCCACAGCGCTGCGCCGCCGGAGATGCCGGCCAATATGCCGTCCGATTTAGCCAATCGTCTTGCCGTTTCCCCTGCGTCAAAGTCTTTTACGCGGATAATCTCGTCGATTATTTCCATATTGAGAACATTTGGAATAAATCCTGCCCCTATCCCCTGAATTTTGTGCGGCCCGGGTTTTTCGCCGCTCAAAACGGGTGATGAATCAGGTTCTACCGTGATTGCTTTGAATGTCTTTTTTCTTTTTTTGATTACTTCCGATACCCCCGTGATTGTTCCGCCGGTTCCTACGCCGGCGACGAGAATATCGATTTTACCGTCGGTGTCGTCCCATATTTCCTCCGCCGTAGTTCTGCGATGCGCTTCGGAATTGGCGGGGTTATTGAACTGCTGCGGCATAAAACTGTTTGGCGTTGCTTTGATAAGTTCTTCAGCTTTCGCAACTGCGCCGCTCATACCTTTTGTACCATCGGTAAGAACAAGCTCTGCGCCAAAAATTTTAAGAAGTTGCCTTCTTTCCGTACTCATCGTTTCCGGCATCGTCAGAATCAGCTTGTATCCTTTCGCCGCCGCCACAAACGCCAGAGCGATTCCGGTATTACCGCTTGTCGGCTCGATAATTACAGAATCTCTTCGTAGCCGCCCCTTTTTTTCCGCCTCTTCAATCATTGCTATGCCGATTCTGTCCTTAACGCTTGAAAGCGGATTGAATGATTCAATTTTTGCCAGAATAGTTGCATTCGTTCCTTCAGCGATTTTATTTAGTTTTACCAAAGGCGTATGTCCTATGGTCTTTGTGATGTCTTCATATATCTTTGCCATTTCTTTACTCCAAAAAAACTATTCCCGCGCAGGTTAGCCCCGCCAATACTTTGGCGGGGTCATTTAAACTTCATCGCCGCCCTGTCTCGTCGAAGCGTAGCGAAGACGGAAGGCGATTCCACAGCGTGTAGGGTGGACAGATTTTCTGTCCACGCGGTAGTTAGCCCGCCGATTTACCTGTCTCGGCGTAGTCGCAGACGAAGACGGATTCGGCGGGTTCGTAGGGGCGAACCTATGTGTTCGCCCACAATCAGAGCCCACGCGAACCTGTCGCGGCGTAGCGCAGCGAAGACGGAAGCGCAGGGTGTTTCGTAAAGATGCACGGCTGTGCGTCTCCGTCATTCCGAACGCAGCCGAGGAGAACGACGACGTAATCAGAGCCGCGACAGCACGTCCCGCCATAGCTTTAGCGACGGTGGATAATGGAGCGGTCAATTAAAATCTCATCGCCGCCCTGTCTCGTCGAAGCGTAGCGAAGACGGAAGGCGATTCTATAATTTTTCACTTTTCACTTCTCGTGCTTCGTAGCGAAGTCGCTACTTCGCAGAGTAGCATTAGTTTTTAACTTTTTTGCAATGCCTGCTCAATATCATTGATAATATCGTCAACATTCTCGATGCCTATTGACAGACGAATAAAATCAGGCGTTACTCCCGTTGCTAATTGTTCTGCAGGCGAAAGCTGCTCATGCGTCGTCGTTGCCGGCTGAATAGCCAGCGTCTTCGCGTCGCCGACATTGGCAAGATGAGAAATAAGTTCAAGCGAATTGATAAACTTTTTACCCGCTTCAAGCCCGCCCTTAATTCCAAAACCCAAAATCGCACCGGCTCCCTTAGGCAGATATTTCTTTACTCTTTCTCTTTCGGGACTTGATTTCAATCCAGGATAATTCACCCACGAAACTTTCGGATGCCCGCTCAAATACTCCGCTACGACAAGTGCGTTTTCCGAATGCCTCGGCATCCGCAAATGCAGCGTCTCAAATCCCTGCAAAAACAGGAACGAATTAAAAGGCGACAACGCAGGCCCAAGGTCTCGCAGCAGCGATACTCTCGCTTTGATAATATAAGCGATATTTCCCAATGGCTTCAGAGCCTCGACAAAGTTCAGCCCGTGATAGCTCGGTTCAGGCCCTGCGATTAGAGGGAATTTGCCGTTTGTCCAGTCGAACTTGCCCGAATCGACAATCAGTCCGCCGAGGCTTGTGCCGTGGCCGCCTATGAATTTCGTCGCCGAATAAACGACTATATCAGCGCCATAATCAATTGGCCGAAGCAGATAAGGCGATACCGTATTATCCAAAACAAACGGAATCCCGTTTTTATGCGCCACGTTTGCGATGCCCTCCAAATCCGCCACGTCTAATTTCGGATTGCCGATTGACTCCGCGTAAATCGCTTTCGTCTTTGGCGTAATCGCTTTCTGAAAACCGTTCAGGTCGTTTGACTTTACAAAATTAACTTTTATGCCGAACTTTGCGAACGTGTAATGCAGAAGGTTGTACGTCCCGCCGTAAAGATTATCTGCCGATACAATCTCGTCGCCTGACTGTGCGATATTCAGCAGCGCAAGCGTAATCGCTGCTTGCCCGCTTGCCGTTGCCAATGCGCCGACTCCGCCGTCGAGCAGGGCGATGCGCTTTTCCAGCACGTCTGTCGTTGGGTTCATCAGGCGGGTGTAGATGTTGCCGAACTCGCGAAGTCCGAACAAATTTGCCGCGTGGTCGGCGTCTTTGAATTGATACGATGTCGTCTGATAAATCGGCACTGCCCGCGAGCCGGTCGTCGGGTCTGCTTCCTGTCCGCCGTGCAGAGCGATTGTCTCTAATTTCAATTTACTGTCTATTTTGCTCATGTTTTTTCCTTTAAAATAGTCTCAGCTTTCAGTTTTGTAGGGTGGACAGCTTTGCTGTCCACGCGTTTTATTATTTTAAAATTTTGTTTAGCCCTGCCATCTTGTATGGCAGGGTCATAAAAACAGCTTCGGCCTTTAGGCCGAATCCGCATTTTTTATTTTTAATTTTTGATTTTCATTTTAGAATGCGTATTGCGTGCTGAACACAAAGTTCCAAACGATTCCGTATTGTATCAGTTGCGCCGAACGTTGTCCAGTCGATAGCCCTGTCCTGCAACGGCTTGTGCGATTTCAGTTATAATTTTTTCGTTCTTATTATTTATTATCCTATTATTCCTATGGATTTAATATGGATACTATAAACTTTGAGAAAATTCCTGTCAATATATTTTTTATGATTTTTTGTAAATATTGCGCAGCCCGTAGGGTGGACAGATCTGCTGTCCACGCGTTACTGATAAATCCAGAATTGTTTAGTCCTGAATAAAAACCTGCAAAAACCACATCAAAACCTGTAAAAATCCGTAAAAACCCTCGAAATTCGTGGCTAAAATCGCCAAAACTCATCAAAAATTTGCAAATATCGGACAAATACAGGGAATTTCTTGAAATATAACACTATTTTAAGCGAACACCCACAAAAAGTCTTTATAACTTATTGTTTTACAAGGGCTTACAAAATGGAGCCAACAAGATTCGAACTTGCGACCTCTTGCATGCCATGCGGTGACGTTTCAGAACTTGCGAATTTCGGCTTTTTTACGTAACTCATTTACCCACAATGAGCTATAATTCACGACAAATTACAAGTTGTTTCTAAAAAGCATTGCAAGTATTGCACCACATTGCACTGGATTGCATCTATTGCGTGTAACTACGCGCGCAGGAGAGAGTATTCTACTTCTGGACAAGGCAGGGTGGGAGATATGGAAACATATACAGCGGTGGCACCTTGATGTTCGATGCTTGGCATTTCCTAACTTTTTGATGAACAATTCTGTCCCGCATTTCAAAATGGCATCATTTTTTGTAATTATTCATTTTTCCGTCAACACCAACGTGTTTTTTTACGACTTATGATATGAGTTAAGTTTCGCACTTTTTCAAAATATAAAGATAGGTAAAATGGCACATGAGTTGCTTTTATGTTTTTTTATCACTTACGGGGCTTTTCCCGAAAGTAACATTAATTCATAATCGTCTTTTTGAGACCATTAAAGCCGATTTTTCACCTTTTAAAAGTGCGAAAGCTGACTATGAATAGAACTTTTGTATTTATCTGCTCTCGTTTGCGTCGAACAGGAGGATATTTAAGATAACATCGAGCTGGAATTAAAATATGTCAAGATATTGCACTTATATAGTCGTTATTTTTGCCTCATTAGTATTGGGGCAGGTCGATTTGTCTGTTTATGAGTCGGACGGAACAACACCATTTAATGACCGGCCCATAATGGTGGGTACAAAACTTGCCCTTGTGGTTAGTTCAGATAACAATGATATGTGGAGCGGCGGTCTGTATATTGATGGCAACGACCGGGCATTGGGAACGCTCTCAGCACGAGATTATGATGCAAATACCAGGAACTATACAGGTTCGCATCTGGAAGATGCAGGATTGCTTGCAAAAGTAACCGGCTGGAAAGACTCTTCAATATGGGGGTTTGAGCTATTTAATTTCTATCCGGTAGATGGAAATTCTGAACCTAACAGCGTACAGATTGGCAACTGGTTTATCGTTGATTATGAAGCAAATGAACCCGGCAATTGCTATGTGGGCTTTTATGATTATGCCATAAGCTGGGATGACCCAAATTATTATATTGTTTTCACACAGGTGCAGAGCAGAGATTTCAATAACGACGGTCAGGTGGATTTTAGGGATTATACAACTCTGGCCTTAAATTGGGGCAGAACTGATTGTGCAGACCCTAATTGGTGCGACAAAACCGACCTAAATTCAGATGGTAACATCAATTTGGTGGATTTAGGTGGATTTATGGATTTTTGGCTCTGGCCGGCAATACCAGGTGATACTAATAATACTGAACCGCCGGATACGAATGAACCAAACGAACCCAATGAGCCGCTTGTTGACCCCAATATTATACTTCGTCTTGTTGACATTAACGATAATAATGAAATCACTATTGATGTGAACGAGAGCATCACATTGTATCTTAGAATGACAACCACAGAACAAGGGCATCTTATAGCTTTCGATACGGATGTGATAATTTCCGACACGAATCTCGGCAGTATTGACAACAGAGAATACAGCGGCAGCGATTCAAACACATGGAACAACAGTACGGCCAGATTGCTTGCGGAGCCAAGAGATGATTATTATGATTATGCAGGGCCTGGTTATGCACAGACAGAGGGGATTTATTTATCAGCAGTTAATTGGTTTTCGGATGTTAACGATGGCAATCTGGCCAGTTTTGTATTTACCTGTCAGGGAGAAGGCGATGTGATTCTGACTTTGAAAGATTATTCAGCCTTATATCCTAAATTAGAAAGTATTATAATTCATCAGGCTCTTCCTTCGCAGCAAATGATGATGGTTCCCAGCAGCGGTTTGGATTCTCAAAGTGAAAGTCTTGAATCAGCAATCGACTCGGCATCTGAAAGCTTTGATGTTACCGAAATGATTGACTGGCTTGAGGAAATATGGAAGACAGACCCCAACATCAGTCAAAGCATAAGCGAAAATGACTGGAATGAGTTTATAAAGAGTATCGAAAATTCAGCAGAAACGTACTGAAGGCCTGTAATTTAATAAAAAATTTTAAAAGGTTTATATTATGAACAGCAGAATTATCGCGATGTTATTTATTTGGGTTTTTGTGATGTCGTCGTCGCTTTTTGCGGACAGGACACTTAGCCGGAGCGAAACCGTACAACTTATCAGCCATTTGACAAGTACCCTCCGCTGGGCGTGGATTCCACAGGGGACAATAGAGGCAACTCATGAATCATTTAACATGGCGGAAAAGCGTACAATAAAATCCACCGAATCAATCAAGTATGATGGAAATAAATTCAACTGGGAAGTCGATGTTGTTTCCGAAGCTGTTGATGGGCAACCCAATTCTCTGGCCAGGCCAGATTCGTACTTGAATGAAAGAAACGTATATGTCTGGGATGGCCAAAGATACAATATGTATTTCAAACAATCCAAATCAGCAATTTCAACCGATAATATAACGGACACACCGCCAACGGTAACGGGTTGTCTGACGGCTGGAATTGTCCCGTGGGGGTATGGATTCTATGCGTATGAAAAACTGATAGATAATGAAATTGATGCAGCCGAGATAGAAAACAATGGACAGCCGGCTATTCGTCTAACTATAAAAAATTCCACTGGCATCAAGCTGTCTATGATATTAGACAAGGCGAAAGACTATGCCGTGGTGCAGAATGTAATTAGCAGTTCTGCCAACAAATCCTGTATTTCACAGGAATACTCAAACTATGTGCTGAAAGGCGGGAGGTGGATTCCTGCTACAATTTTGATTGAAAGATATGCGGATTGTCAAAACTCCGGACAGTTGATTTCCTATGACTACTGGGTATTCGATAGTATAAACATAGAAAAGCCAAGGGATGCTGCTTTTGTTGTTTCCTATGAGCAAGACACACTGATAGAGTATCGCTCCGGTTCAGACATTTCATTGCTATGTCAGTACTCACCTATGATTAATGCGCAGGAATTAGTCGAGAAAAAATTAGCGGCTATGAGCAAGTCTGATGGCAGATATAATAAAAATTGTGCCACCTCGGCCTTAAAATATGTAATGGAATCACTTGAAGTCAATATTACTGACAATAACCTTGCGGTATTGGTTGACACCTCTAAAGCAGGTACCAGCTTGTTGGATATGCAGGTGTTTGTCAGAGAGATGGGGTTACAAAGTCTGGCAGCAAGAATAAATGTTCGGGCATTAAACAAGTTGACAAATTACAAGCCAATAGTATATCTGCCATGGGAAAAACATTATGTAGTCTTCAGCCACATTGAAAACGACAATGTGTGGGTTATAGATATGGCTGGAAATAGATTGTGTTATGATATTCCGCTTGAAAAATTTGTTTCCGCAGGCATAGACACAAACACGGTTGTTTTATTTGTTTCAGATAAATCGATGAGCATACAGGAAAATTATACTGATATTTCAGACAACGACTTGGTAGAAATAGTTGGAGCCTCCGGTACAGATTTTGGGAAATATTCCTGCACTGAGGTGCTCCAGGTGTATGACGTTGAGTTCTGCCAGGAAACTCCGAGCCCTCTTATACCGTGTATCGGCAGATATACAGTCTGGTACGGCCGCAATGGCTGCAAAGAGGATGTAAATGGAGGAGAATGTACAGGTACCGGGCTTATAGGCAGCTTATCTGCGTTGTGCGGTGAAGACCCCTATTACCCAGGTAATTGCGCACTTATTACCGAATGGCGTCAACACAAAATTCGTGCCTGCTGGTAAATATCTGCGGTTAGCACGACAACCATAATCATTGCCAAAATTGAAAAATATACCGTCTGCTCGTTCACCATTGATAAAAAAACAGAGGCCGGGTGACTACGATCACAGCCAGTGTCGCCACCCACGCCGGGCGGGCCCAGCCTCACGTTTTTTTATATCAACCCCAATCCAAACTGTACCAAGAGGAGGACAGGCACAGAACTGAATCTGTGCCTATCTTGACATCCGACCGGGACAATTCCATTTGAAACGGCCGCATAAATCAACGCCCTCCGATTGCATTTCCCATACACCTCGGCGGACACGGTTTCGAAGTATAAGTCGATTTTGGCAGAATAAATGTTGATTTAAAAAAACTTTTTGCTAAAAAATTGACACTGCTACTTTACCTTTGGCTAATTTATGATAAAATGGGCAATTTATGAGGCGTTTTGCTTTTACTCTTGTTGAGTTGCTTGGCACAATTGCCATAATTGCTTTGCTTATGGCAATGCTTCTCCCTGTTTTGCGGGCAGCACGGTTGCAGGCAAGGACTGTGATTTGCTCCTCAAATATAAGGCAAATTCAGATTTCGCTGGCATTATATGAGAACCAGAACAGCGTTTTTCCATACGGGGTTAATGATGATGCATCAATGAGTTATTCAGCAGGAAATTGTGCGGGCGTTCCTTCACGTGACAAAGCAGGTAAGTGGTGGTTTCAACTTTTGGGTTATACTTTTGATGCGGCAAAAACAGACAGCCGTGTTTTATGGTGTCCATCAAGAGGTGTGCAGGACATTTCCACCAAACCTAATATCCTATGTGGTAATTATGGGGTTAATCGAGCAATATGTAAAGATGCCAACACTCCACACTCATCAGGAGAATATGTTGGCAATCCTTTTGGTGCGTCCAAAATTTCGAGGCCGGAAAGTAAATTGCTGATAGTTGACAGTGGTTACAGCCTGATAAGCTGGCAGGGAGTAACCGATTCGAAAGTTAAACCATACGAAACTATCAGAGAACGCTCGTTTTATGTACCGGGTATTAAGGCAATTTCTCAAAGAACTTTATACCCAGAGCATAGGAATGACGCTATCAATGGACGGCACTTAAGGAAAACTGTTAATGTCGGTTATGCTGACGGCCATACTAAACAGCTAAAGGCAGAGGAATTATTTGTGCCTAAAGAAAATATCTACCCAGCCATTTATAAGACATGGATACCTAATCAAGTCATTTCCCAGCAGGGGCGATAGAAGAAATCAAATCTTTCACTTCCTGCGTGGTTGGATATGTTATAGTTGTCCAGCCTGTCAATTCATACTGTTCGGCAGATTGTTTTCGCCAATTTTCTACTCTTTTGGGCAACATAGTGTCTTTGTCTATGTAGGCACGCCACTTGTATGAAATTACACGGTTATTAGTTGTATTGTCTGTCCATAACAAATCGTAAACATAAGTGTTTTGAACCTGTAAGACGGTCTTATCTTTTACAGACGATTTCCAACTGTACTTCTCCGGCAGGGAAGAGTAACTCTGAAATGGCAGCACTCCCAAAGGAATATTCATAGTTTGCTTGATACTCGCAATTTCCGTATTAGTGAGATTGTCAACTTCGAAAGAATCCAGCCCCGTTATTTGTGTTTTTTTGATTTTATTTTCAATATCCCATAATATCCAGCGATTGCCGGATTGAAACAGTTTAATATCCAAAGCGTTTGACACCCATACTTTCTGTGTTGGCTCATTGGCTCCAGATTCTCCGGCCATAAGGCAAATATTTTGTATCCTGTTGAGAGCATCATAAATATCGTTATATTCGATTGCATTAGCAAATGTTCCAACAAAAAGCCAGATTGCAACAATTACGGCTGCTGCAGCAACTAAAGGTTTTGCTAATCTTATGACACCATTATAATTACCGGCCTGACTGTGGTTATGCACCCTGATTTGTTTGGTAGGAGCATCATTGTGACCGGACGTACTAATTTCTTTTCGTGTTATGTACTCTGTAACAATGCCGGACTCCTGACGTTCAAGTATTTGTTTCAATATATTTAGCGTATTATCATCAGCCCCTATGGCGTCGAGCGAATCAATTCCCTCCTGCGAAACATCCTGATTATATCCCAATGTCTGGATTGTTATAACCCGTCCCAAACGAGTCAGCTGCTCATCTGTTAATTTAAGCCCACGAATAACCTCAAGGTCATGCCTGCATAATGGGCAGTTTTGGATATGGGCGGTAATCGGAGTGGGAACTCTTATATCAACCAGTGAACTGGCAAGACTGGGAATAAATTGTTTCGCAATTCCGCAGGTAACTTCCTTATCAGCCAGATAAAAATGCGATGCAAGAATTGTAGTTGTCAGTTTATCTTTCCGGCTTACTGTGTCATTTGCGGTTTGGTCTGCGGTTTTGAATAAGATTGCTTTCAATCTTTCAATTTCGCTGCTGCAAAACGCACATTTTTCAATATGAGATAATATCGAAGGCTTTACATTATCTAAAGCCCCTTGAATATAATCATAATAAAAAATACTCGCTTGTTCACAACCTGTTGCATCTGCAAATTTCATAAATTTTCCTCACAATTACCTTTTACAATACAACGGAGCTTTCTGATGCCGACGGATAAATAGCGGCTTACAGACCGTGGTTTAATTCTCATTTTATCGGCAGTTTGACTAATATCCAAATTATGTTTGTATCTTAGTGTAATAGCCAATGCCTCGTTTTTTGACAAATTTTTCTGGACTAATTCAAACATTTTTTCAGATTTTTCTTCCACCGCTATTTCAATCAAAGAATGCTTAATACTTTCCCCATTTGCCCGCTCCTTTTCTTGAGCATACCTGCCGATAAGATTTTTTACACGAGTTTCATGCCTGAATTTATCTATTACACGTGTAGTAATCACACGGTATAGAAAACTCGGAACATTCCTAACGTCTTCAGGTAAAGGTTTTGAAACTAAAAATAGAAACATGTCCTGAAACAAATCCTCTGCTTCCTGTCCATTACCCAGACGGAACTGGATGGTCTTTCTTATAAAGTCCCCATGTTCCTCAAAAACTTTCTGGGCTACATCTATGCTTCTCATGGATGTCGTTTCTGGATGGCTGTTTGTAGATAACATTTTTAAAAAATCAAAACAAAATTTTTAATTTCGGCCTTTATTGCCAGTAAAACACAAAAAATTTCAACACCACACAACTTGCTGTAAATCTGTTATTGTGGCATAGGTGAAGTAACACAAATTTTACAATCCTGATTATACAGATAATTATCCCAAATTTCAACAAAACAGTATGTATACATAAATCATCCATTTTGCCCCTTGACAAGATAAATAAATTTTACCATCAACATTTTTTCCGTCAGAAGCGACTCTACTGCATACACTTGATTAGGCTGATGTTTTTTAAGGTATGGATTATGAAAGAAGACAATGTTCGCAAAAATATTGAGATAATCGCTACGCGTTTGGTGGAACAAGTTCGTGATGCTTGCAAAACCAACAGAGAAAAAGTAGCCAATAGCCAGACAAAAGACGAGTCTGGTAAATAGTTGCAATATGCAATCTGTGAGCTACTGCCCGGTGACTTGCCTGGAATCTGGGTCATTTGGCTTCCCGCTTTCCTGCCGTTCAAGCTATGGGGACACTGAGAGACTGACTCTCTGAACACGCCAGCCTTTGTTGGTCGCGTCACTTGGCTGTGAAGTTCATCCATCCTGCCAGCATTACCAGTAGCACTGTCCATGGTCGAGTTTTCATATAGCATCCCTTTCAATTATGGCCGACAATTATAGCCGAGCTAAAGCTGAATGATAGAAGAATTTTATGCGTACCACAAAGATGGTGTGATGCAGAATTCGAGGCGGCAGGGCATCGCCATTTCTTGCAACTTGTCGCGAAATTAAAAACGGCACAAGAGTTGATTCCGATGGTCGCACATGTCGGCGAGATTATTCACACCACCGCGAAGAAGTCGCCAATTTGAGAATTCTCCCACAAGGAAACGAACGAGATTTTGTAAGCGTCGGGAATGCTATAATTTATGATGATGGTAAAAAGAAGGCGAAACAGTACCTTTGGTTGCCACTCGAGTTTTCATAAGATATGGCATCGACGAGTGTACGCCGCTCATCATCGGTAAAACTGAGTCGTTTTGATACTTTCGATTTGAGTATGCGGTTCTCGGCCTTGAGATATTCATTCTGCAAGACAAGTTCACAGCATAAAATCCGGGCGACCAAAGCGATGACAGCTACATTTATCCAGCTTCTTGGCGGTGTCAAAGTATCGTCTGTTTTCATCCTGGTAATTTATCGTAAATGCTTGAAATCGCAAGAATTACTGTTGTAATCACGCATACTCAAAGATGCGTATGAATTTCTTGACCGCACGGCATCCAGTTGTGTTGACAATGTTTGTTATTCTGCAGGCAAGAATGTAATAAAAAATCCTCTATTACTCACGACCACACCGAATGTTTGCTTATTCATAATTGCCACATTTCTATTTTTGTCCATAATAAGCATCTTTACCATGTTTACGCAAATAATGTTTGTCAAGTAGTATCCGCTTGATAGCTTTCTGGTTTGGATTAATGGTAAGTGTGCCAGCAGCAATCTTTGCCACCTCTTCCAGTACTATCGCCGATTCGACACTCGCCATCGGCGTTGTACCCCATGTGAACGGCCCATGCCCTGCCACCAGCACCGCAGGCATTGATAGCGGATCAATCTCCGCAAATCGTCGCACAATTACCTTGCCGGTGTTAAATTCATACTCACCATTGATATCATTGTCAGTGAGTTGCTCGGTCACCGGCACTGCTCCGTAAAAATAATCTGCATGAGTGGTGCCAAAACAAGGAATTTCACGGCAGGCCTGCGCCCACATTGTCGCATAGCAGGAATGGGTATGACATACTCCGCCGATTTCCTTGAAATTACGATACAATTCAAGATGTGTCGGTGTATCGGATGACGGTTTCAATGTACCTTCAATAATCTTACCAGCAATATCAACCACGACCATCTTGTCGGGCGTAAGTTCATTATACGGCACGCCACTGGGTTTTATTACGACAATGCCCGCAGTACGGTCGATACCGCTGACATTACCCCAGCTGTACAAGACCAGATTTTGCTGTTTAAGCTCAATATTGGCTCGGCAGACATTTATCTTTAATTCTTCTATCATAATTAATCCCTGCTGCTTTCTTTGATTTCCAGCAAATCTTTCATTACATTATAAAGTTTTCCACTGTAAGCTTCTGTGCCAAAGGCATCATGAACCTGTCTGTAAAGCTTATACAACTTTGAATATACGATATGGTTTTGCTTTATCGGCTTATATGTTTTTCCCTTAACGCCAGTCATGGCCTTTTGGGCATCGGCAAAATTGTCATAGCCGCCATTTTCCTTGCCAGCAACTACCGCTGCCGCAATTGCAGAACCCAGCGCACAGGTCTGTGTTGAACGCGAAACTTTCATCTCTCTGCCGGTAACATCTGCATATATCTGCATAAGCATTGAATTTTTTTCTGCTATGCCGCCGCAGTTGATAACTTCGTTAATTTTTACGCCGTATTCTTCAAAACGATTGATAATTGTCAACGCTCCAAAAGCGGTTGCTTCTATCAGCGACCTGTAAATCTCTTCAGGTTTTGTATGAAGTGTCTGGCCAAGCAGCAGGCCTGTTAATCGCTGGTCAACAAGAATAGTTCTATTGCCATTATTCCAGTCCAATGCAAGCAAACCGGATTGTCCCGGTTTAAGCTTTGCAGCTTTTTCAGTCAGAGCAATATGGTCGCCTGCCTCTTTGCCTCCGGGCTGGATATAATTTACAAACCAGTTGAAAATATCGCCGACAGCAGATTGACCAGCCTCAAGACCGAGGAAATCAGGCAATATTGACCCGTCAACAATCCCGCATATACCAGGAATATCCGGCAGTTTTTCTGAATTGGAGGCTACAACCATATCGCAGGTACTTGTGCCGATAATCTTAACAAGACTGCCGCTTCTAATACCGGAGCCGACTGCGCCAAGATGAGCATCAAAAGCGCCCATCGCAACTGGAATGCCTTCAGGCAGGCCAAGTTTTTGTGCCCATTCTTTAGTCAGATTGCCTGCCGCAGTGCCAATTGCATAAGTTTTATCGCTTAACGTATCTCGAAAGTTGCCGAGTTTAGGGTCAAGTTTGGATAAGAATTCTTTATCCGGATACCCGCCCCAGCTGTCGTTAAACATTGCCTTATGACCTGCGGCGCATCTGCATCTTTTAATCAATTTTGGATTGCCTGTGCCTGTTAATAAGCCGGTCATATAATCAGCATGCTCAACCCATGTATAAGCTACGTCAAAAACCTTGCCATCAACACGCAAACAATGAAGTATCTTACTGAAAAACCATTCCGATGAATATGTCCCGCCGCACTTGGCAAGATATTGAGGCCTTATTTTTTTAGCAAGGGCTGTAATTTCAGCCGCCTCGGCATAGCCTGTATGGTCTTTCCACAGCCACGACATGGCATTAAGATTTTTTTTAAACTGATCTCTCATGCCAAGCGGAACTCCATGCTCATCTACCGGAATAGGGGTTGAACCGGTAGTATCGACTCCAATGCCGATAACTTTGGATGAATCGAAGTCCTTATCAGCTTTTTTCGCAGCCTTAATTACGTTTTTTACGGTTGTTTCCAGACCATTAATATAATCCTGTGGATTTTGACGGGCGATATTGTGGTCTGCCATATCGAGCATTATGCCCATCTTGCCGGTTGGGTAACCAAAAACATCGGCAATAAGTTCTTTACCATTCTTAACATCTACAAGAATACAGCGAACAGAGTTAGAGCCGTAATCAAGGCCTATTGTGTAATGTTTCATAGTTTTTCTTTTCTTTCAATATGACTCTATCTGGATGAGCTGGTATAAATAGATGTCGTCAGCCAAAATGACACAAAAATATTTTTCTATGAAAAGGCATCTTCAGTTCATTTGACACCCATTTTACCGTTGATTTCCTCTCTTTCAAGAACTGTTTTTGCTTTAACTCGGTTCGTTCCTTTAATACTCATACTTATCTCCTGTTAGCAAAACCATTCTCTTACAGTTTGTGTTTGCCGAAAAGATCTCGTTCTATTTGTTCGAGTGATTTACCCTTTGTTTCAGGCAGGGCAAAACAGATAACCAAAAAGGCAACAAACAAAAACGCCGAATATATCCAGAATGTTTTCGCGATGCCGATTTGTTCTCGCATTATCGGAAACGTATAAGTCAAAATGAGATATCCCACCCATAACGCCACGACGGAGATACCCATTGCTACTCCGCGAACTCTGTTTGGAAAAAGTTCGGAAAGCAAGACCCACACAATCGGCGCAAGTGTCATAGCGTAGAGAGCAATCGCAATCATCACAAGAACGACAACCAAAATGCCGGTCTTTTGATAATGGAAACTCAAGCCTATAAGCAGGTGTATTATTGATATTCCGAGTGTGCCGACAATCATAAGAGACTTTCGGCCTATATGGTCAACAATAAACATCGCCACCACGCAGAATATGAGCATTGTAAGGCCCTGGAAAACCAGAGAAAGCATTGTCCCAGAAACGCTGATACCCGCATCTTTGAATATCTGATGTGAATACGCGAAGATGCTGTTAAGGCCGCTCCATTGCTGAATGACAGCGAGGAACATACCAAGAAGAATAATTTTGAAAAGTTTAGGCTCAAAAAGTTCTCTTATATTTATTTTGGCAATTTCCTCGTCAGATATCGTTGAGGAAATGTCGGCCACTTCGTTTTTTGCGTATGATGCGCCGCCGACCATCGCGAGCACTTTTTCAGCCTCTTCTTTTCTGCCTTTTTTGACTAACCATCTTGGACTTTCCGGCACGGTGAAAATCAATGCAAAAAAACCTATCGCAGGTATTGCCATAAAACCAAACATCCATCGCCACCCCATAACCTCATTCCATGACATACCGGAAGCAGTCAAGCCGATTTTTTCACCATGCTGTTGCACGAATAGATTTACAATTTGCGAAAGCACAATACCAATCATTATAGTAAACTGGTTTGTCGTAACTACCTTTCCGCGATAACTTGTCGGCGATATTTCTGCGATATACATAGGTGAGAGATTCGCAGCCAACCCAATGCCAGCGCCGCCGATGAGACGAAAGATATTAAATGCCACAAAATTTCCTGCCATCGCGGTTCCTACAGCAGATACGCCGAAAAGAACTGATGCCCATATCAGCAGTTTTTTTCGCCCGTATAAATCCGAGAAAAACATCGAAAATGCCGCACCAAGAATACATCCGACAGGCGAAGAGCCGACACTTAGTCCCAGCAGGTCGGGCCTGCCCGTTAAATGGAAAAAGTTTTCATAAAATATGGTCGCTCCGCCAATGACCATAAAATCATAGCCAAAAAGCAGTCCGCCCATTGCGGCGATAAACGCCACTTTCCAAACAAAAAAACCGTTGATGTGAGATTCATCTATCGCCAAATTTCCCGCTGCATTTCGATGGTTCATAATAACTCCGATATTTTTTGTTAGAGGTCGCCTTTGGCGTTAATCAGGCCGTTAAGTTTGTTTCGATAGTAACTGAAATTCTCAAAATTCACATCTGGCGGAATAAAGTGGTCGCCGAATGGGATATAGCCGCCGGTTTTTAGAACTTTTTCAACAGGCTCAAGAATTTCATCTATGCGTTTTTTGCCGAGTTGTATTTCCGATTTAGGGATGCCGCCTAAAATTTGCAGTTTGGGATACTGCTTGCGCACTTTTACAATATCCATTCCGCAGTGAGTTTCAAATGGATACATACCGGTAACGCCGGCTTCCATAAACAGCGGGATGATAGAATTACAGTCGCCATCAGTATCGAGCAGAATGATATTTACGCCGCGTGCCTTTAAGAAATCAACCACTTGCTTAATGTACGGACACATAAACTCTTTCACCATCGCCGGCGATATCATAGGACCTTTGCCGAATGAAATATCCTCCCATATCTGCAAATGGTCAACTTCGACCTGCTTTAGAACTTCTTCATAGACCGTTATCCAAAGGTCAGTAAAGGTTTTGAGGATGTCGTGGATAAGTTCTGGTTCGAGGGCATACCACATAAACAGATTCTCATAGCCAATAAGATGGCTCAATGTGCCGAAAAAACCATGCGGATACCCGCCCAGCGCAAGCGGATAATCCCTGTTTTTATATTCTTTAACAAGCTCATTCCAATTCTTAGGGAATCTTGTTGAAATATTTTTAGTATTGAGACGCTCTGCTTTTAATTTTTCCCAGCTTGCCTTGTCCTTAATAGGCCATTCAAGCGATGTCGGAATGGTAGCTTCATCTTTGAGATACATTCTTTTTACGCCGTCAATGTCTATATATGTCATAGAGGCATCGTCTTCCTGCAAAACTTTTATCTCAAACATCGGGTCCCACAGCAAATTCACATCGACCATTACCTGCGTATAGTCCATCTTGAAATGACTGCGAACGTCATTATCGAGCGCAAACCCCTGTGTAGGCCAATACAACCCGCCGGCCATTACCGGAAATCCGTTTGGTAAACGGTTCACACCTTTTCCCCTGTTAGACCATGCGTAAGTATAAAGCGTCGAAGTCGGCGTAGTAATTTGCGTTTCAATCTTAGGATAATTTTTTTTTGGAAGGCCATGTGCATACCAGTTATTGATAGTTTCGCCCCAGTAACCAAATTCCCATTTGAGCGAGCGAACATTGGTATTAAAATTCATAACTTCCAAAAATCTTTCTCTTGTATTCACTACCATACCCTTTACAAAGAAACTCCCATCCATTAATTATGCAGAACTTATACCAATTGGTATAAGTTATAGTGTGTCAAATTTGACAGTCAATAGCCGGCAGAAGGAATCGCATCAGTATAAACTAAAAGAACCATGCAAGATGTAGTTCATCGTGACCTTGTATTCACTTTGTATTAGAATGACGCATGCGATCGATTGTAACAGCCATGACAATTATTATACCGGTAACAATTTCCTGTATCCAGTTCGGCAATCCTATTTGTGAGCAGCCGGAGCGTATGACTGTCATTATAAGTGCACCGACTATTGTTCCTGTAACCGAACCTTCTCCGCCGCTCAGGCTGCCGCCTCCGATTACAACGGCAGCAATGACATCCAGTTCCATTCCGGAAGCAACAGTTGGGTCGCCGACACTTAACCGTGAAAACTGCAGTATGCCCGCAATGCCAGCCAGCCATGCAGCTGTTATATAGACCATCAGCTTGACTTTTTCCACGGCTATGCCGCATAATCTTGCGGCTTGTTCATTTGAGCCGATTGCATAAATGTGTCTTCCAAATCGGGTATATTTAAGTATGCAGATTACGAGCAAAGCCAGTATTATCATAATCCACACGC
Source organism: Planctomycetes bacterium GWC2_45_44 (assembly GCA_001824555.1). Taxonomy (GTDB): domain Bacteria; phylum Planctomycetota; class Phycisphaerae; order Sedimentisphaerales; family UBA12454; genus GWC2-45-44. The sequence goes on from MHXU01000036.1 coordinate 18,664, forward strand.
CAGGAGCGAAAAGAATCCATCGCTGTTCATAGGAAGGCGGCGCAAGGAGTTGATTGAGCCATGAAAAAGGAGCGTCAACTTTTTGCTGATTTGCCAGGCCTTTTGCAGTGCCGCGAATAAGCAGCAGCGTACCGAGTGTAACAATAAATGGAACAACCTTAAGCTTTGTAATTATAAGGCCGTTGATAACTCCGCATATCGCAGAAGCAACTAACACGGCGACAACGGCTACTATTGCCATCCATGCGTCGGCTCGAAGAGACAACATATCAAACATGGATGATGCTTCTGTTTTTGACACGAGGTACTGCAAAACAGAAGCAGCGATAACTGTGCCGAGCGCTACAATTGAGCCGACCGACAAATCAATGCCGCCTAAAATAATTACCAAAGTCATCCCCAGCGCTGCAATGCCGACAATCGATGTTTGTCTGGCAATGGTTTCCAAATTTGCCGCGCTGCCGAAGTTGTCCGGGCCGAAAGCAACCAGCAAGCCATAGATTAACAATAGCCCCAAAAAAGGCCCAAATTTATTTAGAACGGACATAAGGCTGAATTTGTTGTCGTCAATCATTTTCACTGCAATTATATCCTTAATTATTTTTGAAATTTATCTCTGCCGTTCGAACCTGTCGCTTCGAACATAATTTGCTGCTGGCTGACTTCTTTGGTTAAATGAGCCGGATTAAGGCGGCCTCTGCACATAACTGCTATTCTATCACAGATGCCCAAAAGCTCGGGAAGATAGCTGCTGATAATCAGGACGGCTTTAGGATGTATGCCTTTATCTTTGTCACCACAGGCGATTTTGTCTATTAATTCGTAAATCAATTTTTTACTCCCCACATCGATTCCGCGTGTAGGTTCGTCGAGAAGAAGAATATCAACGTTGTGCTGCAGTAATCTGGCAATAGCTACTTTTTGCTGATTTCCGCCGGAGAGATCAACAGCTTTCTGTTTTGGTCCCTGACATTTAACATTTAATTTATCAATCCAGAATTTTGCAGCAGCTAATTGTCTTGCGGGTATTATCATGCCCAATGGGCCAAAACCTGAAAGATTGGTCATTGTTATATTATCAGCAAGACTCATCGAAAGTGCAAGCCCTTCGCATTTTCTGTCTTCACTTAATAAGCCGACCCCCTCAGACCACCGCCGGATGGGCGATGCCGGACCGAAATAACTTCCGATGCGGATTTTACCTTTTTTGACAGAGTCGAGTCCAAATATGGCCCGAATCATTTCGGTTCTGCCTGCTCCTACTAATCCTGCAATGCCAAGTACTTCTCCCTGATGCAGTTCAAACGAGGCTTGTGTTGGTTTTTCTGCGCCAGCAAGGTCGGTTATTTCCATCAATACTTTTCCGGAAGTTCTGTTTGACCGCGGATAGAGTTTGCCCAGTTCGCGACCTACCATTAGCGAAATCAAATTCTCCGTTGAGGTATCTGTAATATTGCCGCTGCCGACCGATTTGCCGTCTCTCAACACTGTAAAGCTGTCGGCAATTTCTTTGATTTCTTCCAGAAAATGTGAAATATAAATAATAGCCATACCACGGTCTTTAAGTTGTTTAATCAGTTTGAACAATCTTTGTACATCGTGGCCGGACAGACTGCTTGTGGGTTCGTCGAATACAAGTATCTGACAACCTACTGCAATGGCGCGGGCAATTTCTACAAGTTGCTGAGCCCCGACAGAAAGCGTACATACTTTGGTTCCGGGGGTAATTTCCGGATGGTCAAAATAGCTTAGGGCTTGAGCGGTTTTTTGCCGAACATCTTTGCGTTTGATTAGTCCGCATACGGACGGCTCCATACCCAGAAGAATGTTTTCTTCTACTGTGAGATGTCCGGCCAGCGATAATTCCTGATAAATCATACCGATACCGCTCGTGCGTGCGGCCAAAGGATTGTGTGGATGGTATGGTTTGCCGTCAAGCTCCATTTGTCCCTTGTCGGGAGCGATTGCTCCTGACAATACTTTCATCAATGTGCTTTTGCCGGCACCATTTTCTCCGATAAGAGCATGTATCTCGCCGGGATAGACAGCAATATCAACATTATCTAATGCGACAGTCGCACCGAAACATTTGGAAATGTTTCTCATAGACAGCTTGGGAAGCTTTTCTTTAACACTTGAATTATGCATTGGTAAACCGGGCAAGCCAATATGTATTGTATAATCTACTTTAGCCACTTTTCCAAGTCTGGCTTTAGAAGCTGTTGAATTTTTTCTTCATTGATATTTGCTGTTGTAATGAGCGTTGCTCCGGTATCGATTCGATGCTCAACTTTTTGCCCTCTTAGATGCGATACCATCGTTTTTACGCCGAGATAACCGATTTCCATTGGGTTTTGGACGACAAAACCGCTTAGATTGCCTTTTTGGAGAGCATCTACCATTTTGTTCGACGAGTCAAAGCCTACCAATTTGACTTTGCCGAGCATATCAAGGCCTTCCATCGCCTTTATAATGCCCAGCGTCGTTGGCTCAGTTGCACAGAAAATACCATCCACTTTAATGTCTCCTTCTGCTGTTCTGAATCTGGAGAGCAGATTTTCAGCGGCTGTTATCGCGCTTTCAGTTGTTACTCCGGCATACTGATTAGAACTTACAACTTCTATGCCGTTAAAGTCAGCTATCGTTGCCAGGAATCCGTTTTCTCTTTGGGTTGTACTATCTGAGCCTTCAGTATATCGCAGGACAATGACCTTTCCCTTGCCGCCAAGTATATCAGCCATATACTTTCCAGCTATGCGTCCACCTTCGAAATTATCTGTTGCGACATAACTGATAAAATCTTCGCCCTTCAGCCCTGAATCGAAGATTACAACAGGTATTCCGGCCCACCTGGCATTGGCAACGGGTATTCTAAGGGCAGTATCGTCCAGCGGCGCCAACACAATTCCTGAAACACCACGGTTGACCAGGTTTTCCACGACGGTGATCTGCGATTCCCTATCGTCTTCTTTTAATGGGCCTTTCCAGATAATATCTACGTCAAGTTCGCTTGCTGCCTTTGCTGCTCCAGCGTTCACGCTTTTCCAGAACTCATGAATCGTCCCTTTAGGTATGACGGCAATAGTAAGTCGTTTTTTTTCTGCCGTACCGTTCTTTTTTGCGCAGCTCTGAATACAAATCAGCAAACAAATCACAATAGACAAAAACAAAAGTTTAGATTTCATAGCTCAAATCCATTTTAAAATTATATTACAAGCATTTCCTCACGCTCTCGCCAGTATTTTACTGACTTATTAACCAATTCGTCAAGGATTTCCGGATCGGTTTTTCCATACATCGCAGGATACGGGTCGCCACCTGGTCCTAACGGCTCTGCAGTACAATAGCAGAATTCATTATTATAGCCTATCAAATAAAGAGCCATTATTAAAGTGTCAATATCCATTGAGCCATCGCCCAAAGCGCAGCGATTTGTGTCGGCAAGATGCAGATTTGTGAGGCGTTTGCCATATTTACAGATTGTTTCCGGAATATGACTTTCTTCTGTGAGCATATGATAAAGGTCGCCGTTAATATGTTGTATGCCTGGAGAATTTACCTTTTCGATGTATTTTTCGGCATCTGCAAAGGTATGTATAATACTCACTTCCGCTGAACGTATCGGTTCAACGGCGCCTCTTATGTTGTGTTCTTTAAAAATATCGCCTACCTTTTGCAGAGTTTCCACGCTCCGTTCGAATTCCATATCATCGATGACGGCGGCTCTGCCGACAGCGGCTGGAACTATCAGGAAGTACTTTGCTCCAAGCTCGCTGCCGAGCTCAATATTCCTTCTGATGTAATCTATTGCGTGCTGACGTACTATGCCTCTATTACTGGCCATATCATTGTCTGAGCTGAACATTCCGCAAATTCCAGCGGTCTTGAGTCCGTGATTATCAAGTATTTTTTTTACTTCAGAACTTTTATAGCCCAAATCCTTTCCGTATCTGTTGCCGTGCAGCTCAATATATTTAAGCCCATTATCGGATAATCTTTTTGCGGTTTGTTCCAGCGGCTCTGCCCCAAAGCCCCAGTTGCTCCATGAAAAATTTAGACGTTTCTTAAAGCGGTCAGGTTGACGTTTCCTGAGCAGCTCAAATTCTTCGCGAATTTGCAAATTCTTTTTTTCAAAATTTTGTGGTTTCAAATCGGCCTCCAGTCTTTGTTACAATATTAACACCCTGATTATACCCAATTGGTATTATTTCTCAAGCATTTGATAATTTATAACTATTTTCGCCAGGTTCGCTTACCCGCGGACAACGGCGTGAATTCTATTTGGAATCCGTGCTCCTGTTTTGCAGCAAGAAGTTGTTGGATTTATGTTTTAATTGTATGGCCGGGCATATCCGGATGGTTGGGTCCAAAGTGTTTAAGAAGGACCATGGGCTCACATTTGCTCTTATTTGTTATTTTAATGCCTGTACGAGCGGCCTGTTCGCTCACAAAAAACTCATCTGCGCTAGGCTGACCATAACGCAGCATAATAGCTGCTTCAGCATCGAAAAGTCCAAAACATCCATGACCTTGTATGATTACGCATCCGTAAGCGACAGGGTCTTTGATGATGACGCTTTGGCCGGGAAGTATAGCAAGCTCTTTTGCTCCGACATAGTCATTGCCGTACATTATCCATTTTTCAGTGTATTGTTCATTATAGCCAGAACACAAGATGGGTGGACGGAAATAATGCTTCTTATAGTGCGGGTCGATATTTTTCTCCCAATCCATCAGGCTGAGAATATAGTCGGGGTCTCTTTTTTTGTTGTCCGGGCAGTTTTCAACAAGGAATTCATAAGGATAAATTTCGTTATCACTGACATTTTCAAATACACTGTTTACATCGCTGTTCCATTGCGGCTCATAAGTTAAAACCGAACCTGGGGCATGCAAAACACCGGGGCAGGTGAACCAACCGGTACCCAGTTGGATTCTGTATGCCCGCGAAATTTCGGTAATGCGGTTGTCCCGGGATTCATACTTGAGCAGCAAATCTCTTACCTGCTGTATGGTTGTCTCTGGGCTAAAGCCAAAATATGTATGTGGAAAGGACCCCAAATGATTATTTAACTGCAACGGAAAATAGTAGCCTTCTGGTTTTCCGATACGCCCAACTTTTTTGGCGGCGGCATCGCTAAGATGTAAATGATGGAAAAGAGGTCCATCAAAATCAAAAAATTTAGAATACATCGGCCACATACCATGTTTATCCAACAGGTCTTTGCCTATCAGGGATTGGCCAAGCTCATGAACAGCATCACGAAGCAAAAATTTATCTTCCATTTTGTCGGTTATTGCATTGACATAACTCATGCCCTCATCTTTGGCAGCTAAAGGTCCGTTATTGGCGGGTATCACAGAAGAAAACCATCGTTCCTTGATAGCGCCGCGGTTCATTCCAAGTGCAAAATAGTCGTCCGGGTGCAGCCGCAGTCTTTTGCCGGCTTTCCCGAAAAGTCTTGGCACAAATACCGGAATGAGGCGAAATATCCCCTGACCCCTTTCAAATGTTTCACGGATGGCTTTGTTTCCCGTTTTTTTGAAGGTTTTAAAGGGTATAATTTCCCCTGCAACGTTTAGTTTTTCGGCGGTTATTGCCGAATTTACACTTAAAATGTTATTATTGCCTGGCATTTTACCTGCCTCAAAAAAATAGGATAGTCTTGCTATAGAACACAGTATTTATAAGAAAAACGTTTTTCTGGTTTAATTATAGGGATTTGCCCAATTAGTGTCAAGGCAATTTTTAAGAAGCAGTCTGAGACTATGCGTTATGCGGTTTTTTAGCGAAAAAATGCCAAAATCGCAGGAATATCTGATGTTTTACCAACCAAATAACTCCCATGAGCTATCGCTCCTGATATCAGTCGATTGGCGAACAATCAGGTTTATAGGTAATTCAATATTAACAGGCTCCATATCAGGGGTGGCTATTTTTTGCATGATGAGGTCCACGGCAGCAACGCCCATTTGATATTTTGGAACATTAATAGTTGTCAAGGAAGGACTTACGATTGATGCAATAAAGGTATTGTCAAAGCCGACAATTTTAATATCCTCGGGTATCTGATGGCCGTGTTCTTTTATGGCTTTCAAAGCACCTACTGCCATCTGGTCATTTGCCGAAAATACTCCATCAAAAATCCTGCCGGTATTTAATAACTCTTTGATGGTTGAATATCCACTCAGCGGGGAAAAATCTCCCTCGGCTATAATTTCATTTACCTGCATTTTTTTTTGTTTTCCAAGCTCTTTCCTAAAGCCTTCCTGACGGGCATTTGCCAGACAGGAGTATTTTGGCCCGGTGATGTGGACGATGTTTTTACAGCCGCATTTAATCAGATGCCTTGTGGCCAGACAGCCACCTTCAATATTATTGACCATAACCGAGTCTATTCCTACCCTGGCCAAATCGCGTTCCAGACTTACAATCGGGATTTTTTTTCTTCTGCGCCCCAATTTATGAAGAAGTTCCCAGTACTCTGAATCATCCTCGGTGTTTACAGAGCCTAATATAATTCCATCGACCCAATTACTATTGAGCAAATGGACGGAATACTTTTCTTTTTCAAGCTGTTCGTTTGAGTCGCAAAAAGTGAGGTTATAACCATTCTTTGCGCATTGGTCCTGTATGCCTTTGATAACCTGTGGAAAAAAAATCCTTGTAATACCGGGTATAATCAAACCGATGTTATTGGTTTTTTTACTTTTGAGGCTACTTGCGACAGGGTTGACTTCATAACTCAATTCGGCAATTGCTTCGTTTATTTTATTCTTTAATTTTTTACTAACCGGCTTTGTACCTCTCAGTGTGTGCGACACCGTTGAAATCGATACGCTGGCAAGCTTTGCTACATCTTTGATGTTCGACATTTATGTCTTTCGCGGAAACCGTTTTTCTTATACTTCTAAAAATTCCATAAACCTATATCATAAACTTAACTCCAGAAAAATGCAAGAGGGGTAGTTCAAATTCAGGAGTTTTCCTGGAATAAGTTGCTTAAAATGCTAAATGTTAGCATCTAAAAGGTATATTGGAAAAACGTTTTTCCGTAATCTGGCAATGCAATTTTGGTTAAGAGTATAAAAAAAGGTTAAAAAGGGCGTTTTTGGGGTAGAAAAAATAGAAACACCAATATTACAACAATCGCAGAAAAACGTTTTTATTTTTTTATTGACATGTATTTTCGTATGGCTATACTAATGTCAGTGGTACTAAATAATTGCGCCCGTTGTATGTGGGCAAGCCAGGCCGGTGTAAATGGTTACGAATTGTTTGACACACAAGCAATAATACCAAATTGGTGTTACACGGCCGATACAGTGCAATGAAATCAGGAAAACACGCCATGAAACCAAAAGAAAGGGTTTTAAATGCCCTGAATTTTGAAAAATCGGACAGGATTCCGATAGATTTACACAACTTTTTAGTATGTGCAAAATTAACTGGAAAGCCCTTTGGGGAGGTATTCCATAGCTCATCTCTTATAGCTCAATCACAGCTTGATGCCCACAAAATTTTTGACCATGATATGCTTCTAATAGAGGCGGGGGTAGCAACTTTAGCTGAGAGTTGCGGCGCTGAGCTTGAGTATCCTGCAGATACTTCGCCATGGGTAAAAACACACCCTTTCGCCGAGTTAAACCATAGGGAAATTAAAGCAGCTTTAAGAAATATGGAAGTTCCTGACCCCGCAGCCAGCTTACCTCTGAAAATTATGGTAGAAGCGGTAAAGATAATATTGGACGAAAAGGGCGACGAATTATTCATAATGGGCAGAGCAGATCAGGGACCATTCAGTCTGGCCGGAGAATTGCGGGGGATTAATGAATTTCTGCTGGATTTGGCTGTTGGGGCTGAATATATTGAAGATCTGCTCAGGTTTACATCGGAGGTGTATTTCAGTTATGCCGATGCTATGATGCGTGCAGGTTCTCACGGAACTTCTATGGGAGAATCGCTGGCTGGTCCGGATGTCATTTCGCCGGAGCTCTACAAAAAGTATGCGATGAAATACGAAAAAGAAGTTATTAGCAAATTAAAAGCAAAGGGGTATATTATTTCCAACCATATCTGTGGAAATGTTGATGCCATTTTAGATGATTTGATTGGCACAGGAGCAAACATCATAGAGATTGATGGAAAAACAAATCTCAAATCAGCTTGCCAAAAGGCGAAAGGCAAAACCTGTATTATGGGGTCAGTGAACCCGAATGTTTTTGCGCACGGTACGGTGCAGGATGTGAGAGATAAGACTATAGAGACCATAGAGGCTATGAAAGGCAATTATGGGTTCATACTTGGGCCTGGATGTGCATTGGGCGGCGATGTTGCATTGGAAAATATTAAAGCCTTTGTGGAAACGGGCAAAGAATCCGGAAAATATTGAAATTACAACTGAGATAACCTATTTCAGACAATTCTTAATTGCTTATAAATTTGGTTAAAATGAAAGGTATTGAGGTACAAATGAATAATAAATTTATTATTACTGCCGCGTGTTTTTTAGTTTGTCTTTTTTCTTTTGATTTATGTGCTGCCGATGCAAATGAAGCTCAGGCGGGATATTCAATAGATACCCGGCAAAACAATCCTTATGGTCTTTCGCAATGGCAGAGAAAGCCACAATTTTCCATCGTAAATGAACGCAGTGTTTATGAGGCCACTTGGCGGGCTAAGCCATATCAGGTATGGCCATCAACCGAAGAATGGTGGGATATGCATTTGAAGGTTCACAAGGCCGAGGATTTGCCCCAGGTAGGGCCATGGGCTTTCAACTGGATAGTTCGCCGGCATCCATGTTTTATGGTTAGCGGTGATGCACCTCGTTTTTCGCTGGTAGAAACGCCTCGAAACAAGGAAATAAACCCCAGATTTTATATGATGGGCGAGCTTCGAATTCGTTGTAGTGTTGGCGAACAATCGTTTTGGCTTGATGAACGCGGCAAAATTAAAACTGTTTATTATCCATGGGGTACTGTACATCAGGTTGATTTGCGGCCTGAACTGCCGCTGCAATTTAAGATACAGGCGGTATTGGCGGAGAATTGCGGCATTGTTGTCGAGGTTTTGCCGATTGGCGATGCAAACAAACCGCTTAACGTCGAGCTGGGGTTGTATTATGGCGGGCTTGATTCCAAGTTCATCAATTTCTTTCCCGAATATTTTATTATAAATTCCAATGACTCACACAATGATACTGTCGAATTGAATAACAATATGGCAAAATTGGCAGACCCGAATATTCCGCTGAAAATTTTTGTTTCGGCTGAGCCGACAGGCACTGTGGAAGTTGATTCCGGCAAAACCAGCGATTTTACCACTAACCGAATTGTTTTTAAACATAAATTTTCTACAGGCGAAAATATACGCAGCTTTCGAGTGCTCGCCTGCAAAATTGAGGATGACAAATCTGCCAAGCTATCAATTGGAAAATTTGATGAGTATGTCCAGCAGACAAAAAATTATTATGATGAAATACTGAATTCGGTTGATATCAAAACACCGGATACAGTGCTGAACACCGGTTTTTATGCTTCGGTAGTAAATTTAGATTATACATATCAGCCGCCTGGCTGGTTCGAGGGAATACACGAATGGAATTCTTACTTCCTGAACAATTATCATATGTCTGCTGCTGTTGCTTTGGGGCAGTTTGACCGTGCTCGTGACGGTTTGATGCTGTCTGGCGGCGGCCCCAAGGGACCTGCTCAGGTTTTGGTTTCAGATGGTTCAATCTTTGAGGGCGGACATTCTACCGAAGATGGTTTGCCTTACTTTATTCTGCAGTTATACCGATATTGGCTGGCCAGCGGCGATATGGAAACTCTCAACAAGCTTTGGGAACCAACTTGCAAAAATTTGGACAATATGTTCAATGTTCGCGACCCTGAAGGGGATCTGTTGCTGAACTTCCATCAGGCCTGTAACGCATTTCTTTATCAGGCAGATCATCTTGCTCTGCCCGGCGATGCAATATCGCCGACGATGATGATGGCTGGCGACCTTGAATTAATGGCTAAAATGGCTGATGCCCGAGGAGAAACGGATAGAGCTCGCAACTGGCGGCTTCGCAGCGAATATATGTTGGATGAATGTGTTCGCAGGCTCTGGCTGCCGGGCGAAGGAAGGTTTGCGGCGGCGATTGATTATCAGGGGCAATTTCAGCATGCAAGTTATTATACAGACTATGTTTTTCCAATTCTTTACACGGATGTTGCTAAAGAATATTCATGGATGTGTCTTAAGGCAATGGACAATGATTTATGGCCGAATGACCGCCTGATGGGATGTGGCAATTTCAAACCGGATTTATTCGGTAACAACGCAATTCATCCACTTCAGATGAGCGAGGCATCAGAGGCTTATTTCAAGGCAGGTCGGTCGGACAGAGGATGGACGCTGTTGCACAGTACCGCTCTGAGTGCTACTGTCCTTACCGATTCTCCGGGCAGTTTTCCTGAATTTAGTACACGAACAGGATATGGCCTGCCAGATTATGGATTTAGTAACCCGGCAGCGGCCTATCTTAACGCCGTTGTTAGCGGTCTTTTTGGCGTAGAACGCACTTCTGCTGATAAGCCTCTAATTTGGCATCCTTCTATCCCGTCAGAATGGCCGGGTGCCAGTTTGAAAGTGAGCGGAATTTCAGTTTCTGTAGAAGGTACGATTGAAAACAGAGCGTATAATGTCGCCTTAGGCACGGCCAAGCCGCTTGCCTTTAGTCTGCCTTTATCGGGATACAAAGTGCAAAATGTTACAGATGTTAACGGCAATAAAATTGAATATAAGGTGTCGTATGAAGTAGGGGGTGGAAATCTTGAAATGACACTGCCGGCAGCAATTGAGCATAAATTCAAAGTATATTTAAAGCGGTGGGATGTTGATTGGGGAATTCCTAAAGAGGCTGCCGCGTCTGATGTGGTAGAATGGAAACTGCCATTTGACAGTTTTCAACTGGTTGACCCTCAGAATATTTTTGAATATTTCAGAATTGATGGCAGGGTTTTAAAAGGGAAATTGACGGCTTCTGCAGGGCGGAAAACATTTTTCCTTATCAATCGGACAGAGGGCGTAAATATGTCTTTTGATTTGAACATTGTCGGGAAATCGGTTCCTGCTGCAAAACGACAAGGCGTACTCAAAGGCAAGCGAGAAGGGCTTGTTTTGAAAGAATATTTCGATTCTGAGTCGATCAACGGCAAGAATTTTTGGAGATTTGGACAGCACAAATTTGATTTCAGTAAGAACGTAAAAAATATTCAGGACGATTATGGCGAATTTGATATAGGCGAGTCTGTTTTTGATGTTCGTGTCAATGGAAAAAATATGATTCAGATTGAGACGGGATTTTCGGATGCGACTACACTGGCATTGCATCTTAGCGGGGCTAAGAGATATTTCACTTACGAATTGAATAAGAAAATTTCCGGATTGGAATTTCTGGCTGCCTCGGAATGTCAGATTAGACTTACCGGAATGCAGATTGGTCGGATACTGCTGAGATATTCAGACGGATATATACAAATTGAACCACTGATATATGGCGTAAATATCGACAGCTCACTGATTCCGCATGCCAAAGAAACAACAGTTTATAAACTGGAATGGGCCAAATTCGTGTATCGTTTCAGCGTTGACGCGGATGCGACGAGGCAGCTGCAGAATTTTAGTATAGAGATGTTTATGCCTGATTCAAATATCGGCATATTTGCCATCAACAGTATTTCGCATGAAGAATAATCAGACTCTAATAACTGAATATAAAAGGATTATATAAAAAATGAAAAGCAAATTTTTTGTAGTGGTTTTATTATTAGCATTGTTTACTGCTGAAAGTTATTGCGGCAACGAAAGAGTCTTTGACGACCCGAATGATGGTTATTCCATGCCGGGGCTTTTCCAGCCGAGAGATTTTGAAACTGTTTCAACAACTTTCACTAATGGAACCCCGTTGTCGCGGGCACAGAATTACTATATCAACAAAGTTGAGCAGGCTCTGCATAATCAGGTAAAATGGGTTCGTTGGAGCTTTGTAAGAAAGTTATCGAGTTCAGAGATACCAGGTTTGTCGTTTCTATATGAAAGTAGAGTTTCGCCTGCAAAGTATACTCTGAATGTATTTAATAACGGTAATGTTGCGATTGCTCTAAGTAATAATCCCGGCGAGCCTAACTCTGTGGTGGTTATAAATCCAAAAGAGGAAAAGACAATTGAGTTTGAATCTTGCACGCCGGGGTCGAATTCTGTTATCGCAGGCTCTGCTGCCACGCTGACTTTGAATGCTGTTAATATCACCAGCGAAAAAGATTATGATTTATATATGAGAAATTTGCAGGTTTCTTATCCTTTGGCAGATGGCATACGAGTTTTGCAAATTAAGCAGCCGTCTAAAATTTTGGCTGGACAACCAGTTTCTTTTGAAGTCAAAATTGATGGTAAAATATCTGCTCGGGTGATGGATATAGAATTACGCCATGAGCCATGGGTGATTTTACGCATTCGTCTTACGCAGAACGAACTTGATAAACTGCAAAAAGACAACATATGTGAAATAAAGCGGGACGTACCATGGTATTTATCTTCAGGAAAAGCCACCATAGGGCTGGTTGCCAATGGTTATAGGGTGGACGGGTTTGAAGGGCAGGTTGATATAATTAATAAAGGCAGTTACGAGCTGCCCAAAACAGAACGCAGGAACTATAACGGCAAGCCTACGGTTTTTTTAAATGGCAAGCCTTTCACATGGAGTGGTTATGCCACTTATGACTACAGACCTGGCGCAGTTTCTGAATTCGGGGCATCTGGTGCCAATGTGTTTTTTATAGCTGTAGGTGCTGGCCGGCATATTCACCAAAAAGCCGCACCGACATGGCTTGGCGGCGATAGTTACGATTTCGGCCAGATTGAACAGCGGGTTTCTACCGCGCTCCAGGCGAATCCTGATGCACGTTTGATTATGAGAGTCTCGTTGTGTCTGCCGCCATTCTGGTTGCAGGAACACAAAGACAGCAAGGTATTAATTCGAACAGATTCGGGCGATATAGAATGGGAAGAAACCGGCAGCGCAGCAGCTTCTCTTGCTTCGCAATCGTGGCGGTTGCAGCAGCAAAAAGTGCTGAGAGACTTGATTCAATATTGTAAAAAGCAGCCGTGGGCGGACAGGATAATTTCTTTCTTTCCGACAGGTGCGGTTACTGAAGAATGGTTTTCTTGGGGATGCAATGACGGCCAGTATGCTGATTACAGCATAGCCAATGAAAATGCGTTTCAGGAATGGTGCCGAAATAAATCATATTCTTTCCCGCGAATCCCTGACCCTTCAATACGTAAAAAACCAGGTTATGATTTATTCGACAATACTTACGAAGGCAGATGGAGCGCAGCTTATACCCGTTTCTATACAGAACTCACAGCCGAAACCATAGAATACTTTGCAAAAACAATTAAAGATGAGACTGAAAACCGCAGCTTGGTCGGAGTTCTTTATGGCTATACCACCCAGTTAGCCGGAGAGGCCCGCCAAAGCACATCGGCCAACTTCGGTCTGAGAGAAATTATTGACAGCAAGTATGTGGATTTTGTTACCGGCATTCCACTGCATACTTTTAGAAGTCTTACCGGCGAAGGTTATGATACTTATACATCCGCAACGGCAAGCATTCTGGCCGCCGGAAAATTTTATAATAACGAGGATGACCTTTTCTCATGGCTGCATAATTATCACTGGTACACAGAATATGACCATGCTGACCCCAGAGCAGGTGCTATCTCTATGCATCGGCGGGTTGTTGCCAATGATTGCATACACGGCGCTCCGCGTCAGTGGTTCTCGCTTTTTACCACCTGGCATCATGACAGACAACTGCAATCGGAATTTTCAGAGCAAATACGTATTCATAAAAAGTCGCTTGAATTTGACCGGACTGATACAGAAGAGGTTGCGTTTGTCGTTGACGATACCAGCTTTGCCTGGCTGCCGCCTGAGACAAAATATACACTGTACACTCATCATTATCTTCTTGGTGCGCTGGGTCGTACAGGCGCTCCGGTCGGAGTGTGGCTGCTTTCTGATATGGACAAATTGCCTGAACGGATTAAGGTAGTGGTTGTTGCACATTGTGCGGCGGCTTTACCGACGGATATTGAAAAATTAAAGAAACTGATAGAGAAGGGCGGCAGAACAATTGTTGTTGTCGGTACACCCGGGCTAATTAATCCTGTAACACAGCAAAGGGATTCATCTGCTCCCGCAAAACTGCTTGGACTGCCGGTTTTGATAGAAGACGAACCCAAAACAGGAAAAGCTCATGTAGTAAAAACAAATCAGATTGTTTGCAATCTGGCAAGCAGTAAGTGGGGCTCTGCCGAGCTGGTCAGGCCGCGTGCTTATATTGATGGCCAGGGCTGGCTGGCTTATGAAGATGGCAGGACTGCTGGCGCCGAAAGACCGCTTGCAAATGGCGGGCGTTTAATATGGTGCGGTGTTCCACCCCATTTAGATACGGATTTTCTGCGTTCATGGCTCATCGAAGCGGGAGTGCATTGCTACGGCCCATGTCAAACCTTTGTTTATGCCTCTCGTGAATTGGTTGCAATCACTTCGGTATTTGATACCGATAAGGAAATAGAATTGCAATGGCCGAAAGATGTTTCAGTCAAGGATATGTTTGACGGTTGGTCTGGGACAGGTAGAAAAATGTCCTGCCCATTCAAGGCTGGTCAAACCAGATTATTTACAGTAAGCACACCTTAGTATCTGCGGGATATTGTTTGTACGATAATCAAATTAAACAATTTTTTTGAAAGGGACTGCCTATGGGGAAACAGAAAAACGTTTTTATTTGTTGATTATTAACAAACTATAATTGAGAGGGAATTAAAATGTGTAAAAAAATATTTTTGATAATAACGATTGTATTGGTTGCAACTGGTATGGTTTGGGCTGGTCCTAATTGGAACGGTGCCACCGGTGATGGGCTGTGGACTACCAATGCTAACTGGGATAGTGGTGTTGCTCCGGCAACTGGCGATACACCTATAGTTCGTACAGCTTACTATGCAGAAGCAAATTATCCAGTATTTGCTGCTGGTATGGATGGCAACTATGGCTCACTTATAGTCGGATATCCTGATGCCGAACCCAATAATTACGCGGCCAGATTAGATGTAATAGGAGGAACCATGACTGTGGGTAGTCTCTGGATTTCTTTTGGCTTCTCGTCGCCGTATATGGGCGTGATCAACATGAGCGGCGGAGATATTAATGTCACTTCTGAAATACGTGTCGGTCACTATGGGGCTGTTGGCACACTTAATATGACAGGCGGCCAGCTTTCCACCGCAGGCAATATGTTTCTTGGTTCAAATGGTGGAAAAGGTACCATTCATTTGTATGGCGGTACCATCACTGTTGGTTATTTAGGTGTGTATGATGGAAGTACTATTGATATCAGCGGAACCGGTACGATAATTATAGACGGAAATCAGATTGCACTAATTGACAGCTATGTCTATAGCGGATGCTTAACAGGATACGGAAGAAAGAGCGTTACGCGTGATTATAATATCACATACGCAGGTAAAACCACGGTAACAGTACCAGCTTACGATGTTGGGGACGGGTATTCCGCGCCGGAAGTTTACCTGCCACAGGATTTTAACTCTCTGACGCCTGCATTTTTAAGTGGAGGAACAGGGCCAGGAGATGTGGTTTGGCAGAAACAGAATTTTAACTACATTGATTTTAATCAGGTTACACAGAGCGGCACGACTTGGGTACGCTTTAACTTCAATAGAAAAAGCCCAAGTCAAGTAACACCGGGGGCATACTTCTTGTATAGGAGCCGTATAGCACCATATCAGTATTCGCTACGGGTTAAAAATGATAGCGCCGTGTCAGTCACTGTATCCAGTCCTGATTATTTGTCCAATAGAACTCAACTGTCGCCTGGACAGGAATCCGTTCTGACATTTTCCACGTTTACGTGGATGGGGCTTGTCGTTCACGATGTGAATAATGCAACGGATTATAGCATTCTGTTAAAAGACTTGACAATTGATTACCCCACTGATGAACAGCTTGATGTGAATTCTCTAAGTGTACCTGTAAGTGTAACAGCAGACCAGAATGCAACTTTCCATCTCTCAACAGCCGGTACTATAACCGGTCAGGTACTGGACATTGAGGTAAGACATGAGCCATGGATAATTTGGCGGATTCGCTTAACAGGAACAGAAATAGCTGCACTGAAGAGTAACGGTTCGTGCGATATAATTCGCACTGTTCCATGGTATTTACCAGCAGGAAATGCATTTGTTGGGTTGGTAGCTGACGGAAAGCGTGTGTCCTATATTGCCGACGTCAATACCACTATAATCAACAGTATTTCGCCTCAACTGCCTTTAGTCGAACGGCGAACGTATAATGGGCGGCCCGCATTCTTCCTTAATGATCAGCCTTATAATTGGTGTGGGTACTGCCTTGTAACCGGCAGTCTTACTCCAGGTGCATTTATGGAATTCGGGGCTTCTGGGGCGAACATGTTTTTAGTTGAAACCGGTGCAGGTCAGCACATTAATACACTCCTGGGCAGCAACTGGCTCGGTGGGGATCAGTACGATTTCGGCAAATTGGAGCAGGATGTAACAACTGCGTTACAAGCCAATCCTAATGCCTACATTGTAATCAGGCCCACTTTGCGTCTGCCTTCTTTTTGGTACCAAGGTAACGAGAGCAGTCAGGTACTCGTACGAAGCGATCTGGGTGATTTAGTTTGGAAAGAAGAAGGTTATAAAGCAGCATCATTGGGGTCTAACGCATGGCGTACGCAGCAGGAAACTGTCCTTAGAAAATTAATTCAATTTTGTAAAGCACAACCGTGGGCCAAGCAAGTTGTTGCATTTTGGCCGGCTTGTGAAACCACTTCAGAATGGTTTGCATGGGCAGTAAATGATGGATTTTATTCGGATTATAGCGCGATAAATGAAAATAGTTTTCAGGCATGGTGTACGCAGAAAGGATTCAGTTTTCCTCGAATACCCGATCCTTGCGCCCGAGAAAGAATCGGTTATGATTTGTTTCCGGCAGACGCAAATGGGAAATGGGCTGCTGCATATAGCCAGTATTACACGGACCAGACAACCAATGCCATACACACTTTTGCAGACATCATTAAAAACGAGACAGGTGGACGAAGTCTTGTAGGCGTGCTCTATGCCTATCTGCTGCAACTCTCCGGTTGCCCGACACAAAACATTTCGGGTCAACTGGGTTTTAGAAGTATAGTAGACGATCCGAATATCGATTTTATTTCCGGTATTCCAAACTGGTGGTTCAGAAATTATACAGGGGCAAAAGCTTATGATGGTCATGCATCTGCAACCGAGAGTGTTCAAGCTGCCGGTAAACTGTATGTAAATGAAAACGACCTCTTCTCGTGGCTGATGTCGAGCTTTTATCTATACGATGCTAACGACCCACGAGGTGGCGCAATCTCAATGCATCGCCGTGTTATAGCTCACGACATCGTAACCGGAACATCCGCTGAATGGTTTTCGCTAGATCCGGCATGGCATCACGATACGGCACTTCAGGCAGAATTTGCCAATCAAATTAAACTGCATGAAGATTCATTAAAATATGACCGTACCCCCACAGAAGAAGTAGCTTTTGTTGTGGATGATACCAGTTTTGCATGGGTGACCCCATCAACACTGTTTCCATCCTACACAAATGATGATATGTTAAGTGGATTGGCGCATACAGGAGCGCCTGTGGGAGTCTGGGTATTATCCGATTTGGATAAATTACCAGCTCGAATAAAGGTGGTTGTTATTGCCCAGGCACAAGCGGCGTTGCCGGCAGACATTACGAAATTGCAGAATTTGATAAATGCCGGCGGAAGAACGATAATTATAATAGGAACGCCGGGGCTGATCAATCCTTTAACTCAGGTATCGGACACATCGGCGCCAGCAACAATAACAGGGTTGCCAATCGTTGTTCAGGATGCTCTATTGAACGGAAGCGCCTATCTTGTTTCGACCAGTCAGCAATTGTATTATGGTCCATCAGTTCGGCCGCGCCCATATCTTAACACAACAGGCACGATACGCTATGCAGGCACGCCTACTGTTTATGCAGGCGGCGAACGTCCATTATCCAACAATGGCCGTCTAATATGGTGCGGTGTTCCGCCATATGCTCTTGTCAGTCTTTTAAGGACTTGGCTCTCTGATGCAGGCGTGACCTTTTATACTCCTTCTGCTGCGGATTGCTTTGTTTATGCCTCCAAAGAACTGGTTTCGATTACTTCTACCTCGACCACAGATGGACAGATAACGCTGACCTGGCCAACTAACTCTGTCGTCAAGGATTTGTTTGACGGATGGACTGCCACCGGAACAAGTTTCTCGTGTCCATTCAACCACGGCCAAACCAGGCTTTTTGAAATTAGCACTTTCGCCTCATTGCCCAATCCTGCCGACAGCGCAACAAATGTGGGTCTTAATCCGACACTGATCTGGACTGCCGGTATTGGTGCGACATCTCATGATGTCTACTTTGGCACGAATCTGACAAATGTAACCAATGCCACTCACGCGTCAGGTGAATTCAAAGGTAACCAAGCTGGTACAACGTATGTACCAGGCACATTGGTTGGAAACACCACATATTATTGGCGTATTGACGAAGTCGGCAACGGTGGGACATTAAAAGGCTCAGTCTGGAGCTTTACCACTACCACTACTCCGCCAACATTCGTTGCAGCCGGAGCCGTCACGTCTGGCACAGGAACGATAACACCAGCACTTCCTGCGGGCATCGCCACAAACGACATTTTGCTGCTGTTTCTTGAGACTTCCAATCAGGCCATCTCAATTTCTAATCAAAACGGCGGGACATGGACTTCGGTTACCAACTCGCCGCAGGGAACCGGAACAGCCGGTGGCACCACTGGTGCCAGACTTACGGCATTTTGGTCGAGGTATAACGGGACACAGGGCGCTCCAACCACATCCGATTCAGGCGACCATCAGCTTGGCAGGATGATAGCGATTCGTGGTGCTGCTGCCTCCGGCAACCCATGGGATGTTACAGCGGGTGGTGTTGAAGCCACATCAGATACCAGCGGCTCCATTCCGGGCACGACTACAACAGTTGGCAATACTCTTGTCGTAACTGCCATTGCTACTAGTCTCCCTGACGCGAGCAGCACGGCAAAGTTCTCGGCATGGACAAACGCTAACCTGACAAGTATAACTGAGCGTATCGACAATTCCGTAACCGCGGGCAACGGTGGCGGTCTCGGGGTAGCCACAGGTGTTAAGGTGACAGCCGGAGCTTATGGCAACACCGCTGTTACACTTGCGAATGCAGCGTACAAGGGTATGATGAGCATTGCGTTCAAGCCCTAGCGGGGGCGGCTCACCTCCCGGCAGCCAAGCCTCCAATCCGAGCCCTGCTACTGTTGCGAGGGTGTGAACACAACCAATGACGAGAATTTGTGGATAGATGATGTGTCGGTAGTTGTACAGTACTAAAGCTTATTAAATTGGCTGCGTGGCAGCAAATGTTATGCTGAAACGCAGATTAAGCAATTTTTTTGAAAGGGAATTAAAATGTGTAAAAACTATTTAATTACAATTGTGTTATTGGCAGGTTTGACAGGCATCTTGTATGCAGACAATATTCAAACGCTTGATAACGGTCAAATTCGTTTGAGAGTCAACTGTACGGCAGGAGGAATTCCGTGGAGATTGGTAGAAAGCAACCTGAGCGATACCTACAGTTATGTCAGCAAAGGTTCAGCGGACGATGATTATGGACGTGAATTTCAAATTACTCTCAGTGATGGCCATAATGGTATTCTTCAGCCGCCCATTCCTTGGAATCCTACTCAGGGAGGGGATGTGTATAGAAATCCGTCTCCTGTCAATACATGGTACAACAACGGATATGAAATTTATGTGCAATCCAATATGCGTGACTGGATGCCAACGACTCCTGCTGTTACACCTGTAGTGCTTGAGATTTGGTATCGGCTTGACGGCAAAACGGTTCGTGTTCGCGGCAATGTAATAAATTATGAAAACCATGATCGCTGGTGGAACGGGAGTGAATTTCCGACAACTTTTTTGAAAACAGACTGTAATATCTGGCGTTATGGAGATTCATCTGATCCGTGGAATATTAATGCAGCTACTCCATATGTTGAGAAGCAGTGGAGTCAGGTAGCAGAATATACGAATGATAATCCAGCATGGGAACACTATGATACTGATGAGCAGTGGTCCGGATGGTACACTCAATCAAATCATACTCAAGCCAGCGCCGGAATAACAACAGTTCAGACCGATGGTGGGATGGGCGGTTCTGTATGTCGTGTAACTAATGGGCAGGGTGCATCGGGCGGGCCTGATGATGATCAGCTTGTTATGTCTAATTTTTCATGTTTTGCCAATTTACCTGCCTATAGTATTCGTCGGTTT
>MHXU01000037.1 GCA_001824555.1 Planctomycetes bacterium GWC2_45_44
TTTTGTATCCACAGTCTCTTATGCATTGCTGTTTGTTATTAAATTACGTTTGTTATCATAGATAATAACACTTATTTTTTTATAATCAAGCAATTTGGACTGTAATAATCTTACTTATGGGCATTATGAAAATTGGGGCTTATTTCCAAACATTGTGGAAGATAATGCTTAATAAAAGTTCTTCCCCGGCGATAAGACGGCCTGAAAGCCTCGGCCATTCTGCAGCCTGCCTGAAGTCCTCTGAATTGAGCAGGTACTTTGAGAAAAGATTCCATATCATATCCAAACATAGTTTTCATCCACGAATTCTGGCTCTTATGTTGGCCAACCATTTCAACCTTTTTTTCAAAAACACTCGTGATGTCCACATATATTTGAGGTTCAAAATTAACGCCTGCTGGTGTATCCATAAAATACACATGAGGTAATTTGTCGCAAGGCTTACTTTGTGTTTTTATATTCGGCACCATTGCCATGTGGATACACTCATCAACAATCATACCTGATATCGAATGGTCCGGGTTATAATCCTGTGTCCAGTGGCAAAAAACCACATCCGGCTTTGCGATTCGAAATGCTTCAATAAATTTCAAACGGGTTTCATAAGAATCAATAAGAAATTCGTCGTCAAAATCAAGCCAAATCAACTCGGCATTAATAACGGCCGCTCCATTTTGAGCCTCTTTGTAACGGATTTTCGCGATTTCGTCCCTGCCAAGAGTAGATGAGCCGACGTTGCCATTGGTAGCAACGCAGAAGAATAATTTTGCGCCCTGCTGCGAATACGAAGCAGCGGTTCCACCTGCCCATGTTTCTATGTCATCAGGGTGTGCACCTACAAAAAGAACATTCATTTTAATGCTCCTATTTGATTTTTATGCTAATTGCGATATAATCCAATCGAATGAATCGATTTGCGACAGCGGAGAATCATGGTCGCCCAACGGTATCTCTCTGTAATAAAAATTACTCTTGCCGCTAAGTTTTTCCGCCAAAGCTCTGCTTTGGCTGACTGGTATTATCTCGTCGCTTTCCCCGTGGCAAAGAAAAACGGGCATACTTAGCTTGTGGAAATTGGTTAGCGCCGAGTGTTTTTGAAAAAGGCCGGGATTTTGCTTGGTATCGCTGCCATAGGCCGTTTTAATCGCTTCTGATATTTCCTGGATTATGGGATTATCATGTTTGTGTTTAAGACACCACTGATAGTAGGTCGTAATATCGCTTGCCCCTCCAAGCGCTACCACTCCATCTATATCTTCGGGATGTATAATACTATATATTAAGCATCCTGTCGCTCCCATGGAGCCGCTAAACAACAAAATGCGTTCCAGCTTGTATTTCAATCGCAAATAACCAATCAACTCATGCAAATCAGAAACCGCCTTTGGGCACATCCAGGCATTTCCACGAAGATTTGGGCAAAGTATCCCGGTACCGTTTTTTCTGAATTTAGGCAGCCAAAGATTTTTTATGTCATCGCGGCGATATAGCTGGTCAGCTTGCGAGCCATGCCCATGGAGATTAATCGTCCATAAGCCATTTGAACCCGGTTCGAGTAAAGCCCAGTCTTCGTGTCCATCAACTTCGCTTTTGTAGCTTAGTTTGAACAAATCATCAAATGGTTTCAGGTGGTTAACTTTCATTACGTTCCGATTCCTTTTCCGCTAACCTGCGACACGGAAATTAACAGAAAACGCCCGCAAAGTAAAGTATATTTCTATATTGCCGAACACTAAATCATTGTTGCCAGAATACTTTTATCTTGCTTTAACTTCCAATAATTTCGACTATGAAAATAAAAATGGCGACTCAGTTTGGCGCTATATAGTTGTCATTTCCGCCGAGTTTTTTCCATTGTTTGTACACCAGCACCGTAAAAAATGCCGCAATACCCTGGAAAAACAGCATCCAAACCCAGATATAACGATAATAAAAATCGCCTCCGTGATGCAGGTCTTTTAGAAAATCCATTAGTAATCCCACTAAAATTCCGCCCAAAAGCGTTGAAAAAGACCTGATCATCGCATCAGCCGATGCAAATTGACCAAAACGATCTTTTGGCAGCAACTTCATATACATTGGAAACTGGGCGGCTTTAATAATAATTACCGGCGGAAGACTGAGAACGCTAAGGCCGATTACTATTAGCAGTGTTGTATGCGGACTGAAATCATAAAAAAGAAAGACTAATTGCGGCGCTGATAATGGTATTGATAAAAGCATAGCCCACATCATCACTTGCACGGAATGATATCTGTCGGATAGTATTCCGGCGGGATATAAAAGCAATATGCTGATAGCGTACGTTCCTCCCATGATGTAGCCATATTGCTTAAGACTAATCCCCAGCGACAGGTAGAAGAGCATCGAAAATGCTCCGATACAAAAACTTACCATATAGGAGGTGTTCGCAATAAAAAAATACCAATAAAATTTATGCGTAAAACATTCTTTGAAATAGGTGTGGCATGCCGCCAACACCCCGCGTTTTTTTTGAATATTTTCCTGCGGGGGCGGATAGTCTCCTTCCTTAACTTTCCAGCACATCAGCGTTAAAGCTATAAAACACAGTATTCCGATACCCCAAAAAATCTCGTTCATATATGTCTCGGCATACCGCAAAAGGAAAGTATTGTATGTCAAAATTGCGGCTGAACCGGCGATTTGAAAGAGAGCCATAAATCTGGCTAAATACTTCTCTGGGACAACGTCATTAAACAAGTAATAATAGACAGAGCCGAATATCATATGAAAGAACTGAAAAAACACGACCATTATCCCAAGAAAAAGTAGTATGATCGTGTTTGGGGACATTCCAAGCCATCCATTGATAAGCTTGTGCAGGCATCCTCCAATTCCATCGGAAAGTCCGATTAGAATCAAAAAGAATGCCATTGGCAACGACACTAATAAAAAAGGAATTCTCCGACCCCATCGACTGCGATACCGGTCAGACCGAAAACTCACGACAGGGGTTACTATGAGATTCATGATACTGGGAATAGTGCTGGCCAGCAGGCCTAACACCAGGTTAGAAGCGCCAAGATGTTTGATCTTCAAGGGTAAAAGATTCAGTACGGACATCGTAAGGTTATAGCAGAAATCCCCCCACAACAACCAGAAGAACAAAAGGACTAACCCTTTTTTGGTATATTCGAGAGTGCCTGCTCGATACGTAATCCCGGGAGACGATTCCATAGCATTGTTCATAATCTTTTGCGACCTCAAATACTGCCGATACTATAACGACTCCCAAAGGACTGTGTAAATTCCTATTTAGATGCGGGATTTAGCGCCTTTGCCAATTCTGTTTGTGTTTTTGGACCTATGTTAATATTGTTTTCAGCCGCGACTTTTATGAAGTAGTTATAAACATTCTGTATTGATAGGTCGAGCGGCCATTTTATTCCTCTGCACATAGCGGCATCCTGAAGTTCCGCCCAGCGAACTATAAAAGGATACAGAACAGATAATTGCAATGACTGCACTCGGGACAGTAAAACCTTGTCGTCTTTTACGGCTGCTTCAGCGGCTTTTAGACAAGACCATGCTTTGTCAAGTGTTTCTATCGAAAGAAATTTGGCATCAATAGGCGTGCCGGTAGTCCTCATCCAGTCGCCGCTTGCTTTAGCGGCATTGTGCATAACGTCTATGTATCCAAGAACATCTTTGCCCGCCGGGCCATAATAGCCGTTGGCGAAATCTTCAATTAGCTCATGTGCATTGAGGGACGGGTTCCACATTAGTTTGCTTGCTACCCAGGAACGGATAGCCTCTATCTCGTAGCCCATTGATTTGGCAGCAGGATTGGCCCCTGCCTCTATAAAAACGCCTTTAATGCCATTTTCAGCATAAAATTTTATATCAGCAGATAACGAACGTAAATTCGGATGAGGACAAAATTGATTATCAAAATCAATACCATAATCATAAATATAAACGCTTTTTGCTATTTTTAACCATCCAAGCATATCATCGCGGAACTGGAAATTTCTTTCGTGTGAAATAGGAACGCCGCAGGATTTTTCAATTGTGCATAACTTAATGATTACATTGTCGGCGGGTTTGGAGATTACCGGCGGTTTGCGGTACATATGATAAGCCGTCATCTTGACTTTGATATCTGGCATCTCTTTTGCGTAAACCGCTGCAATTTCATTAGTAAATTGTGTAAGCAATTCAGATGGCGGATTCGGCGCAGTCATAATGGCGGCACAGTCGGCGCACTGGCATAAAAAAGGATAGCCGCTGTCGTCGGGAGCGCCAATGCAGGCGTAGCTGGCTGTCGGGTCTTTTTTTGTTTCGGCGATTGTGTCGATAGCATATTGTTTTCGCATTTCCCTGTTGGTCAGACAAAGCGAAGCGTGGTCGGTAGGCGAGGCTGTTCGTTTGCCGTTTATCAGGCTGTACCATTCAGGATGCTGTTCAAAGTATTTTTCCGGCGGCAGAACCGTGTAAAATGAATGGCTGGTCGGCCACCAGTTTAAGCACCCGCCGCGAAGCGGGGCGGAATCGCGGTAAATAGCGCCGGGGGCAAGACCGACGCGTTTGTTGCGAACCGACCAGTTAGGGTCTATTGTGTCTGACGTGTACATATCCCGATATTCAAAAACCGGCACATAACGGATATTCAGATTTTCGATGACAAGCGATGGTTTGCTTGGTATTGTGCTTGAGGTTGATGTCCACCAGCGACAACCTGCGTAATCTTCAAGGAAGGTATAAACTGCATAAAGCGTGCCGCGAGGCTTACCTCCGGCTAAAATTAAATTGTTTCCAATGGTTTTGATAACTATGCCGTCTGTGCCGAGACCGTCTGTAGAAAAATTTGTATCTGCTATTTTCGTCGCATCCGGTCCGACAAATATATTATTTTTTGCTGGAACGGCTTCGTTGACAATTTCAAACTGTGCGCCGGTTATCTTGCCAAGAAAGTTGGCCAACTCCTCTGCTGCGAACTGTTCTGGTTTGTCTGCGTTTTTGTCGATAACAATAACGGCTTCTGCTGTGCCTTTATCGGCGATAGCGATGCCGTAAGCGTTCACGAAAATGTTGCAGAAAAACAAAGAAATTGCCAGTTTTTTCACGATTTTTCCCATTTTTTGCTCCTTTTTTGAATGCGGAATACGAAAATAATTACAAACTATACTGATTTCGATTGATATTATTTATTTTCTTAATCTTTCCAGTCAATCGCTATTCCCATCGAAAATTCTTTTCGGTTCAGCAACAGATTTTCATAAGCTTTCGGCGCATCAGGCCACTTTATCGTATGCGTTATCAGCGAATTAACGTTAAGTTTGCCCCGTCCAATCATCTCCAGCGTTCTTAAAAATCGCTGCCTGGTGTAGCCTGCCGGGTTATGTATGGTAATTTCTTTTGTCGAAAACGGATTAAGGTCGACGCGATTTTCCAGTGGATAAAAGCCGTTTAAAACATAATGACCGTTCCACGCAAGTAAATCAAAAGCAACGGCAGTGTTTTCGTGAATTCCAATCGCCTCTACGACTATCTTTACGCCTTCGGGAGAAATTTTTGCAACTTCTTTTTTTAAATCATTTTTTGCGGTATCCACAACCATATCGCACGAATACTTTCGCGCGTATTCCAGCCGCTCCAAATCACCTTTACCGGCGGTAATTACATAAGCGCCTCTTGCACGCAGTGTTTGCGCGACAAACT
Source organism: Planctomycetes bacterium GWC2_45_44 (assembly GCA_001824555.1). Classification (GTDB taxonomy): domain Bacteria; phylum Planctomycetota; class Phycisphaerae; order Sedimentisphaerales; family UBA12454; genus GWC2-45-44. Next base: position 5,683 of record MHXU01000037.1, read on the forward strand.
GACCAATCAAACCATCTCCTATTACAACAGCTACATCGCCCGGCTCAACTGATGGGCGTGAGCCGCCATTGTAGCCAACTTGTGCGACGACGAGAAATGCAGCATCCTTAAACGATACATTGTCCGGCAGCTTAATCACCGCTTCTTCTGCGTTGACGCTCATAGAACAATGGCCGCCCCAGTTAAAACAGGGGACTTCCTCGAACCGGCTGTTACAGGCAAATGCACGGTCGCCGACTTTCAGCGATTTTACGTCTTTGCCCACAGCCGCGACATAGCCGGCGTGCTGATAACCCGGCACTAATGGGAATTTGTAATAACAGTCTTTGCCGTAATGGAACATTCCGGTCAGACACCATCGTTCTGTGCCGGGGCTGATGGCCGAATACTCCACATCTATCATTACTTCATTGTCTGCCAGTTTGGCCAATGTAAGTTCACGAACGTCTATTTTGCCTTTTTCCGTAAATACAACCGCTTTTGCTTTCATATATTTCGATTACCTTATGTATTTGCTGATAATTTTAATGTCTTTTCGTATAGCTTCATCATTGCCGGCGGGCGTTTCGATAATAAGCCAGTTATCGTAATTTATTTTGTCCAGCGCGGCCATCGCGGAATCTAAATCAAGGCGGCCCTGTCCTAAATGGGAATCGCCTAAATTTTTTGCCGTATCTTTTATGTGTATTGATAAAATGCGTTTGCCGAGCAGTTTAATTTCTTCAGCAGGGTCATAGCCTAAAAAAATCGCGTTACCGACATCGTAATAAACGCCGACATAATCCGATTCGATTACATCGACCATTTTAATCAATTCCGCCGCCGGCAGGGGGGACTCCAACGCAATCGCAACGCCTAAATCACGAGCCGTTGGTTCGGCCTGTCGCAGCAGTTCAAAGAGATTGCTCTTTTTCTGACGCGTGTCGGGATTCGATGCAAAATATGTGCAAAGCAGCATTGCCTTTGCGCCAATCAAGGCCGAAAACGCCAGCGACCGGCGTATAATGCTTATGGCGTTCTTTCGGCCTTCGGTCGTAACTAATGAATCATCGCCGTTGAAAATACTAACGGCCGTCGTCGGCAAAGAGACGCTCATTGCTTTTGCGGTTCGCATAAAAGGCATAATCTCGGCGGACGACCACGATAAGTATTCCGAATCGGGCGAATCTATCATCGGCTCTGCGCCGGCCAGTCCCAATTGTGCCGTTCGCTCTATAAGTTTTATACCGCCGGCTCCGGCAGTGGATTGAGCCGTTCCTATCCTTACATCAATTCCGAGCATTGGTTTATACTCCGAGATTTGCTATGACATTTTTTGTCGATTAAAATTTTCTTTTGGTTTTTGCCATAACAAAGTCGCATATATCCAACGCTTCGTCGATGTCTTTATTGCTGTGTGAATAGTTGACAAAACCTACGTGCCAGTTACTGAAAAACAATCCGTACCTTATACATTCGCCGAAAAAGTAATTGTGTGCGGGATGGGTGCAATTATTTCCCATTTTTGGATCCCACGTGAATCTGAATATAGAAGGCACCGGATCGGCAAAGGCCACCGGCCCATCCATATTATAATCTCTGCAAATTTGATTCAGTCCGTCAATAAGACGCTGGCCTACTCTCCAGAGATGTTCGACGACGTTTTTCTCTTTCAGCTCTTTTAATGTTGCAAGTGCAGCGGTAATTGACAATGCTTCAACGGAAAAAGTTCCGATGGTAGGTGTTTTGGTCATACCTTCCATATACTCGGCTTTGCCGACAACCGCGGCAATTGGATAGCCGTTGCCCAGTCCTTTTGAAAGCGTGGTAATATCAGGCGTAACGCCCAAAAGCTCCTGCGCTCCGCCCAGTGCAGTGCGGAAGCCGCTCTTAATTTCATCGAAAATAACCAATGCGCCATGTTTGTGCGCAACATCAACAATGTTCTGATAATTTTCCTTCGTGAAAGGTTTTGTGTCAACGGGGCAGAGAAATACAGCGGCGAATTTTTCAGTTGTCTTTTTAAATAATTCTTCAAGGCTCTCGGCTGTTCCGTTAAACGGAAGTATCGGCTCCCATGTGCCTTTGTGCACGCCGCAAGAATTGTCCACGCCGTATCCTCGCCGCCACATATCCGTCCAGCCGTGATAGCCGCAATGAGCAATATTAGTTCTGCCGGTAATGTGTCTGGCTAATCTGGCTGCCGCCATTGTCGCCTCCGTGCCCGTTTTGAGAAATCTCACTCGCTCGGCACAGGGGATTAGTTCAATTAGTAATTTGGACAGTTCCAACTGCACAGGATGATTTCCCGATGACTGAAATGAATTATCGATAACGGTTTTAACGGCATTATCGACGCGGTCATAAGCGTAGCCTAATATTATCGGCCCGATACTGCAAAGCAGGTCGATAAATTCATTACCATCCACATCCCACATACGACAGCCTTTGGCTCGTGAGAAGTAGTTCGGAAAATCCGGATACATCGGGCTGCGAGTTCCCTGACTGCCGCCTGGTATTAATTGCTGAGCCTCCTGCCATAGCCGTTTGGATTCGCTGAATGTGTAGGCCTTTCTAACATTGTCGCTCTGTCTGATTTTTACTACTTGCGTAGCGCCATTTTCTGTGCTGACTTTCTGCATTTCAAAATCTCTCAATATTTAACTTATAATTATTATTATGATGGTTTGGCGGTAGATTCTCTGACCACTAATCGCGGCGTAATTAAAATGCTGCGTTTTGGCCGCGGCCGCGGATTTTCTATTCTTTCAATCAAAAGGTCTATTATAGTTTTGCCGACCTCATCCGGCTCCGGACTTACGGTTGTCAGCGGAATAAAATTAGTTCTGCTTAATTCAGAATTATCAAATCCTGTAACAGATAAATCCCGCGGCACTTTCAGTCCAAGTTCGCGAGCTATCTGAACAATGCGGACAGCCCAGCTGTCGCCGAAAGCAACTATTGCGGTAGGGCGATTCAACTGACCAAGCAGATTACGAAGTTTGGGCAAATAATCACTTTCAACCCTTGAATCAGACTGCACATACCAATTTTGTGGGACTTCTATATTGTGCCGCATACAGGCGATATTAAAACCTTCCAGTCTGTCCGGGCCGCATGGGAAATCGTTTCGAAAGTTCTCATTTCCAACATAACCGATGCGGGTATGCCCAAGTTCAATCAGGTGCCGTGTTGCCATATACGCACCCATTCGGTCGTTGACGCTCACAAAATCCTCGTCCACGTTGGGCAGCATCGAATCGAGCATCACCACAGGAATCCCCGCTTCAGTGAACCGCCTGTATGTACCTATTGAATGTGGTTTAGGGCTAATAATTAGTCCTTGAATTCCACTTTTCATAAGGGCTTCGGCATTGCGGCTCTCGATATCGCTGGTTGTGTTCAGAGTCGTTGTGAGCATATATCCGCGGGAAATAGACCGCAAAAACGCTTCACTAAGAATGTCGCCGAAATAATATTCCTTTTCCCAGGACATTGCTCCGAGCAGAGATACCGCTGTTCCGGATGGCTGGGCATAAGTCGGGTTGGTTACAAATGTTCCGTGTCCCTGTCGGCGGGCGATAAGCCGCTCTTCCTGCAGGATTTTGAGAGCCTTTCGAATAGTCCCTCTATTTACGCCAAAAGTACTCGCCAATTCGTGTTCATTGGCGAGCCTTTGCCCTATTTTATAATGGCCGCTGTGAATATCTTTACGCAGCTTTTCCGCTGCCGCAGACGATGGGGTCATCATTGTAAGTCCTTGAGCGTAATTATTAAACATAATTAATGAACCTTTATGAATTAACGGTCAACCTTTAATGTATTTATAACCTATTTAATATTTTTATGCAAGATAATTTTTAATAAGACCGGATTTTAATGTTGTTTTTATATAACTTCTTATTAAAAAGCAAGTTATATCGGTGTTTGTTGCCATCGCAATTAAATTATAACAAAAACAATAAAAAATCTTGACAACGGTGTACAATTAGTGTAGATTGATATTTAATGGCATACAAATATGGTCAAATATGTTATCGACAACTGTAACCTATGGTGATTGCGGTTTGGTATTTTTGAAAAATAAAAAGTAAAAATTGGGTATAATGGTTTGGGTGTGTTGCCTAAGCATAAAATACCCGAAATACTAATTATGTGGAGGTTTAAAAATGAAGATGCAGAAGTTATTAGTGGTTTTAGGTGTTCTGGCGATGGCGGCTGTTCCGGCATCAGCGATGCTGCACACGGTTACTGTGCCATCGGGTTACCAGGTATCTGGTATTGGTAACGATGGTACGACCCCTTTTGATGTGTACTCTTGGGGTTTTGCGGCTTATGACATGGGAGGCAACGGTACGCTTGACTTGCTGTTGGATTTGGGGTCTGTAATTAATGTTGACAAGATCGAGATACAGAACCGTACAAGCACCAGTACAAACACCAGTATTGCCCTGTTAGACATTTATGTTGCAGATGAAACAGCCCCGGGTTTTGTTGCTACAGATATTACCAAGTACACCACTAAGGCGTATGGGAATGACTCATTTTACCCGGCCGTAGCTACTGCAGCAGCATGGAGAGCGGCCGACATAACCGACTCTGCGAAACGTTATTTCCAAATCCATATTACGAACACATGGGCTGCAACTGTAAGCCCTTCTCAGTTCGCTGATATGCGTATCGTTGAAGTTCCAGAACCTGCCACAATGGCGATTTTGGGTCTGGGCGGCTTGCTCGCAATCAGACGTCGCAAAACAGCATAGAAGTTAATTATGAATAGATGCTGTCCCAATAAAAGGACAACTATCCGATATTGGGACAGCGTTTTGAATTCGGCGATTTTTTAATCGCGGATTTATAGCGGTTGACGCTAAAGGATGTTTTTCACAGAAACGATTTTTGAAAGGGACGATGCAATGAGACTCAAATCTCAATGTACCCGATTTAGCAGGCCGATGTGCGGCTTCACTCTCGTGGAGCTGCTGGTCGTAATCTCAATCATAGCTTTGCTCCTTGCCATTCTTATGCCCGCTCTTCAAAAGGCTCGAGAGCAGGGAATGGCGATTGTTTGCCGCTCCAATTTAAAGACATTGGGGCTGTCAGAGAAGCTGTATGCCGCGGCCTACAACGATCGTTTGGTTCCAATGAGGCTCGACCCGCCAAATACTTACGCATATTACTGGGCTGCTGCGCTTTGGTCGCACTACAATAAGGTCAAACTTCCTTCGCCGACTTCTTTGAGAACGGCGCAAATAGAAAAGCCGAGTTTCCTGTATTGTCCTGCCGAGAAAAAAACCAGTTTAGCATCATGGAATTCCGGCCACACATGGGGCGATGTGTTGTTTAGCAACAATAAACCCTGGTTAGCTAATATCTGTTATACCGCCAATTCATCAGGGCAGGGATGGTATCAGGCCGGAGTCGTGGTGGTAGAATGTATGAAATCTTTCAATATCAATCGTCCGTCAGAAACAGTAGCGGCTGCTGATGGGGCGGCCTGTCAGTTTCCCGGAGGTTCGGGTCCCGGCGGGGATATCAACTGGCCGAAAAGATACACCGAGCGACGCTGGTCAAGTAATGCCGATGGTTTAAATCATCCATTTGGCCCTGCCGGCGATGTAGCCGGGGAAGCAATGTGCGTTACCTACAGACATCGCCAGAATCGTGGGCTGAATGTGCTTTTGTGGGACGGCCACGTCAGTTCGGTCGCCGATTCGATTTTTGACAACTATAACACAAATGCAGTTAAGTAATAAATCCGTTAGCTCTGCAATGAGCTAAGCGAGGTAAAGATTGCGCAGTTTACATAATAAATATCTTAATCTTATTGTGCTTGTACTGGCTGTCGTGTTCTCGTTTCAAATTAACATATATGGCGCAGCGGTCGCGGAGTATATGTTTGAAGAGGGCAGCGGAACTGCGGCAGGCGACACAGGCGGCAGCGGCAACAATGCGGCTTTCGCAGGTTCGCCGATTTGGGCAGTCGGTCATACGGCGGAATCTTTATACGCAATTCAATTTACCGGCGATGATTATCTGACTGCGCCGGATTCAGCAAGTTTAGATTCAATGACCTCTGCGTTTTCTATGACGGCGTGGATTAAAACCGACGCAAGCTCAACTACCGATACAATCGTCTGGAAAACAGGTGCGTTTCATATCTGGAAGTCGAATACCAATCTGATGGTTACGCTCGAAGGAGTGTCGACCGTTGCCGACTATGTAATTATAAGCGGGGTAATGGCTAATAACGTATGGCAGCACATAGCGGTTACTTATGATGGACTGTACATAGCCGGATATGTCAACGGTACGCGGCTGCGGCGAGTACGGGTCAACAGCAGTTCGGCGCCTATTTCGACATCGAATCAGCCTTTGCAAATCGGCTGGCACAGCAGCAGTCCGTTTTATCGCGGCCTGCTGGATAACGTAAGACTTTATAATCACAAATTGTCCGACACTGAAGTTGTTACAGATATGAATGATAATGCTGTGTCGATACCGCAGCCGCTTGTCGTTGTACAGGCCGGTGCGGCAAATACGGCGATTGTTATACCAAACAGCGCATCGTGGACAATTCAAAACGCCGCTAATGAACTAAGTAATTATATTTTAAAAGCCAGCGGCGCGGCGGTCGGTGTTTATGCCGAAAGCAGCGCACCGACAGGCTACAGCGGTTTGATTTATATAGGGCCGTGTCAGGCAACGAAAAACGCCGGCATAGAAGGCAATTATCTGGCGGCTAACGCTTATGTAATTCGTTCAGTCGGAAATAATTTATTTATGGCAGGCAGTGATGCGGGCAGCCTGACCGGTACAGGAACAGAATTTGCCGTTTATGCTTTTGAGGATGAGCAGTTGGGCGTTCGGTGGCTTTGGCCGGCAGACAGCGGGTTATATGTTCCACAGAAATCGGATATTGTAATCAATCCTTTAAATCAAATATATATACCGCAATTGCTGCACTCGAGATTACGAACAAACGGCTATATAAATTACTATGAAGGCTGGGCAACGGCCGCTGACAGAGATAATTTTATCGGTTCACAAGACCAATGGATGCTCCATCACAGGCTGGGCAGGGTGACAAGTTTGGAATATCCGCACGCGTATGAGGGGTATTGGGATTTATACCATACCGCTCATCTCGAATATTTTAATTTGCTGCCTGACGGAACTCGTCGCTCCGACCCGTATTACGCCGGCGGCTACAAGACTTATGTTTCGATGAATGTATCCAATGCGGGGCTGCATTCGCAGATAGTTACTAACTGGATAGCCGAAGGCGCTGATGGCACTTCCTGGATAAATGGCTGTGAAAACGATACGCCCGGCAAATGCACCTGTGCTTCTTGTATGGCATGGGATGTTGAGCCTCCGAATTTCCAGTCAGAATATGGTTGTCTGTGGTCACAGAGACTTGCCTACGCAACTAATGCGTTCAATTCAGCCAATGCGGACTGGGCTAATTATCTTGGGCCGGTTTCCGACCGTTATGCGAAGTTCTGGCTTGCTCTGCAGCAGGAAGCAGTATCGCGAGGCTATAGCGATGCTGCGGTAATTGGCTATGCTTATCTCAATTATGCCAAACCGCCTGTGGCAATGCAGAATCAGCTTAATGAGCGGATTAATGTATTGGCAGTTCCCTGGTATCACTATCCGTGGACAAATGCGAGACGGCAGGAACTTCGAGACCAGTGGACAGGCTGGAACGATACGGGAGCATCGCTGTATTTGAGGCCCAACTATACTCTTGAAGGCCATAATTTTCCGCTCTTTTACGCCAAAGCGTTCGGAGAGGATTTCTGCTATGGCTACGAACGCGGAATGAAGGGAACGGATTTTGATGCGCTCAATGGACAATTTGCCACCCAGTCGCCCACGCTATATATGCTTGCTCGAATTCATAATCAGGCCGGGGTTGAAAGCGCAAATCCCATCGGAGATATTACCGGCAACGGCAAAGTGGATTTATACGATTTGTCTGAACTTGCGGGCTATTGGCTAAACAGTAATTGCGCAGCCCCGCAGGAATGCAAAGCGGCAGACCTTGATAACAGCGGAACTATCGACTTTAACGATTTTGCCAAACTGGCAGCCAACTGGCAGACAGAACGGCAAACTATTGTTAATCGGATATTAGATGAGTTTTACGGGGCGTTTGGTCCGGCACAGGCTGCCGTGCGGAATTATTTTGAATATACGGAATGGCTCTTTTCCGATGACCAGGTGCATTTTATCGACCCTGTTACATGGTGGGTCGGAGCAGAAGAGGTCTTTACGCCGGTTGTTATGAATCAGTTGCGAGTGAAAATGAATACCGCTGTTGCCGCTGCTGCCGGTAATGCCGATGCGATGGCTAAAGTAGGATTTTTGGAAAAAGGTTTGACGAATTTAGAGAAGACCTATGCCGCTTCAAAAGCATGGCAAACTTATGGAAACGGCTCTGTACAGTTTAATACAGCGGTTAATGACCTCGATAATTATCGCGCTTCGGTGGAAAGTTACGGCATTTGCAATATGGCCTATTTGTATTTCTGGGAAAATGTTAATTGGACGCGTCCTTAAAATAAGGCAATGAAAAATATGTTAATAAATCTTTTAAATTATTTAATTTATTAAGGAGAAAGATGATGAAATGTAAGAATATTTTGTTTGTGATTTTAGGTGTTCTGGTTTCAATGACTGTTCCGGCATCGGCTATGCTGCACGAGGTTACAGTAACTGCCGGCCAATTATATGGCGTAGGCAATGACAGCAGCACGCCTTTTGATTCCTACTCCTGGGGGTTTGCGGCCTATGATATGGGAGGCGACGGCAAACTTGACCTTGTACTCGACATGGGGGCGGCGGAAAGCGTCGGAATACTCGAAGTGGTTAATGCCGATAGAGCTTCAAATGGCGCTATTGCCCTTTTGGAAATTTATGTTGCATCTACGGAAGGAGGAGTTGGCTTTGATTCGACAAATGTTGCGAATTATGACACTAAAGTGTACGGAGAGGCGGGGCTTGTGCCGGCTGATATTAGCGCTCTTGCCGTCAGAACTGCCGATATAAACGACTGTTCAAAACGTTATTTCCTGCTGCACATTACATCGGCTTACTGGGGAGCGCCGTCTCCCTGCTTTTTCAACGACATTCGCAACAAAAGTTTTGCGGGTTTTCCGGTAACAGCGGGTAGTTTTTTTACGGTTGGCGACGATTCTCCTGTTGGCAACGTATATGTAGATCCTAATTTCTATGCGGTATATGACTCTGGTAATGGCTCGGTTGATATTGTGCTCGATGCGGAGGTAAGCACCTATGTCGGCGCGATTCAGGTGGTCAATCGTATGGGTAACAGCACAAATTACAATATTGCCCTTGCGAATATCTATGTTGCATCTGACGAAGGCGGAAGTTTTAATCCTGCTGATGTTAATTCATACACCGTTAAAGTATTCGGTAACGGCACGTTTTCGCCTGCTAACGGCGATGCAGGAACAGTCCGAACGGCCGACATAAACGATTGTCGGAGACGTTATTTTCTGATTCACATTACAGATACATGGGCGGGATTCCCGGCTATGTTCTCTGATTTGCGTATTACTTCGGGCGGATTCCCAGTATCCGGCGGCAGCATATGTCCCACCAATGATGGCGACATTTTGGAGGATTTGCACGCTCCAAATCCGGATACATTCTCATTTTATGAAATAAATGGCGATGGCGTACTTATGTTTGTACTTGACACACAGTCAGTAAAATATGTCAAAGCACTTAAGCTTATTAATTCTATACAAAATTCGAACTACAATGTCGGCCTGACGGAGATTTTGGTTGCGTCTGATGAAGGAGCTTTAGGGTTTAATCCTATGGCAGCTTCCAGCTATACAGAGAAAGTATATGATGGCGTATTTTTGCCGAATTCAGGTTCGTCTCTGGTGGAAAGAACGGCTGATATAGACGATGTCCATAAACGCTATTTCCTGTTCAAAATTAAATCGTTTGTGTCCGGCGATATCGATCCGGGTGAAAATGCGTTATTCGATGATGTTGATTATGTCGATGACCCGATTACTGACTGTCAGGCTGTTAAAGATTTCGGTTTGACGCTTGCCGGCGACCTTAATCAGGATTGTAAAGTCAGTATGGCTGATATGAGCGTATTTGCGGAACAATGGCTTGGCTGTACAAATCCGTCAGGCATCGGCTGCGTCAAGACATCAGAAAGTATTCCCACTTACGCTATTGTAAAAGTTCCGACTGGTGGGATTGCCGTTAATGGCGACTTGAGCGATTGGCCGAGCGATAGCGAATGGATATGGCTTAACAAGAAGTATTCAGGCGATTCGCCATGGGATGTTACAGAAGCAAAATTCTCGGTTCGATGGAGTGATGTTACCGACAAGATATATTTAGCGGTGGTTGTCAATGACCCTGACCGCACGTTTATTACTTATAACTATGCTGCCGATGAGCTTGAGATTTATAGTCAGGGTTCTGCGGCAGGCGGAATGGGCTGGGGAGCAGGCGGCACAGATTATTATGATGTTGCTCAACAGTATTTTGTCGGCGCTGATGGTTCAGGCGGTCAGTGGACGGCCTGGGCGAACCTCGCACTGGATATTGGCACGGACGCAGAATTTGAGTCTGCTGTTGTCGTAAGTGGTAATGTAATTACCTATGAGGTTGGGATAAAGCAGTTCAACAACTACGGCGGCCTTTCAAGCGGCACAACCGAAATTGCCGCTCTCGAGCCGGGTATTTATGTCGGATTCGATGTAATTGTTGACACCGTTTTCAGCGGCGGCAACAGTATGATTTCGGAGAATCTGTTCACAGGCAAATATAATGATGCAGGCCAGTTCCAGCAATATGAATTGGTGAATACGCTTCCGCAGCAGTATTGCGGCGACTGGGGATACCTCGGCGGCGACTTCGATGAAAATTGCCGAGTCAACTTTGAAGATTTCGCGACCCTTGGATTACAGTGGATGACCTGCAACGACCCGCAGGGCGTAAATTGTATTCAAAATTGGTAGCAGGCAGCAGGTTTTAAAGAATGTAACAACGGTTCAGCAGGGCGGTTTATAAAGCCTTGCTGAACCTATTTTTTGCTTTCAAGAAAATATACATGTCAAATAGAAACATCTGCCGGGGCGCTGAAATTAAATTAGTTGATTTACTTTAGAGATATTGTTTAATTAGACGCGGCCGGCTTGTCCTGGTTTTCGTTTTTAACAGTGCTTAAAGAGGTTCAAATAAGGATTAGATATGGTTTGGATTGACTGGCTGATAGTCGGCGTTTTTCTGGCTTTCATTACATATATGGCGATAACCACCCAAAAATACACCACCAGTGTCGCCGATTTTCTCGCCGCAAATAGATGTGCCGGGCAGTATCTGCTGGGAACAGCCGAGGGCGCAGCGGCAATGGGAGCAATCTCGGTCATTACGATGTTTGAGATATATTATCAGGCAGGCTTCAGCCAAATCTACTGGGATCAGGTGCTTGCCCCGTTGTATCTGTTTCTGAATATCGTCGGCTGGATAATTTATCGATTTCGCCAAACCCGCGCTATGACGTTGGCGCAATTCTTTGAAATGCGATATTCTCGCAGCTTCCGAGTTTTTGCAGGTATTCTTGCCTGGGCATCGGGCGTTCTCAACTTCGCCATTTTCCCAGCCGTCAGCGCAAACTTCTTCATTAATTTCTGCGGTTTGCCGAAGTATCTGTGTCATATCGGCTCTGTCGAAATCAACCTTACTCTTGCCGCGGTGATGTTTTTTCTGCTTATAATATCGCTTTATTTTACATTGCTCGGTGGACAAATCGCGATTCTCGTAACCGATTTCTGGCAGGGTATTTTTGCCGTCTGCGTTTTTTCCGTGATAATTATTTTTCTATGGTTTAAATTTCCATGGAGTCAGGTGCACGAGGCTCTGGCCATAACGTCTGTGCCGGGTCAGTCGTTAGTTGACCCGTTTGACATTGCCGCCAAGAAGGATTTTAATTTCGCATACTTCGCCATTATAGCGTTTTTTAACATCTATCAGCGAATGGCCTGGCAGGGAAATCAGGGGTTCAACTGCTCGGCGATTACTCCGCACGCTGCGCTTATGTCCAAGATAGTAGGCAGTTTTCGCGGGTCGCTGATTTTTATGGGCGTATTATTGCTGCCGTTTGCCGCACTGGTATATATGAATCACCCAGCTTATGCGGATGCGGCCGCCAAAGTTGCCGGCAGCCTCCATCAGATGTTTGCCAGCCAGGAATCTATGCAAAAACAGTTGCTGGTGCCTATGGCAATGAAGCAGTTTATACCTGTCGGTATGAGCGGCGCATTTGTCGCTATGATGCTCTGTTTTTGTATAGCGACGCATAACAGCGCTATGCATTCATGGGGCGTTATATTTATCCAGGATGTGGTTTGTCCACTGCGCAAAATTCATCCCTCGCCCCAACAGCATTTGCGTTATCTGCGGTTATCAATTATCGGCGTTGCCGCTTTTTCGTTTTTCTTCGGGCTGTTATTCTCTTTGAAAGAATACATAGTAATGTATCTTAGTATTACAGGAGCAATCTATCTTGGCGGAGCAGGGGCGGTAATTGTCGGAGGCCTTTACTGGAAGCGTGGGACTGCATCGGCGGCATGGTCGGCGATGATTGTCGGAGCGGCTCTTTCGGTTTTGACTATTATCCTGCGTTCGCTTTGGGGGCATATACCTTTTCTGGTCAGTTGGCTGGGACCTGAATTGCCGTACAATTCTATGATAATGTCGTTTTGGTGCGCTATCGCGGCTGTTATAACGTATGTTGCGGTTTCTTTACTTGGCGGAAAAACCGCCAATATGGATAAACTTCTTCATCGCGGCGAGTATGCCGTCAAAGAAGATAACAAGCCAGACAGCGAAAACGGTTCTGCTGAAATGGGGCGGTTTTGGCCAATGATAGGCGTTACTAATCGTGAATTTACTAAAGTTGACAAAGGACTGTTTTTGGCTATGTGGTTCAATACGACATTTATGATTGTCTCATGCCTGATACTGCTGTTTTTGAGATTAACCGGCTGGATTTCCAAAGAAAACTGGATTGCGTGGTGGGGTTGTTATATAATTTATATGCTTGTCTTTTCATTTGGCGGCGCAGCGTTGTGCAGTGTTTTAGGATTTGTTGATTTGCGAAAGATGTACGGACTATTGGCCAATAAGAGGCGAAATGAGCAGGACGATGGCCGTGTAGGAAGTTGATATGACACCAAGAGAATCCGTGGAAGTGGTATTAAAGGGCGGTCTGGCCGACTACATTCCTTTTACGATATACGAAAACAAGATTCCTCAATGTGCGGCGGAACGCCGGTTGCGAAATCAGGGAGTCTGCATTGTCCAGCGTATTTCTCCGCCCGTATATAAAATAATTATGCCGAATATTAATGTAACCGGCATGAGCTATACGGAAAACGGGAAACATTTAGTAAAAACTCAATACCAAACACCGGTGGGAGTTTTATATACGATAACTGAACCTGCTGGATTTACCTTCTGGACGCATAAACATTTGTTTGGTCGGCCGGAAGATTATAAGCCGCTACTGTATCTTGTTAATGATATGCAGTTTGAATCCAATTACGATGAATTTGCTTACGCGTTAAATGTTGATGGCGGAGATTCTTTTTTTCGCGGCTCTTTAGGCCTCGAACCTATGCAGACGCTGATTTCAGATTATATGTCTTCCGAAACATTTTGTATGGAATGGTTTGACCGTAGAGATGAGGTTCTGAAACTTTATAATGCCCTGGTAAAAAAACGCCGTCAGGTATATTCTCTGTGTGCAGATTCGCCGTGTATGGCGTTTAATTATGGCGGTAATGTTACTCCGGAAATTCTTGGGGCAGAGCGGTTCAAAGATTATTATGTGCCGCACTATAATGAAGCTGCCGATGTTCTTCATAGCAAAGGCAAGCTTATCGGCGTGCATTTTGATGCCAATTGCAAAATGATATCGGAAGCAATCGCACAAACAAAATTAGATTATATTGAAGCCTTCACGCCGTCGCCTGATACTGATATGACGCTTGCCGAGGCGCGTCGGGTATGGCCGGATAAAGTGTTATGGATAAATTTCCCTTCATCGGTGCATTTGGAAAGCGTTGAAACAATTAAGCAGACCACGAGGGATTTACTTGTCCAAATGGGTTCGCCGAAGAAATTTATTATGGGCATTACCGAAGATATTCCTGAAAATCACTGGCGTGAAAATTTGTTGGCTATTTCAGAAACTTTGTTAGAATATAAAATCAAATAACATTACCGTAATATAAAATGAAAAAGCGCAATTTGTCGATGATTGAGTATTTTAACTGTAAGGCCGAGTCTATTCAGCCGAGGTACCGATTTTCCGGCTCGAGCAAAGAGGATTTTATAAAATGGAAGTCCGCTTTGTTGGCGGAATTAAAGCAAATTTTCGGACAGATGCCGCAATCTGTTCCGCTAAATCCTGAAATCGTGTGGGAAATCGAAGAAGACGGCCTTATTAAAAGGCGTGTGATTTTTGATACAGAAGAAGATATGTCGGTTGCGGCATTAATATACATACCAATTGCCACTCGCAGGAAGCCCTGCCCCGCTATTCTATGCAATCACGGGCACGCGTTCAGTCCATTTGGCAAAGATTTGGTAATGGGCGTGCGGAATGACGGTTGTCCTGAATTTGCGTCTGACATAGAAGTATTTAATTGTGACTACGGCCTTCAAATGGCTAAACGCGGCTATGTTACGATGGCTATTGATTACCGCGGTTTTGGCGAGCGAGGCGATGGCGGCGACCCGTATCCTGGCCGCGATAAATGTAATGTTCATTTCATTCGCGGAAATTTGATGGGCAGCAATCTGCTTGCTCTGAATATCTGGGATGCGCAGCGATGTCTCGATTATCTTTGTTCCCTGGATTTTGTGAACGCAGATAAAATCGGCGCTATGGGGCTTAGTTTCGGCGGCACAATGACCACATGGATAACCTTGCTCGATGAACGCATCAAGGCCGCTGACATAATTTGTTATAGCTGCTGTTTCAAAAATTTTGCGGTAGCCGATGGCAATTTCTGCGGTTCACAGTATCTGCCCGGACTATTTGCGATTTGTGACGTACCTGATTTGCACGGCCTGATAG
>MHXU01000038.1 GCA_001824555.1 Planctomycetes bacterium GWC2_45_44
GGACTTTTGTCGGCCTGCCGAAAGTTCCAACAGCGGAAAGCTCAAATTCAAACGCTTTTTTTTCAAAACAGGCCGTTTTTATTGCTTCGCCAATTTCGCCAATTCTGCTTTCGTCCACTTCGCCGAGAAATTTCAGCGTAAGATGCATCTGTTCCGGTTCGACCCACTTCAGCCCGTTGCCGTTTCGCAGACTCTGTTTCATTCGCTGCTGTAATTTCACAACAGCATATTTGACAGTATCATCGATATCGATAGCAATAAATAATCGCATAATAATTGAAAAATGAAGATTCGTAAGGTGGGCTCTTTTGTCGCGGCGTAGCGAAGCGAAGACGGAAGCCCACGCTGTTCCTTAGAACTCCGTCATTTTTCTAAGCTGTGCAAGTCGAGCATCTATAACCGTCTTGCCGACAGCGGAGATTGACGACATTGAAAACCCTTCAATAACTAATGATGCCGTTACCGTGCCATAAGCAATTGCAGTTCGCATAAATTTCGCGTCGGTTTTGCCGACAGAGGCTAAATAACCCATAAAAGCCCCGGCAAAGGCATCGCCTGCGCCGGTCGGGTCTTTAACTTCTTTCGTCGGAAAGCCCGGCAGCATAAAAAATTCATTCTCGCCGGCGAGCATTGAGCCATCGGCGCCTTTTTTGATAACCACAAATTTCGGCCCCAGCTTGCGAAGCTCATCAGCCGCGACCGCCAGATTATCGTTCTTGGTGAGCATCTTTGCTTCGCCCTCATTGAGAATGAGAACGTTGATTTTTCCCAGCAGCCTTTTTAGCTCGTCAGTCTGCCTGTCAATCCAGCAGTTCATCGTGTCTGCAACGACAAATTTCGGACTTTTCAATTGTTCTAAAAGCTGAATCTGCAATGTCGGATGCGTGTTTGCAAGAAATACGAATTCGCTGTCCCTGAACTGCTCCGGCACGACAGGCGGATGTTCCGACAAAACATTCAGCTCTAAACAATCGGTAATCGCCTGGCTCATATCGCCCTGATAAGAGCCTTTCCAGCGGAATGTTTTGCTGCCGCCGCGGACTTCCAGACCGGCTAAATCGACGTTTCTGCCTGCGAAAACTTTCGCCAAATCGAATGGGCAGTCGTCGCCGATAACGCCGACGAATCGCACGGGCGTAAAAAAGCTCGCCGCCATACTGAAATAAACCGCCGAGCCGCCAATGCAGTTTTCGCTTTTGCCGAACGGCGTTACTACCGTATCAATTCCTATCGAACCGGTTACAAGTAATGACATATTATACCCCTTCTAATTTGGATTAAATTTAAGAATAGTTCCATCGATTCGTTTTAATGTTTCTTCTATTCCGAGTATATCCACCGATTCAAAAATCGGCAGCGAAATTGTTGTGCCGCTTATCGCAACTCGTAAAGGTTGAGCGACTTTGCCCAGACCGAGGTGTTTTTCTTCGGCAATGGCGCGAAGCATTGTCTCGATGGCCTGCTCGCTTATAGTTTCAAGAGCGGCAAAATGTTTTTTCAGCTCCGCCAGCATCGCCAGGCCTTCGCCGTTGTTTTTCAAAAGAACTTTTTCGACATCCTTTTGGTCATAAGCGATTTTATCGCCCGCTGTAAAAATAAACCTGCTCTTATGCTCAATTTCTGCAAGCGTTCTTGCACCGGCCGAGGCCTTTAATATCCGCAAAAGCATTTTGTCATCGGCGTTTGCCGCGATTGAATTTGTACCTTTAAGAAAATCCTTATACCTGCTCAAAAGTTTTTCTTCGCTCAAAAGTTTTATATGCTCGGTATTGAAAGCAAGCAGTTTTTTGCGGTCAAACAGGCTGTTTGTCTTATTAAAACGAGCAGGGTCGAAACTGGCTATCAGCTCGTCAATAGTTAAAATTTCCTTCTCGAATCCCGGATTATAACCCAGAAGCGCGATAAAATTTATCAAAGCCTCCGGCAGATACCCGCTCCTGAAGAAATCAACGACATTAACCTCCGGCAGTTCAATGCCGAGAAATTCCGCCATCGCGTTCACTTCTGGCGTGTCTGGCGTGCTGTCGCCTTTGAGAAAACTTTTAATATCCGCCTCGGCGATTCCGCCTATCGTAGCTAATTTTCCCAAATCAAGTTCGGGCTTTGCCTTTATCGCCTCTTTCAAAACTTTCGCGCGGTCGCGTTTGGACATTTTCCCGCCGGATTGATTCATCGTAACCGGCAGATGCGCATAAATCGGCGTTCTGAAACCAAGAGCCTTTTGCAGCATAACATGGCCGGGCGTATTCATCAGATGTTCCTGCCCTCGGATGACGCAGTCAACGCCCATCAGTTCGTCATCGACAACACAGGCGAAATGATAAGTCGGAAACCCATCGCTTTTTTGTATAATAAAATCGCTAAGGTCGCTGCCCGCGAATTTTACTTCGCCGCGTATAATATCGTTCACTATTATTTCATCGTTGCTCAAGCAAAACCGCGCGACAACAGGCCTGCCTTCGGCGCGTGCCTTTTCGACATCAGCGGCGGTTGGGAATTTAGCGGGGCGGACGTAGAGAAAATTTTTCTTTTCAGCCGTCGCGCGTTGCCGCATAACTTCGAGTTCTTCCGAAGTATCGAAACAATAATATGCCCTGCCCTGTTCGATGAGTTGACGGATGTATTTATCGTAAATGTCTCTTCGCTGTGATTGATAGTATGGCTCTGAAGGCCCGCCGACTTCGGGGCCGAAATCCCATTGCAGACCCAGCCATCGCAAATCCGCCATTACCTGTTGAGCTGCTGTCGGGCTGTTTCGCGTCTGGTCGGTATCTTCGATGCGCAGGGTGAATTTTCCGCCGGTTTTTCTCGCCCAAATCAGGTCAAACAGAGCGATTCTCGCCCCTCCGACGTGCAGATAGCCGGTTGGTGATGGTGCGAATCGGGTTTGTGCCATCGAAAGCCTTTCCAAATGCCTTAAAACGCCTAACTTTAAGCCCATAAACGACTAAAGTCAAGGATTTTAGGGGATATGCGTTTAATACTACAACGTTGCTTACACTGATAAAAGGCTGTTATTGACATAAAATCAAAAATCAAAAATTAAATATCAAAATTGTGGAGTCCGCCTGCGGCGGAAACTATTTTCCGCTGGACTGGCAGAGGCGTTTTGTGTATCTTTTCGCAAAGGATTCCACAAACTTGCCTGGACTCCGCTTTCTGTAAATCCTTTATTATTAAAGAGTTGTAATTTGCATAAAGATATTAAAATTCCCTCTGTTCAGGAGTGTTTCCGACTTCTTGAGCAATGCCATGTGCCGAAGCATATCATTCGGCACTGCCAGGCGACCGCCGGTCTGGCTGTTGAGCTTGCCGAGAAAATCGCCGCTAACGGCATCGAGGTTAATGTCGATTTTGTCCACCGAGCCTGTCTGCTGCACGATATTATGAGGGTCTGCGATTTTAAAAAACCTTTAGAACATATATTCGATTCCCCCGCGGATGCCGAGGATTTGCAAAAATGGCGGGAACTTTCCGAGCGGTACAAAGGCATTCGCCACGAGCAGGCGGGCTATGAGTTTTTGAAGGACAAGTATCCCGAAATTGCCCTTGCGATAAAAAAACACGCTTATAACGCTCTGCTCGAAAAGGAAAACTGCCCGCAGACGATTGAGGAAAAATTAGTTTATTACGCCGATAAACGCGCTATGCACGATAAGATAGTCCCGCTTGCCGAGCGGCTCGAAGAAGGACACCGGCGAAATGAGCAGAAAAATTGTCAGAACAAACTGAACGTCCAATACGTAGATTCACTTATTTTCGAGCTTGAAAAGGAATTGTTTCAATTGGCCGCAGAGAGGTAAGTTGAAAAACACGCCTCTTGACGGGAAAAATGTATTGTATATAATTTTCACCCATCTATCTTTATTGTACAGAAAACTATTGGCGGAGACTTGTTTATGATAAAAATTAAAGAGCTGAAAAAGACTTTTGGTTCTATCGTGGCGGTTGACGGCGTGTCTTTTGAAGTTCAAAAAGGCCAGGTGCTCGGCTTCCTCGGCCCAAACGGCGCTGGCAAAAGCACCGTGATGCGAATGCTTGCATGTTTTCTCCGGCCTGACGGCGGGACGGCGGAAGTCTGCGGATACGACATTATCAAAAATCCGATTCAGGTAAGACAAAATATCGGATACCTTGCCGAGAATGTGCCTGCGTACAGCGATATGAGCGTCGGCGCGTTTTTGAATTTCATCTGCGATGCACGAGGGCTTGAGGGTAAAAGACGGAATGAATTACTCGACAAGGCCGTTGCGATGTGCCACATTTCATCAGTTTATCATCAGACAATCGAAACGCTCTCCAAAGGTTATAAAAGGCGAGTCGGCCTTGCGCAGGCTCTCATACACGACCCGAAGGTTTTAATTCTCGATGAGCCGACCGACGGCCTTGACCCCAATCAAAAACACGAGGTCAGACAGCTCATCAGCAAAATGACCGAAGAAAAGTGCATTATCATTTCGACGCACATTCTTGAAGAGGTCGAGGCGATATGCACAAGGGCGATTATCATCGCCAAAGGCAAAATTCTTGCCGATTCCACGCCCGGCGAACTGAAAACGAAATACAACTGCTCGCTGGAAGAAGTATTCAGGAAAATAACAACGGCCAAGGTAGCGTAAAAAGAAAAATAGTTTTGTAGGGTGGGCTCTTAGCCCACGCGGTTTTTTCTGATAACGGAGTTATAATATGACGGGATTTAAGGCGGTTTTTAAGCGGGAGTTTAAATCATACTTCACAACGCCTCTGGCGTATGTGTTTTTGGTGGTGTTCCTGTTCTTTTCAGGATACCTCACTTTCAAGCAGGGATTCTTCGAGGCGCGTCAGGCGGATATGTCGGCGTTCTTTATGAATATGCCGCTTCTGTTTGTTTTTCTCGTTCCTGCCGCTGCGATGAGGCTCTGGGCCGAAGAACGAAAGACAGGCTCAATCGAATTGCTGTTCACTTTGCCGATTACCGTCAGACAGGCTGTGCTTGGCAAATTCTTTGCCGCGTGGGTCTTTATGTTTGTTGCAATGGCGATGACCTTTCCGATGGTTATCACGGTTTGCTACCTCGGCAGTCCCGACATCGGACTGCTCATCGCAGGTTATGTCGCGACGATTTTTATTGCGGGCGGTTTTCTTGCGGTCGGATGTTTCTTCTCGGCGTTGAGCAATAATCAGGTAATCAGCTTTGTACTGTCGGTGGTGGCCTGTGCAGTTTTGGTTTTCGCGGGGATGCCGACGACGATGAATTATTTTTCGACTTTCCTGCCGGCAGGTCTTGTGCAGGCGATAAGCACAATGAGTTTTCAGGGACATTTCGATTCGATGCAGAGAGGCGTTCTGGAATTTAAGGACATCAGCTATTTTATCATTCTCATAGCGGGCTGGATTGCGGCGACCGGCGTAATTCTCGATGAAAGGAAGGCAAACTAATGGGCAGGACATTGAGACAGATTGCGGGCGTTGTTTTTGTTCTTGTTATAACGTTCAGCCTTATCAGTATTTGCCAGAAACTCGGCAAAGGCATCAAGGCTGATATTACACAACAGAAACTTTATACCCTTAGCCCCGGCACAAAGGCGATTATCGGAAAATTAAATCAGCCGATAAAAATGAAACTGTATTATGCAAAAACCGCGGCAATGCAGGCGCCGGACAACATCAAATACTTCGACAACTATTATGAATTTGTAAAATCGCTGCTCGAAGAATATGTCGCTCAATCAAAGGGACTGGTTCAGCTCGAAGTAATCGACCCAAGACCCTATTCGGACGACGAGGTCGATGCCAGCAGATACGGAATCAAGAGATTTGCAATCACGCAGGAAGAGGGATTTTTCTTCGGTTTAGTCGCCCAGACGCAGTTCGGTGTTGAAAAGACAATTCCGTTTTTCTCGCCCGACAGGCAGAACTTTATCGAATACGATATAAGCTCGCTGATTGACACTGCAATCACACGCCAGAAAAAACGCATCGGCGTATTGAGCGCATTGGAATTAGTCGGCGACGACCTTAGCCCCTATATGGCGAAAATGATGCAAATGCAGGGCCAGCAGCCAAAGCAGCCCTGGGCGTTTATTCAGCAGCTTAAAGAACAGTACGAAATTATAAGCGTGCCGAAGGATACGGATAAGATAGAGGGCGTTGACGTTCTGCTGGTCGTTCACCCGAAGGAGTTTTCGGAAAAAACGCTTTTCGCGATAGACCAGTTTGTCGTAAGGGGCGGCAGGGCGATTGTCTGCGTTGACCCTTACTGCATTTCCGATTTGCCAAAACAGGCTATGCAGATGCAAATGCAGCAGGAACATAATCCGAGTTCCGAAATGAACAAGCTGCTCGTTAATTGGGGGCTGGAGATGCCAAAAGATACTTTTGCCGGCGACAGAACTCTCGCGACCGAAGCGGTGCTGCGAGAAGGACAGCGGCCGCAGAAGATTATCGGCTTCCTCGATTTTACGCCGGAGTGCTTTAATCGTGATACTGTTATAACGTCGCAGCTTAATCAGGTCAGATTTTTGTTTGGCGGAATTTTAAGAGAAATGCTCATCGACGCGAACGAAGCGAAAATCAGAAATATCCAGAGAACGCCGTTAATTCATACCACTGCCAGAGGAAACAAATGGACAATCGAAAGCCAGTTTGAGCTTATGACTCCGAATCCGGAAGGGCTTTGGAAGAAATTTACCGAAGGCACAGAGCCGGTTAAGACAGCGTATTTAGTTACCGGCAGATTTAAGAGCGCGTTTCCCAATGGAATAGATATAGATGTTGATGCCGAGCCTGATGCCAACGACCCCAACGCGCCAAAGACCGTTAAAAAACATATAGACGCTCTGCCCGAAGCGAAAGACCAGTGTGCGGTTATTGTTTTTGCCGACGTGGATTTTATCAGCGACCCGATAGCCTATACCAGAACATTCTTTGGCGGAATGACCGTCATCGGCGACAATAGCGCCCTGATGACAAACGCGATTGACGATATGGGCGGTTCGAGCGAATTGATTTCGATAAGGTCTCGCGGAAATTTCAAACGGCCTTTCAAAGTTGTTGACGAGATTGAAGCGCAGGCCGACGCTCAAACCGCTGAAAAGGAAGCGAAAATCAACGCCGAAATATCAGGCTTTGAAACCGAACTGCAGACGATTTTAAGCTCGGCAAAACAGGGCGAAGATGAAGTAATCGGAAGTGAAATTCTGCAAAAGAAAAACGAAGTTGAACTGAAAATTCTTGAGGCCAAAAAACAGCTCCAGGAAATAAAAAAGACCAGACTTCAGCGTAAGGAGGCTCTCGGCAACAGCTTGAGAAACTTTAATATGCTCACCGCTCCTGCGGTAAGCCTGTTTGTCGCGATAGTTCTGGGCATATACAGAAGCGTTCGCAAACGAAAATATGTGAGCCACGCTTCGGATGCGTAGTCAAAATACCAAATACCAAATACCAAATACTAAATACTAAATACTAAATACCAATTTCGTTTGGAGTTTGATAAAAATGAGCAATAAGAAACTTTCTTTTTTGGGTATAGCGGCAATAATTTCGGTTGTTCTGGCGGTTTTTGTCTGGCAGTACGACAGCAATAAAAAATCCGTCTCCGCCGGTCGCGGCAGTCTTATTCAGGGGCTTGACACCGCGGCAATCGCCGAGATATCAATTCAAAAGGCCGGCAAATCAATATCGCTCAAAAGAGTTGATAATGGTTTTGCCGTCGTCAACAAATCAATGTATCCTGCCTCGAACAGGGAAATCAACGAACTGATTACCGCCTGTCTCGATGTCAAAACCGTCGAAGTCTGCACAAAAGACAAAGCCAATCATAAAGACCTCGGCGTTACTGAAGAAAACGCCGACGGCATTGTCAAATTCCTCGATTCAAAAGGCGATGTCATCACCGGCATTGTCGTTGGAATACAAAAAGATAACGGGATGTCCTATGCTCGACTTGTCAATAGCGATGAAGTATGGTTGGTGCAGAGCGTTCCCTGGCTCAAACCATCGCCGACCGATTATGTCGTAACGGAATTAGTTTCTGTTAATAAGGATGATATTGTTTCGGTTCAGGTTGGTTCGCCTGATGGGAAATACACCATCGTTGCCGAGCCGAACAGCGGCAAAGCGATTTTGCAGGGCGTACCTGCCGGCAAAAAGCAAAAAGACAGCGATTGCGATGCCGTTTTCAGTGTGATGACAAGTTTGGCGTTTGACGATGTCAACGCTGTTGCCGACAAGGCCGATTTGAAATTCGACCGCGAATATACCTGCCTGCTGGCCGATTCAACGCTTTATACAATTTCAATCGCGCAGAAGGATTCAAAGACATACATAAAATGCAATTCGGAGTTCACCGACA
The DNA here is from genome assembly GCA_001824555.1 of Planctomycetes bacterium GWC2_45_44. Taxonomy (GTDB): domain Bacteria; phylum Planctomycetota; class Phycisphaerae; order Sedimentisphaerales; family UBA12454; genus GWC2-45-44. The sequence goes on from MHXU01000038.1 coordinate 8,333, forward strand.
AAGAGCCGGTCAAAAAAGAGCAGAGCGTTGAAAGTCAGGAAGCTCTCAAAAAGAAAGAGGCTAAGCTCTTAGCCAAAGAAAAGGCCGTGAATTTTCAGCAAACCTGCGATGGCTGGGTCTATGAAGTTGCCGAGTACAAGGCAAAGAATCTGACAAAGCCGAAACAAGAGCTTGTCGAAGATATTGTCGTAGATGCCAATGCGCCGGCAGAAACTAAAAAACCTGAAAACCCGGCGTAAAAAATAACTCGAAAAATAAATTGATTAAAAATAAGATATTAAATATCAAAAATAAAAAACTTGCGTATTTTGCCTATATTTTTTGGGGCGATTTTAGGAAAAATTGCGGTTTATAGGCATAAAAAACGATTCTGGATATTAAAGAGGCGCAAGTAAATTGCAAAAAAATGAAAGTTTTTACGACTTTTTGACGGTTTTTGAACGGTTTTAACCGCGGATTACGAGGATTTTCACGGATTTTTGCAGGTTTTGAGGGTGTTTTTGCAAGAAAAATTCAAGTGCAAACAATTCGGCAAATAGGGGATAGGGTATATAAAAAACAAAGGCCGGTTTAAAACGCCGGATATGTGGAGAGGCAGCCGATGATCGGCGGAAGGCAGTGGATGATTCACTGATTCCCGCCGATGACTGGCGGAAGCCGACGATGATTGGCGGACGGCAGTCGATGACTCACTGAAGCCCGCGGATGACCGACGGGAGGCAGTGGATGACTCGCGGGAGGCAGCGGATGACCCGCGGAGTCCCGTTGATGACTCGCTGCTGTACAAAACGGTGTTTTTGGCCTAAAAAGCCGGAAACCAGAAAAACAAAGAGCATTATTCACCCGAAGAGCGCGAAGTTCACGAAGGATTTAGACGCTGATTTCGCTGTTTTTACTCTTGATTTACATCAGGAGATATCATACAATGCGGCGGTCGTCTATGGAGTTGGAAGAAAATGAGATTATTGAGGATTTTCCAGTTGTTCACAATTCAGCGGAGTTTCTACGCATATTATTTGGGAAGAAAAAAACATTAACAATTTTTTGGAGGAAGAAGAAAATGAAGAATGTAATTACAATTTGTGCAATGACATTGCTGTTTGCTACGGCTTATGCAAGGGCAGGCACATGGACTACCCTCGACTATCCGGGAGTAACCCGTACACAGGTACGTGGCATTGACGGAAGCAATCTTGTTGGTGGCTACCTTGATGCCTCCGATACTTGGCGCGGCTTTCGCTACAACGGGGACGATTGGACTTCCCTTGATGCTCCGGGGGCGTATGGGCCGCCTGTCGGCCCCGGTACAGTTATAAATGGTATTTCAGGAAACAATATTGTTGGTTTTTGCGATATAACTATCGGTTATGCATCCGGCTGCATTTATGACGGAACAAACTGGAATTACATCAACAAACCGCCCACATATGATAAGAATGGACAATTGGTAGAAACACCTTCCACCCGCATAAATGGCATCTCTGGCAGCAATCTTGTCGGGGGCTATTCCGCCAATCATGATTACGGGTTTCTTTATAATAATATCACACACATCTGGACTACCATCAACAAGCCAGGCTCGACATGGACGAGTGTGCAGGGCATCAGCGGCAACAATCTTGTTGGCAGCTACGGTACTGCTGAAGCTATACATGGTTTTCTCTATGACGGAACAACTTGGACTACCATTGACTATACTGGGGCGGCATGTACAGACGTTTATGGTATTGACGGCAGTAATCTTGTCGGTCGCTACGTTGATGCCTCAGGTCATGGTAGTCATGGCTTTCTTTACAACGTAACTACTCAAGTCTGGACTACCCTTGATGCTCCAGGGGCAAAGTACACAAGTATATTTGGCATCTCTGGCAGCAATCTTGTCGGTACTTACCAAGAGGACGATTCTGGTGTTGACCACGGCTTTCTCTACACTGTCCCCGAACCGGCAACGCTTTTACTGCTCGGCATAGGTGGATTGGTGTTGAGAAGGAAAGATTTGATTTTAAAAAACCTGTGAAAAACAGATAGAAAGTTTCGCTGATTAAACTCTATTCGAGAAATCCTAAATATGTTTAATAAGTTTATAGCAGATGAGTGTCTGAAAGCTGTTGAAGGACTTGACAGTGCGATTAGTGATAATGTCCCAGATACTATATACCATTATACAAAAGCCGAAAGCTTTAGAGGGATAATAGAGAGCAGAGAAATATGGATGACAAATGCATTTTTTGTTAATGACAAAATGGAGTTAAGACATTGGTCTAACTGTAATGATTTATTTGAAGGCGTTGAATTTAACAATCCTGAGTTCAAAAAGTTAAAAAATGAATGTAATGTTGAGGATTATTACCTTGCTTGTTTTAGCAAAGACGGTAACTCTCTTAGTCAGTTTTGTGCATACGGGGATTATTGTATTGGTTTTGAGTCACAAAAGTTAAAGAAAAATCTTTTTCAATTATTTGAGTGTGTTTATGCCCCAGAAGCTATTAAAGAATGGGTTGTTAAAAAAGACAAATTGGAAGAGTGGCGAAATAAATGCTTTGATAATGACCAAGGCAAGGTCTACAAAAGAGTTGCATTCTATGGTGTAGAATATGCAGCACGGGCAAAATTAAAAAATAAACATTATGAGTCTGAAGAAGAAATACGATTGCTGGTGGTGTCTAATTCTTCATGGGATGGGTACACTTCAACAATGTTTACTGGACAACCGGCAATATATTTCAAAAATAGCAATACGCTAAATGTTCCGGAGCCATACGTTAAATTCTTTATACCCAAAAAATCTCATAAGATAGAAGAACTAAATGAAATGGTAGATGGTAAGTCTACAATTGAATCAAAGCAAATCATTAGAAATATAGAGAAAGAACAAGGGAGAGAACTTTTGCCAATCAGTAAGGTAATAATTGGTCCGATGCGGCACCAAGAAGAGGCGGTAGTTGCAACTAAAATATTTTTACGTGAAAAAGGATATGATAAAGTAAAAGTAGAAGGGTCTGATATTCCCTTTAGGGGAAACTAAGGTCAGCCACCTACTTTCAATATGGCATTTTGCTTTTTGATGTTTAATTTTTGTTCTTTTCAAACACAACGGAAATAAGTTTAGGGGGACAATACACCCTGCCATACAAGAAATTTATAGTTTTTAATTCTTAGTTTTTAGTTTTGAGTTGAGGAATCGCCAATGGCGATGAGATTTTTAAATAGATTCCTCGACTGCGCTCGGAATGACGGACCCCAGCAAGGTATTGCCGGGGCTAAGCCGAAAAGAAAACAGGTTTCAGATTTTTACATTTTTTCTTCAGTTGGTGCGGCTTTTGGTATCTGCTGTTCGGCGGGTGTTTGCGGCTGCATCGGTGTTTTTGTGCCGGCCGGAGGCAACGGCTCAAGCCCCATCTTTTGCTCGATACGCTCCAAACGCATATCAATCCGAGCGATTTCAGTCTGTATCTCAAGAAGTTTCTCGAATGTTTTCTGGTTGTCTAAAGAAACGTTTTTGAACTGGCTCTCGGTCAAATCCATATAACGATTCATCATCTTCTCATAAGCTTCAATCGCGCGAGCAGCATCGGTCTTATACTCCGGCACGGAAATCTCCGGCCTTACATCGTAATCATGATTCTGTTCGCCGCGAAGCGAGCCTGCAAACCAGACTAATACGCCAATGAAAAGAATAAATAAAACGCCCGCTCCGTAAGATTTTACTTTTTCAGCCATAATTGTCTCCGATAACTAACAAACTCTAACAAAAATAAATTTGTACATAATTTTTGTATTTCGTCATTCGTGAAGCGTGAAGCGAAAAAACGACGAAATACGCTTCACGAGATACGCTTCACTATGTTGCGTCTTTTTCATTTTGTTATACGCTCTAACGACTATCAACTGATATTATCGGTCATTGAGCGGGAAATGGTTGAATTTTAGAGTTGGGAAACCCTATCCCCTATACCCTAACCCCTATTTAAAGCTGTTTTCAGGTCGGTATAACGGTATGAAAGCTGATAATTGTCGCAGATTTGCTTAAAATCCCTAATTGCCTGTTCGGTGAGTTTGCTTTGGAAATCCTCATCGGCTTTGCAGAAAAATATCCGGCAGCCTGCAAAACGGAACTCCCTTGCGGTGCATTTATTGTCCTGCATATACGGACAAACGCCGAGCGGCATCGGTTTTAAATCTTTGATATTTGTTTTGAAGTATAACAACTCCGGCGATGTGATAAAAAGTCTGTGGCCGAATTTTTCAAAATCGCAGCAATTCCCACACGCCCCACATTGAGCAGCGGCATCGGCTAATTGAGTATCGAGCCGAGCGTAGATTTTTTTTACTTGTTCGCAGATTTCATTTGTTTGGCTCATCGTGCCATTTCTTTTGTTTTCTTAATTTTTCAATTTCTTCAAAGGTGTAAAGTTTGCCCCTGTTTATGCCCGGACATCGCATCGCGATGGCGTTCCAGGTATATTCGTTTGCCAGATTGCTCTGCCAGAAAGGCCAGTTTCGGCACTGCATCGGGCGGAAATTGTAAATCGCGCAGCCCTTTGCTCCTTTTGGGCCGGTCAGGAAGACGCAGTCTTTGGTTTTTGGGTCTTCTTTTATCGAGCAGCGAAGGCCTACTCGTTTGAGATATTTTTTGCGAAGCTGGTCGCCGCTTATGCCGAGATGTTTCGCGAGTATCTCGATTTCATCTTTGGTGAGCCAGATAAAGCCCTCTTCCGGCCCGGCACAGCAATCGCCGCACTGGGTGCATTCAAAATGAAGTCCGCCGATATACCAGGGAACGGGCTTTTTTATAAAGTCCACTTCAGCACCGCTCCGGTATCTGCACTTGTCGCCATTGAGGCGTATTTGGCTAAACATCCCTTTGTGATTCTCGGAGCGGGTTTTTTCCACTGCGATTTTCGTTTTGCAAGTTCATCGTCGGAAAGTTTGACACTGATTTTTTTCGCGGGTATGTCGATTTCGACAATGTCGCCCGCTTTTAGCAAACCGATTGTTCCGCCGACCGCGGCTTCCGGGCTTACATGGCCGATGCACGCGCCGCGAGTTCCGCCGCTGAATCTGCCGTCTGTAATCAAAGCTACCGATTCGCCAAGTCCTGCGCCCATAATATAGCTTGTTGGCGAGAGCATTTCCTGCATACCGGGGCCGCCTTTCGGGCCTTCGTTGCGGATAATCACGACATCGCCGGCTTTTACTTTTCCTGCCAGAATACCTTCGCAGGCATCTTCCTGACTTTCAAAAATTACGGCGGGGCCTGTGTGTTTGAGCATTTTAGCGGCAACGCCCGCGGATTTTACGACGGCGCCGTTCGGAGCGAGATTGCCATGAAGGATTGTAAGTCCGCCTGTTTTTGAATATGCGTTTTCAAGCGTATGGATGCAATCTGCGTTTTTGATTTTCGCGTTTTTGATATTCTCGCCGAGCGTTTTGCCGGTAACAGTCGGGCAATCGAGATTGAGCAATCCTTTTAGTTTGCTGACCTCATTCAATATCGCGCTGATTCCGCCGGCCTTGTCAACGTCTTCCATGTGCCAGCCGCTTGACGGCGAAACCTTGCAGATGTTCGGACATTTTTCGCTGATTTTGTTAATGCGCTCAAGGTCGTATTTTATTTCCGCCTCGCTGGCCAGAGCCAAAGCGTGCAGAACGGTATTTGTCGAGCCGCCCATCGCCATATCGAGAACAAAAGCGTTATCCAAAGATTCCGGGGTGATGATATCCAGCGGCTTCAAATCTTTTTCGATGAGTTTGATTATCTGTTTGCCTGCCTCGGCGTAGAGTTCATCACGTTTGGGGTCAACAGCCAGAACCGTTCCATTGCCGGGCAAGGCCATTCCGATTGCTTCGCAAAGACAATTCATACTGTTTGCGGTGAACATTCCCGAACAGCTTCCGGCCGTCGGACAGCCCGTACATTCGAGTTCGTGCAGTCGTTTTTCATCGATTTTTCCGGCTTTGAACGACGCAACGCCTTCAAAGATACTGATAAGGTCAACGGCGTTTCCTTTGGAATCTTTGCCAGCTGCCATTGGCCCGCCGGATACAAAAATCGTCGGGATATTGACGCGAACTGCCGCCATCAGCATTCCGGGTATGATTTTGTCGCAGTTTGGAATGCAAATCATTCCATCGAAACAGTGCGCCCGGAGCATCGCTTCCACGGCATCGGCGATAATCTCGCGCGAGGCGAGCGAATATTTCATTCCGGTATGCCCCATAGCGATACCGTCGCAGATTGCGATGGTATTGAACTCGAAAGGCACGCCGCCGGCATCGCGAACAGCCTGTTTGACCTTTTCAGCCACCTTATTCAGGTGAACATGGCCGGGTACGACTTCGCAAAAGCTGTTTGCGATGGCGACAAAGGGTTTGTTTATGTCGGCATCTTTCAGGCCGCAGGCTCGCAAAAGGCCGCGATGCGGGGCTTTCTGAAAGCCCTGTTTTACCATATCACTTCTCATTTTAGCATTCTCCGAAATCTGGATAGGGGGTTAAAATACGGAATATTCGGTATAGTAAATTAAAAATTAAAAATTTTTGCAAGGTAAAAATTTATTGCTATAATTGCCGACCTGTAGATAATGGATTGAATATAACAATTTAATGATTTTATGGAGAATGTTATGAATGCTAAAAAGATAGTTTCGGTCGTATTAATGGGAGTGATTTTGTTTGTTTCGGCGGGGTTGAAACCTAATAAGGCCTCTACGCAAATGAGACTCAATCTGTCGCCTCAAAGCGAGACAACATATAAAGTTGTTACGGAATCAGGGAAGGATTATTCGTTTGTTCAGCCGTCAGTGAACAAGACCAAGGAACGTCATACCGTCGGTCGCGTTGAAATGGTTTTCGCACAGAAAGTGGAAAGCGTTGACAAGAAGGGCGTTGCCGCGGCGGTTATTACGATACAGGAACTGAAATATCTAACGGACAGCCAGAAAGACGCGAACGCAGTGTTGACTTTTGACAGCTCTTCTGAAAATGCCAAGTCAGACCCGATGTTCGCTTTAATCGGCCAGAGCTATAAAATCAGCATAAGCCCGGCCGGCGAAGTCGCCGTGCTCGACGCAGCGGCTATACGCAGCGCGATAGCTTCGGGATTCGCGAAGAAATTCGCCGACAGACTGTTCAGCGATGAAGAAATCAAAAACCGCCATCAGGTTCTTGCTCTTATGAACGCCGACAAGGCAGGCAAAAAAGCCAATAAAATGGCAAGCAAGAAGGGCGATAAATGGGTTGATATTTCAGCGTCTCCGCAGGGAATGCTCAAACCCAAAACATTCGAAAAAACTTACGCCATTACCAATATAAAATCGCAGGGCAAAGAGAAAATCGCAACAGTTACTATGAATGCGGCACCAAGCTCAAAGCGCGTTGAAGCTTCGAAAAAGGAAGATGCCGGTATGGGATTCTTTGCTAATATGTTCGACGAAAAGGACAGCTACACCGGCAAAATGGTTATCAACCTGACCACCGGCCAGATAATCAGTTATACCGAGAATTTAAAAGCTGAATGGTTCGCCGCCGAATCAACCGAAGAGCAAAAGAGCGACAAGGGACCTGACCAGCTTACAATGGGATTCTCAAGCCTCTATAGTATCGAAAAAGTTAAATAAACGCAAATAAGCGAATAATGGAATTTAGCAGGGAAGCGTTATGGATAAAAGGATTTTTCGGCTGCTTTTGATTGTGGCGACGTGTGTTCTCGTTTCGGCGGATGCAGGGGCGGGTCTGTTTGGTTCAAAAAGCAAGTCGGCTAAACCCGCTAAATCTGTCAGGTCGAGTAAGCCTATTCCGAGCAGACTGCTGATGAGCATTGATTTTGAGCCTAATGTTCCGCTCAAATATAAATTTGTGTCCGAAAGAAATGTTTCTCTCGACCTTGACCCTTCAGGAAAGTATTCCAAAGGCGGCAAATCATCCGGCAGCGCACAGCAGCTCAGCGAAAAATTAGAAATGGGAATTGCTTATAAGCCTGTTGAGATTGACCCTTACGGCTACTCGCTCATCGAGGCGCAATGCACAAACGCAAAAGTAACGCGAGCGTCAAGCTCCGGCAAGGCGCAGAACAAACAAGACGCGGTTGAATATCTTGCCGGCAAAACGTTCACACTGAAAATAACGCCGACCGGCAAAATTGCCGACTATTCAAGCCTTAAGGCCGTCATCGAGGAACTTGGGCAAAAAGCTTTTTCCGATTCGCAGAAAACCAGAGTGAAAGACCCCGATATGATTATGGATTTTATCGCGGCCCAGTGGAATATGTGGGATACGGCGGCAAGCGTCAAAAAACCATCTAAAGGCGTTAAGACAGGCGAAATATGGAAATCCAGACTCGTTGCGCCGATGCCGTTTGTTTCAAAAGTCGGCAGAGATGTCGAATATAAAGTGAAAGATTATAACGATGCCTCGGCTGAAATTGTCAGCAGTTATAAACTTAGTTCGGTTACGCCTGATGTGCCGATGCCCTATTCCGGCTCGTTTCAGATGAGGGGGACTTTCGGTTTTCTGACGGGCTATAAGGTGCTGTCGATTGAAGGAACAGGTTCACAAATTTACGATATTGCCAAAGGACGGATTAAAAGCGACATTCAGCGGTATCAGTCGAAAGTCAAGGCCTCAATCTTTGGCCTCGGCGGCGACAATATCGAACCGAATATAATAGTCAATCAGACAACAACTATGACGCTGATTGAGTAGTATGCAAAAGTTTCTCAATAAAATCATCGAAGGCGACTGCGTGCAGCTGCTCAACGAAGTCAAAGAGCCATTCGTTGATTTAATTTTCGCAGACCCGCCATTTAATATTGGCTACAAATACGACAAATACAACGACAAACAAAAAAAAGAGCATTATATCGAATGGACAAGGCAATGGATGAAAGCCTGTCTTAATGTTCTCAAACCTAATGGTTCATTTTATATCGCAATCGGCGACGATTATGCAGCCAATGTAAAAGTCATCGCTGACGAACTCGGCTTATATATGCGGAACTGGATTATCTGGCACTACACTTTTGGCCAGCAGACGAAGGACAAATTCGCTCGTTCGCACACGCATATTTTTTATTTTGTCAAAGACAAGGACAATTTTACATTCAATGAATTTGCCGTCCGCACCCCATCGGACAGGCAGCTTATTTATGAAGACAGCAGGGCAAATTCAACCGGCAAAATGCCGGACGATGTCTGGAATGTTTTTTCGCGCATCTGCGGCACGTTTATCGAACGTCAGGGCTGGCATCCCTGCCAAATGCCCGAACTTCTGCTTGCGAGAATTATCGCCGCAAGTTCGCGCCTTGGCGATTGCGTCCTCGACCCGTTCAGCGGTTCAGGAACAACATTAGCGGTCGCCGCGAAGTATGGCAGGAATTATTGCGGAATTGATATTTCGGAGGATTATGCCAAAAACGCCGAGAAGCGAATTGCCGAGGCAAAATCTCAAATCTCAAATTCCCAATCGAAAGACTTCGACACAATCGAGCTTGAAGAAATAAAAAGGCTGTTTGTAGAAACGGGTCTTGGCATCGCAAAGCTCATTGAAAACGATAAGCTGCTGGCGATTTTTGTTTCACAATTTTCTCACCGAATGAATAATGACAAGAAATACGATTCGGAGACGATTGCGGCAGAAATAAAAAAACTAAAAGCGTACGATAATAAGAAAAAATGAATATCTCTGTGTTCTCTGTGGCTAAAAAAAATCTATTATCGTTTGTCGGCTTTGTTTTATCCACGGCGTTGCTTACCATTATACAGTTGCCGTTTGGTGTTTCGTGCTGCGCGTGGTTTGCGCTCGTGCCGTTTGTTTTGGCAATCGTCTGGATTGAAAAAACGCGCACCGCGATTTTTATATCATACATAATCTCTCTTGTTTACTGGCTTGTGAATATTTATTGGCTTGGATTTTCCGCGCCGGCTGGCTGGATAGTATTTTGCTTCTTCCTGGCGTTATACTGGCCATTGCTTGTGGTTACGCTGCGGTATTGTTTTGCCCGCAAAGTTCCACTGTGGTTTGCGTTGCCGATTTTAATTGTCGGGACAGAGGCTCTTCAGGGCTGGTTTTTCAAGGGGTTTGCCTGGCGGTTTCTGACGCACAGCCAATTCAAAAATCTTGAATTGATTCAAATCGCCGATATTTTCGGCGCGGCAGGCGTTAGTTTTATTATCGCTATGGTCAATGGTTTGATTGCTGATTTAATTATCGAATTTAAACAAAGGCATCCGCCGTCGCTGAAGCTATGGCGGACAGGCAAAGGCGCAGAGGCCTCCGCCGTCGCTGAAGCTATGGCGGACAGGCAAAGGCACAAAGAATTTTCAATCTTCAATCTTCAATTTTCAATTTTCAGCCTTGTTGGTATTGTGCTTGCTGTTTCCATTCTGTCCACGGCGATTCTTTACGGCAGATACAGAATTGTCCAGGCCGCTGATTTTGTTTCGCCTGGCCCGAAGATAGCTGTTGTGCAGTCGAATGTGGCTGTCAAAGCGGGCGAAGAAACCATTCCCGCCGAAGTTTCATTTATCGACATGCTGCTTGAGAGCAGAAGGTCTTTAGCTATCGAGCCTAATCTGATTATTTGGCCGGAGACAATGGTCGAGACCGTCTTAAGCGATGATTATTTAAAACTGCTTGGGCAGGACGATACCGCCAGGATTTTTCACAACGCACTTGTTCGCCACGCGAACGAAGGCGTTTATGTTCTTGTCGGCTCGTTTGCCGCCGAGGCGAAAGTCAACGATGACAACGAAATAAAATTGGGCGCAAAATACAACGCGGCGTTTTTGTATGAGCCGAACCAGTTGACCCCGCGTCAGAATTACAATAAAATTCATCTTGTGCCGTTCGGCGAATATATTCCGTTCAAAAAATCGCTGCCAGCGTTTTATAAATTTATGATGGCTCTTACGCCTTACGATTATGATTACACCCTTGACCCCGGCGACAAATATACTGTTTTTGAAATGAAAGCAGGCGAAAAAAAATATCGATTCGGCGTTATGATTTGCTACGAGGACACATTAGCCAAAGTCGCCCGCAGATACGCCTACCCAAAACAGATAGACTGGCTTGTCAACATCAGCAACGATGGCTGGTTCGTCCGGCAGAAGGGTGGGAAAATTATTCCGTCCACCGAGCTTGCCCAGCGTGCCGCCATCAGCGTTTTTCGCGCGGTGGAAAATCGCATCCCGATTGTCCGCAGCGTAAATACAGGCATAAGCTGCTATATAGATTCGCTTGGCAGGATACACGATGATTTTCTCGCGGGAAATCTGCCCGGAAAAGCGATGGACAGAATCGGCGTGCAGGGCTGGTTCGCAGACCAGATTCTCATAGACAGGAGAATTACGGTTTTTAGCCGAATTGGGCAGAGACTTGAAATCACCTGTGTTATATGCTTGATTTTCACCGCCTTTCTGTCGATATATAGGAGTAGAAATCAGAAATCAGAATTCAGAATTCAGAAATCAGAAATCAGACTTTGGACGGTAAATTATGAAAAACAGAAATTTATGTATTTTTGTTATAATTTTGTTTATAGGCTCTTATTGTTTCGCGGCGGATGTTAAAAATCTTATTCCAACTGCCGAGAAGATTGTTTCCGATGGTCTGAAAAGCCCCGATGCCCGGATAAAGTCAAATGCTATTGAGGCAGCGTCCTCGACCGGACAAGTCCAGTTTGCCCCAAAAATCGCTGACCTTTTAAAAGACTCCGCGGTATTAGTCAGGTTTGCCTCGGCTCTGGCAATCGGCGATTTACAGTATAAAACCAGCGGGCGAACGCTTCGCAACCTTTTAAACGACCCTGACTTAAATGTAAGAATAGCAGCGGCTTACGCACTTTGTAAGTTTGGAGAAAGGCAGTATCTTTCGGTCATACAGGCTTCGGCTAATCAGGACGATTCGGATATAAAGACTCACGCGGCGATGCTGCTGGGAAAATTGAAAAGCACCGAATCGCTGCCGATTCTTTATAAGCTTAAAGATGACCCTAATTCAGACAAAAATGTATCCATTTATGCCGCCGAAGCCATAGCGAGAATCGGAGACGAAAAAATATATCCTAAATTGTGGGCAATGCTCATAAGCGCTTATGCTGACGATAGATATATGGGGGTTTGTGCAATGGGCGCGTTGGGCGGCACAAAGGGTACAAATGCCCTTTTGACGATGCTGGAGGATGAAATTCCCGAAGTTAGGCTATCAGCGGCTGAACAGCTTGGCAGTCTCGGCGACCCAAGCGGAACAATGGTTGTTCTTGAATATCTGACTAATATAGAGCAGAAAGACAAAAAAACAGAGCCAAAGGACGAAAAAGCAGACCCAAAAGATGAAAAAAGGACTACTGATACGAGAGATGCCATTGCCGCTATGGCGATAGGGCAGATTGGCGATGCGCGACTTATAGAATATTTGCCTAAATTGCTCAAAAGCGACTCGCCTTCCGTCAGGCTTGCCGCGTCGAAAAGCGTTTTTATTATTGCCGCCAAAAGCCCTAAGTTGCCATAAACGCAAAAATAACTTGACCTTACAGGCTTTAAAACGTAGAATCCAGACAAGTTTCGCTGTAATTTTTAATATTTGAAGCCGGCATTTCGCCGGTGATATTGCTTTTTTAAGGGTCAGGAACGAAAGGAGCCCGTTTTGAGTACGCTAACTAAGATTTTAATAGTATTAGTATCGGTATTTTCCATCTTTCTTTGTGGTGTTATTGTTGTCTATGTTGGAAGTTCGACTAATTACAAGGCTGCTTATGAGCAGCAGGGCAGCGAATTTTCCGCGATGAAAGAAAAGAACAGAAGCTTAGAACAGGAAATCGCTGAAAAAAAACGTCAGTTAGATGAGTTCGGCATCAAGTCCGATTCCGAAATTTCAAAGCTGAAAGCTGAAATGACGCAGCTTGAACAGGAACTGAAGAATACTAAAAACGCCCAGCTTGCCGCCGAAGAAAAGGTAGCGAGCCTCACAGCCGCGGCTTTGAATTTTGAAAAGGCCGTGGGCGGTATGGAAGAATCTCTCAAGCAGACAAGAGCTGAACTTGACTCGGCAAGGGCTGAAAATGTTAAGTTGAGTAAGAATCTCAACGAGATAACGGCCAATCTTGAAGAAAAAATGGCGCAGCTTGCGTCTCTCGATACGGAAAAGAAAAGACTGCTTGAAGAAAAGGCCAACCTTGAGAAGTCCGCGACCGGCAGTACTGGCGGCGCAGCAAGTCAGCAGCCCGTTACGCAGGTGCCGGATTCGGCCACCTCTGCGGTAGAAACGCCTTCTGAACTCAAATTGCAGGGTGTTGTTACGGCAGTTGAAGGGTCGCTGACGACGCTTTCAATCGGCAGCGCGGACGGCGTTAATGCCGGTATGATTTTCCACGTTGTTCGTCAGGACAGCTTTATCTGCGATATTAAAATAACCGAAGTTGACACCGAAGCGTCCGCCGGCACTATTCAACTGCTTCAGCAGCAGCCGAAAGTCGGCGATATCGCCTCGACCGCGTGGTAATTTTTTAGTATATAGTATTTGGTATTTAGTATATAGTTCGGTGAAACGGAAGATATAATGAGCGAATTACAAACAGCCGGCAAGGTACAAGCGTCAAGTAATCTTTACACCGCGTTATTGGCTCTGGCCTGCGGTGTTGTTCTGGCGACGGCAGGATTTGTTGCATATAAGTGCTGGTTCGATTATGGTACGATTTTTAAAATTACCGAATATATTCAGTAATCGACCGTCTAAAAGGATTTTCTGATTGAAAGGATTTGGCGTGTTCAGATTTCTTGATTCGATACTTGGCTGGTTTAGTATGGATATGGGTATCGACCTGGGAACCTGCAATACTCTTGTGTGCGTTCGCGGCGAGGGAATCGTACTCAACGAGCCGAGCGTAGTGGCTGTCCGCAAGGGAACGAACATCGTTCTCAACAACGGCGAGGCGGTCGGCATTATGGCAAAGGAAATGCTCGGCAAAACCCCCGGCAGTATTACCGCTATTCGTCCGCTCAAAGACGGCGTAATCAGCGATTTTGAAATCACCGAAGCGATGCTTAGTTATTTTATCCGCAAAGTTCACGGCAGAGGCGGCTGGAGAATAAGGCCCCGCGTTGTTATTGCTGTACCGAGCGGAATAACCGCAGTCGAAAGACGAGCCGTTATCGACAGCGCGGAACGAGCCGGCGCAAGACGAGTTTATCTTGTTGACGAACCTATGGCAGCAGGCATCGGCGCAGGCCTTCCGATTACAGAACCGACGGCATCAATGATAATCGACATCGGCGGCGGCACGACGGAAGTCGCGATTATGAGTCTTGCCGATATCAGCACCTGCGAATCAATTCGCATCGGCGGCGACGATATGGACGAGGCGATAATCAATCATCTCAAGAGAACATACAATCTTCTCATCGGCGAGCCGAGAGCAGAGCAGGTAAAAATTCAGCTCGGTTCGGCAGCTCCTCTCGAACAGGAACTCACAATGGAAATTGCCGGCAGAGATACCATTTCCGGTCTGCCTCGCAAAATAGTCATTACCAGCGAAGAAATCCGCGAAGCTCTCAAAGAGCCGATTAGCGGAATCATCGAGGCGGTTACTCGAACTCTCGAAAAGGCCGAGCCGGAGCTTGCCGCTGATTTGATTGAGAACGGTATGCACCTTGCTGGCGGCGGATGTCTGCTGCGGGGAATGGATACCGTACTTGCGAATGCGACGGGATTAAAAGTCGTAAGAGCCGACGAACCGCTTACCTGTGTCGCCAGAGGAACGAGCGTTTATTTAGAGAACCTGGAAATATGGAAAGACACAATGGACCACAGCGGCTACGGCTGGAGTTAAACACAAAATTGAAAATTTAAAAATGAAAATTGAAAATTTGTGGAATCCGCTTTCGGCGGATGGCTGTTTGGCCGATGGCAAGGATGCGATTTAAACCCTCTAAACTTACGCTTTTCATAAGCCTTACCCTGCTTGGCTTTATTTTTCTTCTCACTCCCCAAAATGTTACCAGTCGGCTGAATTTCGCCTTTATCAGTATTTTCAGATTTTTTCTGAACGTCGGCTCGTCAGCCGTTTATTACCAGCAGACTGAAAACTCGAAGGCTTCGCCATATTTCGTCCCTCGCCACGAATATGATAAACTATGGGTAGCTTTCACAAATCTTCAAAGCCAGATTGGCGAACAGAAAAAACAAATCGAAGAACTCGGCAAAGTGCGAATGACCGAACCCGACCCCGCCACAGGCTTAGTATTGGCAAAAGTAGTTAATCGCAGAAAGCAGGAGTTTATAATAAACAAAGGAACTGACGACGGTCTGGTTAATGGCCAATATGTTCTCGGCGATAACGCCGTTATTGGCATCATCACGCAGGCCTCTGCGGATATTTCAAGCGTCAGACTGATTACAAGTTCAGCCTGTAAACTTGCCGTCAAAATCTCCGCTCCTGATGCCGAGGTCTATTTTAACGGCACAATAGCAGGCGACGACAAAAACGGCGCAAAAATCCCAAATGTTCCAAAAAAATATGATATCAAAGAAGGCTACTATGTTTATGCTGCCGCGACGCCGGGCTTTTTGCAAAGTCCGCGGATTATCGGCAGAGTATCGAAATGCGTCGCCGACCAGAGTAATCCGGTGCTGTGGGAAATAGATATTGCTCCTGCCTATAATTTTGATAACCTTACGGATGTCGCGGTGATTGTTTTGAAAACGGGAATAAATTAGAAAATGAGATGGTTGCGATTTACATTGCTGCTGCTTTTTATAGCGGTGCTGCAGTCCAGTACGGTGATGAATATTTTTGCGCTGACCGACAGGCACATAAAGCCGAATATCTTTTTGATATTGCTGGTTTATTTCGCGATTAACTGCGACAGCTATAATGCGATAATAACTTCTTTTGCGCTCGGTTTTGCGGCTGACCTTGCCGGCTCTGTGATGGGGCCGCACATTATCAGCTATGGTCTGACAGGAGTGGCTGTTGCTTATGTTCGCAATATAATTCTTATGAAAAAAACCGGCCAGCAGGCAGCGGCTATTTTCGCAGCCGGAATTTTTGTCGAACTGATAGCGGTTCTGCTCACAGGCTTCAAAGCCTCCGGTCTGGCCAAAGCCGATGGGATGGAGATTTTCGCCGTTGCCGTGTATTCTGCTATTTTGTGGTTTATGCTCAAATGGCCGCTCACCGCCGCGGGGAAATGGACAGGCGCAGGCATCTTCCACTTCGGCGCAAGACAGGCAGGACGGTAAAATTAGTTTTCAGTCTGCTTTGCAGAAAAGGTATATTTAATCGCTGATTACACAGATTACACGGATTAGAAAATGAAACAATGAAGTAAGGATTTTTATGTATTTGGCCGATTGTCCTTGCCTCTTTACGTCTTTATTTCTTTAAATCCTTTTTTATCAGTGAAATCAGCGTAATCTGCGATAAAAAAGTATTTTTAAAATTATGGAGTTCATTTTATGGCTAAGAAAAAACAGCAGGTCTGTATTATAACCGTTACCGGCAAAGACAAAGTCGGTATTATCGCTAAATTGGCAAACGCGATGGCAAAAGCCAACATCAACATCATTGATGTCAACCAGAAGATTATGGAAGATTATTTTGTGATGACGATGGCTGCTGATATTGCAAAGGCGACCATTACAATTCCGCAGATTCACAAACGAATCGACAAAATCGCCGAAGAAATGAAATTGAAAATCACGTTTCAGGACGAAACGATTTTCAAAATGATGCACAGGGTTTAGATAGCTGCAAATTAATTTTAAATTCTTAATTTTGAATTTTTAATTAAAAATATTTCTCTGTGCCATCTGTGTTCTCTGTGGCTATTTAAATTCCGCTATTACGAATGTGTGGTCGGAGGGTTTTTCGAGTAATCGCGGTTTGGTGTCAATCAGGCAGGTTGTGCAATTTTCTGCCAGTGGTTTTGTGGCTAATATATGGTCAAGCCGCCAACCGAGATTTCTTTTAAAGCCGTTTGGCTGGCGATAATCCCAAAATGAAAAGTTCCCGCCTGCTTTGTGATGCAGCCGGTACAGGTCAACGAAGCCCCATTCGATAAAACCGTCGAAAATTTTTGATAAATCCTTATTAAAACATACTCCGCCATCCAGTGCTATCGGGTCATAGACATCCTTGTCTGTCGGAGCGATATTCAAATCGCCTGTCCAAATCAGATTATCCGCAGGCGTAAAAGTTTTCTTAAACCAGGCAAACAGCTCTTTCAGCCAGTCGAGTTTGTGCTGATATTTTTCGCTGCCCATTTCGAAGCCCTGCGGAACATAAGTGTTGACGATTGTTATGCCGTTTATTTGTGCCTTTATGAATCGTGCCTCATCACCAACCGAATCATCAAAACTGTATTCGATGTTTGTAAATTTGTGTTTGCTGAAAATCGCAACGCCGTTGTAGCTCTTTTGGCCTTTGTAAATGATATTGTAGCCGGTAGAAGCAAACTCATCGACAGGAAAATCCTTATCCTGAACTTTGGTTTCCTGAATGCATAGCGCATCCGGCTGATTCGCCGCTATCCAGTCAATAACAATCGGTAGTCGTGTCCGTATCGAATTTACGTTAAAGGTCGCGATTTTCATTATTAGGATATAGGGGTTAGGGTACAGGGTTTAGGAACATTGCCGCAAGCAGGAAGCTGACGAGGCTTTCGGCGCCTTGATTGATATTAACTCCGCCGTCGCCGATTCCGTCGCAGCAGCCGTTTGTCTTAACATCATACACAGCCATTCGCAAATCGTTTTCGCCGAAGAA
>MHXU01000039.1 GCA_001824555.1 Planctomycetes bacterium GWC2_45_44
TATTCTTTATTAAGTTCTCTGTCATCTGTTCTGAAACGCACTGTTACGATTGTCCCGCCTTTATTTCTTTTGCGAATGTCAAGAGAGCCGCCTATCAGGTCGGTACGATATTCCATAATTTTCAATCCGAACCCTTTTCTGTTTGGAGGCAGCTCCGGAAAATCCAGGCCGTTATTTTCAATCGTCAGAAGAGTTCCTTTTTCAGTCAGGCGAAGGCTGATACTGATAATAGTCGCTTTGCCGTGCCTGACCGCGTTGGTAATCGCTTCCTGGGCTATACGATAAATTTGTTTCGCCTCAACAAGATTTTTAACCGAGGCGGATTTGCCGCACCTGAATCGGCAGGTAACTCCCATGACCTCCGCCGAATCCGATGCCAGCGTTTTTAACGCCGATACCAGACCGCCTGTCTGAATATCGACGGGATAAAGCATTTTGGCGATGTCTCGCGCCTGTGAAATGGCCTTGCTGGCAAGTTTTGATATGGCCAGAGCATCTTCCATTTCCTTTGATGACTGGCCTCCAAGCTTCAGAGCTAATCCTTTGCACTTAACGGCAATGCCGGTAAGCACCTGTCCCATACTGTCGTGTATTTCCTGGCCTATCAGTTCCCGTTCTCTTTCGGTTATATCCAGGATTTCTTTTTCTAATCGCCTGCGCTCCGTAATATCTCTTTCGGTTGTTGTAATGGCAAACGGTTTTCCATTTTCATCTTTCAGCAATGTTATGGTGAGCGAGATGTCCAGTATCCGGTTGTTTTTCGCAATGTGCTGTGTTTCAAACAGCTCGATTTTTTCCCCTTTCATCACTCTCTCGGCCAGCGTCGTAATTTCATTATGTCGATGGCTGGGGACGATTCTGCTGATATTCATCTTCAACGCTTCGGCTTTGGTGTATCCGTATATACGCTCGGCGCCGAGATTCCAGGAGATTATATTTCCTTTCAAATCCTGAACTGTAATAGCATCGTTGGAGTTGCGAACAACAGTAGCTAACAGTCTTAACTCGTTCTCCATCTGTTTGCGTTCGGTGATATCGTGGCCGACGCAAAGTATTTCAGCGCCGTTGCCGTCTTCATCGAGAATTGCCTTGTTTGCCCAGGACACCCAAACTTTTCGGCCATTTTTACAAATATTTTCATTCTCGCTTGCGGCGTAAAATCCGGGCAGTTTTTTGATGTCTTTGGCGATTTTAGCGAGATTTTTGCCGAAGCTGTCCCCTTTGGGTATTATTGTTCCTATGATATGTTTGCCGAGGATTTCCTTTGCGGTGTAGCCGTAGAACCTCTGGGCGAATTCACTGAAGAAGGTTATTTCCCCGTTTTTGCTGATACGCAGAATAATGCAGTCGGCATTCTCTACGAGCTGGCGGTATTTATCCTCGCTAACGTGCAGCCTCCGCTCGGTGCGTCCGAGCTTTGTGGCCATCCCTTTCAATTTTTCCGTTGCTTTATCCACCTTTCTTACCCGCCTTTTTCATCGCCCGCACTTACAAACCCTGATAAACCGCCCAAAAACTCTCTCTGATATTAACGACCTTGAATCGGTTGTCAATCAAATATCCTACAAATTGCTATTGATGTAAGGTCTTTTGCCGACAGGCTGATAGTCGATTCGGCTTACGCCATAATCAGATTCTACCCCGATTTACAATCAAATCCTTGCCGCTACTATGGTTAAGCGAGTTTATACCGGACGTTTGGTTAAAGCCGGCAGTGTAAAGCTGGGTAAATTCCAATATCACTTTAATTTTGGAGGCAAAAAAAATGTTAGCTGTGATTGAATGGAAAAATCTTGTTGTCGAACCTGTTACTCAAATGCTGTCTAAGATTCTGGCCTATCTGCCTGTCTTGCTCGGGGCATTGCTGATTTTGATTATAGGCTGGATTGTGGCCAAGGCAATCAAACGATTGGTTGACTGGCTGCTTAAGATAGTGCGTTTCGACACGCTTGCGGATAAGGCGGGCATATCCGAAATCCTGAGGAAGGGCGATTTAAGAATTTCAGCCAGAGAAGTGGTAAGCAGTATCGTTTATTGGCTGATTATTATTATGGTGCTTGTGATGACCGTTGATGCGCTGGGTCTGCCAAAGTCTTCAGATATCCTCGCGAGTTTGTTTGCTTACGTTCCGAAGGTCATAGTAGCCCTGCTTGTTCTGATAGTTGCTATGTTCCTGGCCAATTTTGTTTCAGGGATAGTTCGCACAGCGGCGGGCAACGCCAATCTGCCCAAGCCGGAGATATTAGCCGGCGTAAGTCGCTGGGCAATTATAATTTTCGCAATAACCATCGCACTGGAACAGCTCGGCATCGCTCCTCTTTTGGTAACAGCCACCTTCAATATTATCCTCGGCGGAATTGTTCTCGCTTTGGCTCTTGCGTTCGGGTTGGGCGGCAAAGACGCCGCGGCAAAATATCTTGAGGAATTAAAACAGAGACGCTCCGGGAGATAATTAAGAAATAGTTAATGAGTGTCATGTATGACACCATTCGTAGTTTAATGTATTTTAAGAAAGGAAGAGTTATGAAAAAGTTATTGACAATTAGTTTGATGCTGTGCCTTATGTTAGGTTCAGCAAGTGTATCGTGGGGCAGTGTGGTTATGCCTCCGCCGGGCGCACCGAGCTGGTGGAACAGCGAAGATGCCACATACTACGCATACGGGTGGTGGTCAACTGACATCATAGCCCCTGGCGTGCCGATTTCGCCGCCGGACAGTGACAGCCACTGGGCTTCAAATTTTCTGGCCAACACAGGCTTTACAGCCGATATAGGTGCGACCAATGAAACCATTTCGCTCTATCTGGATAACGTGTATCGTACCGACCTGTACAAGAAAATCTACGTTTATATCACAGGAACAGCCACCAGCACCGTAGATAGCGTAGATACGATTCTTGATACTGATGGCGGAATATTTGCCGGTTCACAGACCTGGACAATAGAAAGCGGCGTATGGAGCTATGTATTGGCAGGCGAGATTTATCCGCAGCCGGATTATGTCAGACTGACATTCACGGTTCCCGGAATGACAAGCGTAACAAATATCTGGGCGGGCGAAGTTTGCGTTCCAGAGCCGGCGACAATGGGTTTGTTGAGCATCGGCGCTTTGAGTCTTGTTCGTAGAAAGAAAACGGTATAACTAAAAACAATTATTGATGTCCAAAATGCGGGGCGTTTGTGCGCTCCGCAGAATGGCATAGAATTAAGGAGAAGTAAAAAATGAGAAAACATCTTTTGACAGTTGCTTTGTTAGTATTTTTGGTCGGATTTGTACCCACTATCGCGATGGGCGACCCCATCGTGAGCGTTACGCTGGCAACATTTGCCGACCCGTCGCCAAGCAGCAGCAATTACCTTTTCAAGGTTGATTTCACGCAAATGGAAATCACCGGCGGTTGGTCAGATGCCCAAACCGGCCTTGTTTTGGAAATTCCCGTTACCGGCTACACCGTTGAAAACAGCAATGCTTTTCAGGATGCCTGGTTTGAAATGAGCACGGTGCAGATAACCAGCGCCTATTCGCTCTATGGAGAAACCGGCGCCGGCGTAATTAACTTTTACGAGAATGGCACAGCTGCTAACCCGCTGGTAACCATTAATTTTGAAAGCGGTCTGGTATCCCGGTTTGGATTGGGAGCGGAAGAAGTGTTTGTTGCTGACAATGTAACAATCACAGGCTCTAAAATCCCGGACGAGATTTCGGAAGAGCGTTTCGCGTTTAGTTTTGCCAATCTGGCAAAATTATCAGGCCATACTCTATGGACTGACGGTTTTACATCTACGGCGGCGTTCACCTCGTCGGCGGTTGTCGAACCTATCATTCCTGAACCAGCGACGATTGCTCTGTTGAGCGTAGGCGCTTTGAGCATTATCCGTAGAAAGAAAACAGCGTAACTAATAAAAAATAAACGGCCCAAATGCGGGGCGTGCTTTGTGCGCTCCGCATAACGGCTCTAAAATTCAGGAGTAGAAAAATGAAAAAACGAAATTTTGTAACAGTTGTTTTATTGGCTCTTGCCATCGCAGGATTTATTTCCGTTGATGCCAAAGCCACCTTTACCGTAGCGACGTTCTCTGACCCGTCCGGCGACAGCAATAGTCCGCTGTTTGAAGTCGATTTTGCGGCAATGACGCTTAATGGCGGATGGGCCGATGCCGAAACCGGTTTGCTTCTTAATGTTCCATACAGCGCAAATTCATTTACAAACGCATGGTTTGAAATGACTGAAGTGGCGATAATCAACACGTTCGGCGATACCGGCGGCGGAGAGATTAAGTTCTATGCCGACGGCGATTCGACGACTCCGCTGCTGGATATTACTTTCGGAAGCGGTTATGTATCGCGTTTCAACTTCGGAGCAGATGAGATGTTTGTCGCTAACAATGTGATATTTACAGGCTCCGAAATCGGCGGCGTGCTTTCTGCGGAAGAGTTCTCTTTCGCTTTCGCCAATCTGGCAAAGCTGACAGGCAGCGATGACTGGAGTGACGGGTTCACCGCTACGGCCGCGTTCACATCATCGGCTATTCCTGAACCGGCGACAATCGCTCTGTTGAGCATCGGATTTTTGAGTCTGATTCGCAGAAAAAGATAAAAATAATAAATATTTGCGGCAGGAAAGAAACTATGAAAAAGTTAGTGATAATCTGTTTGACGGCAGGATTGTTTTTGGCGGCTGCCAGTTTCGTAACTGCGGCGCCAGTCGATTACTTTCTCTGGAATGGCTCGGGCGGAACATGGGCTGATGCCGACAAAACCAACCTCGAAACCGCTGATGATTTAATGTGCTGGGCAGCCTCCGCTTCGAATGTTCTGGAATGGACAGGGTTGGGAAATGTCTTGGGTTTTACCACTACCGACCAGATGTTCGGTTACTTCCAGGACCATTGGACTGACCGAGGCGGTTTGATGGAATATGGCTGGGACTGGTGGTTTTCCGGGACTTATCATGGTCCTGTAGTCGGGGGACTTGAGCTTGATCTGACCGGTTCTTCTGATCCAGTCTGGTCGCAGCCGGATGTTGTGGGCGGCAATTTCTATCCCTCGCTGAATTTTAACGACTATTTTCACGAAACGTGGGGCTCTTCAGCCGCTCTATCCGCTGTTGACCAGTATCTTCAATCCGGTTATGGCACGACGCTGGCAGTCTATTCTCCTGTTCGCGGACATTCTCTTACTGTCTGGGGCTTTCGGTATGATGTCGATGACCCTGCGTACTATACCGGCGTATATGTTACCGATTCGGACGATATCGTTAATGTATTGCGATATTATGAAGTAGAAAATGTTGGCGGAAATTGGTATCTGCAGGGGTTATATGGGACTAACAATACCTGGCAGATTAGAGGCGTTCAGGCGATGTCCCAGATTCCTGAACCGACAACGATTACTCTGTTCAGCATCGGCGTTTTAAGCCTGATTCGCAGAAAGAAGTAAAATAAAATGGTTGCACAACCATAAACAGAAGGCGATGCCGGCACAAACCTCTTTCCTTGTGCCGGCCGGCCTTTTGATAGGTTCATAAAAAAGTTAATAACAGTAAAAGCAGTAGGGTAAGTAAGAAGGCAGGGTAATTGTATGAAAAGTTTTTTAAAAAATTATGAAAAAAAGATTTTAACAGCATTTCTGGTAATAGCTATTGTGGCAATCGGCGCATCGCAGGCCACAATTCTGGGTACAGCGGCTGATTACGCGGTACTGGGCAGCTCGACGGTAACTAATACCGGCTCGACTGTCATTTATGGCGACCTCGGTGTTTCGCCTGGGCTGGCGATTACAGGCTTTCCGCCGGGAATCGTCAATGGAACGATGCACGCTGGCGATGCGGACGCGATTTTGGCGCAGAGCGATATTACCGCCGCGTACAACGGTCTGACAAATATGCCGGCCACGCAAAATTTAAGCGGCACTGATTTGGGCGGACTTACGCTCATATCGGGAGTTTATTATTTTGACACTTCGGCTCAATTGACCGGAATACTAAAACTCGATGCGCAGGGCAACAACAATGCGTATTGGGTTTTCCAGATAGGCAGCACGCTGACGACTTCGCCGGACTCGACTCTGCACTCGTCTGTTCAGTTGATTAATGCCGGGTCAAATAATGGCTCTGATGTCGGTGTGTTCTGGGCGGTCGGCAGTTCGGCGACTATCGGTGTTGGTACGGAGTTTGAGGGAAATATCCTCGCGCTGGCCAGCGTTACAGTGAATACCGGCGCGACGATTTGGAACGGCAGAGCCTTGGCGCAAACCGGCGCGGTAACGCTGGACACCAACGTTATCAGCAACGTCTGCCCGCTCCCAAATGGCGGCCCAGGCTTTAGCGGCGGTCTTAAATTTGACACTGATGGCACCACTATCGTGCCGATTCCCGAACCGGCGACGCTATGTCTGCTCGGCTTCGGCGTTTTGAGCCTTGTTAGAAGAAAAAAATAACAATAAACAAAATCAACAATTTTTTAAGGAACAGCAAATGAAAAAGTTAGTTTTGATTGTAGTAACAGTGTCCCTGATAACCCTCTCCGGCTGCTATACTGTGAAATCAAGCAGTTCTAAAGGCGGCAGCGTTCTCAAGGGCGAAGGATTTAAAATCTCCGTCCCAACCTTTGACGTAGGTATGAAGCAGGGCGAGGCACAAAGCGTCGCTGTGTCTGTAGAGAGAGGCGAGTCTTTCAAACAGGATGTGAAGCTGCAATTTAAAGCGGCCAAAGGTATCAGTGTAGAACCGACCAGCGTTACAGTCAAAGCGGGCGACCAGCCCGATGTGCAGCTGGCGATTTCGGTGCCTAAGGATGCGGCGATTGGTGTATATCTGATTACTGTGAAGGGTACGCCGGAAACCGGCGAATCAGCCTCTACGGACTTCAGCGTAAAAGTCGCTGCGCCGTAGATTTCGGGGAGTTCTAAATATGAGCAGCTCTATATCGTCCGATGTGGGGCTGCTCAATTCTTCAAAAAAAAGGAAAATTGTATGCTTTACACTTTAGCGGTTATTTTAATCGTATTATGGCTTTTGGGATTAATTTCTTCCTATACGATGGGCGGTTTCATTCACGTTCTTTTGGTAATCGCCATTGTGGTTATCCTGCTTAGAGTTATCAGCGGACGAAAACCGATTTAGCCGTTTTTCGGGTCGGGCATCAAAATTCAAAGGAGCTTTTTATGAACAAAGCAGTTATGCTCGCGGTTCTCGTCGGCGGTATAGTTCTGGTAATCTACGGCGTTGCCGCGTCGGAGTCGTTCAGTTCTGATGTTTCCAATTTTTTCACCGGCTCGCCTACGGATAAAACGATATGGCTGTTAGTCGGCGGAATTCTTGCAATCGTTGTCGGAGCGGCAGGTTTGTTGCGCGGTCAGCTCAAATAAAAACCGAAAAGTTAGCCGCGAAATATGTTTTACATAAATGGAGTATTGTATGACACCATTTATTAGTTTAGTGTAATTTTATGAAAGGATTAGTAAATGAAAAAGGTAATTGCAATTATGGTCGTACTCACGCTGGTTCTGGCAACTGCGTCAAAAGGCGCAGACAGCCCCAAAGGCGGCAGTGTCGCCAAAGGCGAGGGATTCAGGATTGATGTTCCAACCTTCGACGTGAGGTTAAAACAGGGCGAAACCCAAAGCATCGCCATCAAACTGCAGAGAGGCGAATCTTTCAAGCAGGATGTAAAGCTGCAAATCAAAGCCGCCCAGGGCATCAGCATTGATCCTGCCAAAGTTCTTGTTAAGGGCAGCGATATTCCGGAAGTACAACTGGCGATTATGGTTCCGAAAGATGCCGCTATCGGCGATTACGTCGTTAACGTAATAGGAACTCCCGAAACAGGCGAACCGACTTCAGTGGAATTCAAAGTAAAAGTTCTCGCTATGGATGTTGTTCCAGCCGTGCAATCAGAGCCGGGCAAATCAGCGGCAGAGCCGATGCGTAAATGCACAGCAGGGGATATGAATAAGAGCATGGCAGGTTGTATGAAAACATGTCAGGCCAATATGGAAGATATAGCCGCCGCAAAGGCCGCTGTCATAGCCGCTATTGCAGCTATTGATAAAGGCGACACCGCGACAGCCAAAATTGAAATGGAAAAAGCCGACAAACTTCTGTCGAACGTGCACAAGGGTATGAAAGAAAATATGCAGAAAATGCCCTGCAGCAATGCCAAATGTCCGATTGAGGGAAAGTTAAT
The DNA here is from genome assembly GCA_001824555.1 of Planctomycetes bacterium GWC2_45_44. Taxonomy (GTDB): domain Bacteria; phylum Planctomycetota; class Phycisphaerae; order Sedimentisphaerales; family UBA12454; genus GWC2-45-44. Next base: position 8,187 of record MHXU01000039.1, read on the forward strand.
CGACAGAATGGACTGTTCAAATGAACTTACTCGAATGCACAAAGGTATGAAAGTCGGTTTCTGCTGCGCTGCATGTCCTCCGGCATGGGACAATTTAACAGACGGCCAGAAAGATGACAAACTCAAAGACGCTATGCCTTCTAAGGACTAAGCAATTTCTTAGTTGTGAAATGGATTTTGCATAAAGTGGAGTTTTGTATAACTCCATTTCGCCGGCAGTGTCGGCGTTGGACGATGAGCCCCCCCTCCGGGGGGGAGGGTGGGGACTCTCTGGTATTGTTTTTGTTTGAAACAATTGAAAAGGAGTTTTTTATGGGATTGGTATTACTTGTTCTTGTTGTCTTGCTTCTTGTCGGCGGGCTGCCGAGATGGAATTACAGCCGAAACTGGGGTTACGCGCCAACTGGCGGATTGACATTAATACTGATAATCCTGCTGATACTGGTGCTGATGGGATATATTCCCCGCGGTTTCTAAGCAGACGGTTTAACTAAATGCTATAAAAGGTGTATAATATGAAAAAGATGTGTGTAATTCTGTGTTTTTTCATCGTAACGGCAGGTGTCTGCTATGGCAAAACGGCATCAAAAAAAGAAAACAATGCGAGCAAAGACTCGGCATCAAGCGGCCCGACGGTCATCTTGAAACCCGATAAAGCTCTGGAAAATCCCACACCTGACTTTATGTACTTTGTTCCGCTTATATCACCGACGTTAGTCTATAGCGAGACGAGTAAGGGTAACGGGCAGAAATCAGGTCTGATTGCCTGTGAGAGAAAATCAACTTCAAAAACTTTTTATGTCAACGGCGAATTTCAAATGCAGGGAAGCGGCTTTCATAAAAACAAATTCGATTCAGCCGGGATGATTGAAAGAAATACCAAAAAATTAAAGAAGGGCAAGCCCCTTAAAAACATACTTGGTTATATTAAGTTTGAGGGAGAGGGGTACGGATGGATTGAGGTTGCCGGCAAACTTAAAGGTAAAAAAGCAACCGCGACGGAGGTGAAAGTTCATTTTAACGGCAGAGGCGAAACGAGTCCGGTTACAGTGGGGCTTTACAGCGTTAAGCCTGTAAATGGAGAGTACAAGTACGAAAACAAATATAATGAGATAGTCGCCAGAGTCAACATTCTTACGTTCAGTAAAAGCACAGACAAGCCTCTTATGGATATTAAAGTGTCTGCCGTTTACGCCGAGGGCGGCAAACCTGGTTTCTGGGGGAAGCTGAAAGGCTCTATGGCTAATATGCTTATAAAGCCCCTCGAAATAGACAAATTGGGTAATGATACGATGCTTGATTTTGGCTGTGCGTTATTCGAAGAAAAAGAAAAGTTCACGTTTCCAAAGGCAAAGAATTTAAAGGAAAACGATATGTAGTAATGTGAAACGAAAATGAGCGACAATTTAAAAATTCTGCTTATAAACCCGGAAATACCAAGTACGTTCTGGAGTCTGAAAAACGCGCTGAAGTTCGTTTCCAGAAAGGCTCTTCTCCCGCCTCTTGGACTGCTCACCGTTGCCGCGATGCTGCCGGACTATTTTGAAAAAAAACTGATTGATATGAACACCGGCGCTCTTCGCGACCGGCATATTAAGTGGGCTGATTATGTTTTCATCTCCGCAATGGTGATTCAAAAGAATTCCGCCAGAGCGGTAGTGGAAAGATGCAATAAATTTAAAGTGAAAGTTGTCGCAGGCGGCCCTTTATTCACGTCATTTCCCGAAATGATTCCCAATATCGACCATCTCGTACTTAACGAAGCGGAAATTACGCTGCCGGATTTTCTCAAAGACCTTGCGAATAACTCCGCCAAACCGCTCTACAAAACAGACCAGAAGGCGGATATGCGAAACAGTCCGGCTCCGCTGTGGAAACTGATAGATATGAATAAATACGGGATGATGGGACTTCAGTATTCGCGAGGCTGTCCATTCGACTGTGATTTTTGCGATGTTACGAACCTTCTCGGCCGCAAAGTACGAACAAAAATCACCAGCCAGATAATCGACGAACTCGAAAGTCTTTACGTTCATAAGTGGCGGGGCGAAGTATTTTTTGTCGATGACAACTTTATAGGAAAACGCCGCCGGCTAAAAAACGAATTACTCCCTGCAATAATTGACTGGATGCGCAAAAGAAATCATCCGTTCGCCTTCAATACGCAGACTTCCATCGACCTTGTGGACGATGAGGAGCTTATGACTTTGATGGCAAAAGCGGGTTTCGACAGCGTATTTATCGGCATTGAATCTCCGAACGACTCAAGTCTGGCTGAATGCAGCAAAACGCAAAATATCGGCCGCGACCTTGTCGCCGCCGTCAAAAAGATACAGCGGTTTGGTATGCAGGTGCAGGCAGGCTTTATTGTCGGTTTTGACAATGATAAGCCCAACGTGTTTGATAAGTTAATAAATCTGATTCAGGACAGCGGCATAATAACGGCGATGATTGGTTTGCTTAACGCTCCGCCGGGGACAAAACTGCACCAGAGATTGATGAGTGAAAACAGATTGGCAGAGCAGCCGACAGGCGATAATATGGACTGCACAATGAATTTCATTCCAAAAATGGATATTCACGAACTTATGGGCGGGTATATGAAAGTTCTCAATACTATCTACTCGCAGAAATATATTTGCAGACGCATCAAAACTTTTCTTGAGAACTACAATTTCAATAACAAGAAAAAATTTAGAGTGGGGTATCGCGACCTTGCAGCGTTCTTCAGGTCAATGTGGCGAATCGGAGTGATAGAAAAGGGCAATCTTCACTATTGGGCTCTTATAATCTGGTCGTTCAGGGATTTTCGCAGGGTGCCGCTGGCTGTACGCTACTCTATATTTGGGTTTCACTTCCGCAAGATATTAAAAAGCGCTCATACACAGATGAAAGCGATTGCCGCCGCCTCTGCCGCCGAATGCAAAACGCAGACATAATAAGGCGCGAATTTGCGAGGACTTACGCGGTTGCTGCGCCGCATAGAAGAGTTTTAATTTCTGTCAGCAATTCTTCGGCTTCGAAAGGTTTTGCGAAAACGATATTGTCGGCGACCGTATGGTTATTGCCGAGTTCTTCGCTTTTAGAAAGAATCGCGGTTAAAAATATCACGGGAATATTTTTAGTCTGCGGATTTTCTTTCAGCTTCCCGGCAACCTCATCGCCTTCCATACCAGGCATTACAATATCGAGTATAATCAGGTCAGGGTGGTTTGATTTGGCAAGCGACATCGCATCGTGTCCGTTGTCGGCGGTAAGAACCGAATACCCGGCGACGGTTAACCTTTTTCCAAGCGTCAGGAGAATGTCGCTCTCATCGTCAACTATAAGTATTTTTTTCATAACGCCGCGCTTTCCGATAAAATATTGTCAATTTTCGCAATCAGTTCTTTTGCTTCAAAAGGCTTGGTTATAAAACCATCCGCCCCGAGACTTTTTGCCTTTTCAGCAGTCATAATATCGTGGTAAGCGGTGAACAGAATAATCGGGATATGTTTAAATTCTTCGCTGCTTTTGATTTGTTTGCACAGCCAGTTTCCGTATATCACCGGCAGGATTAAGTCAATCAGCAGGAGGTCGGGCTTTTGGTTTTGAATGATTTCGAATACGTCTCTGCCGCTGTCGGCGGTCAGAATTTCGTAACCGGCCTTTCCCAGCATAAGCGACGTAAGCCACAGAATATCCGGCTCGTCGTCAATAATTAGTATTTTTTTGCTATTCACTTTTTACCCCCAATTTTGCTGCCCATTTTTGCCGAACAGACGTTTCAGCTTTTTTTATTAAGCATTTTCGCGACCGCTGCCAGCAATTCATCAGCGTCAAATGGTTTTGTAATCGCGATACTATTGTCAATAGCCGGCATCTCGTTCGTCTCAAGCAGCGCACTCATAAAGACAACAGGAACATTTTTTGTATTATGGTTTTCTCTTAGTTTTTCAGCGACTTCCTCTCCGGACATATCGCCCAGAATTCTGTCAAGCACGACAATATCAGGCGGGTATGTTTTTGCCAGAGCCAGCGCGTTGCAGCCGTTG
>MHXU01000040.1 GCA_001824555.1 Planctomycetes bacterium GWC2_45_44
ACTTCTCCGCCAAGGCCGAGCCGGTTTTCAACCGGGCCTTCTGTGGTGAAAAGAACGCTCACAAGCACGGTTCTGCCGGTGTTTTCGATATAGGTTTTACTGGTAAGGATACCGTCGAGGACAGCTCCTATACCGCCTATCTTACCAATAGCTTCGTGCGTTACGTGAACAACATTTGTTTTGTACTCAATCATATTGCAAACTCCCAGTCCCTACTTATTATACGTTCGATGAACATCATTGTTTTAGCAAGAGCATAAGAACAAAAGAGCATAAGTGCAAAAGACTTATGCCTTTTTATCCTTTTTCACTTTTTCCTTTTTAACTTTCTCTGCTTCCTTTTTATCTTTTTGTCTTTCTTCTTCCGGGATTTCCAAAAGAGGCCGTTTGGTAATTTCGTTATATTTCGCCATTTCAGCATCGGTCGGTTTTTCGCCGTTGTATATATGAGGCGACAAAAGCACTAACAATTCGGAATTATTCTGAATAGTATCGGTTGACTTAAAGGCTGCACCAACGATTGGTATATCACCAAGAAATGGAATCTGGTTAGTTTGCTTTTGAGTTTCTTTTCGGCGCAGACCGCCGATTACGAGAATCTGGCCGTCAGTAAGCAGAAGCGAACTTTTTACTATTCTCGCATCAACAACCGGCACAGTGCTGGTACTGCCGCCGGTACCTACTACTACAGCGGTGCCTGTTCTGACCTTCTGGTTGGCTTCAACATCAAGAAATATAAATTTGTCATCTGTTAAAGTCGCTCCGACATCCAGAGTTATGCCGACATTTTTAAACTGAATACTGGTAAGTGAACCGCCCTGACTGGTGTCTGTTTGTTCCTGATACGGTATTTCTTCAACGGCTTCTATGGATGCTGTTTGGCCGCTTACAACCATAACGCGGGGACTTGCGAGAATTTCGACGTTGTTTTTTTCCTGTAAAATGTGAATTACACTTCTGATGTCGCCTGGAAACAGAAGCCAAAGGTCTGAGCCTGTACCGGTACTGTTATACGCCGTAGCACTGCCAACGGTGCCGGAATCTCTTATTGTGCTTCCAACACGGTTGCTAAAACTAAGATTTTGCCTGAAAGCCGCATCGTGGTCGTTGGTGGTGAGCATATCCCAGTTGATTCCGATTTCTGTTTCATCGTTTAGTTTGACATCGAGAATTACGACCTCAATCATAATCTGTTCGGGCTTTCGGTCGATTTTGCGAATCTGCGTAATTATCCTCTGAACATTTTCATTTGTATCGCAGATAATCAGCGAATTGCCTTTGGCATCCGGCTCCATATTGCCCCATTCGCCGGACATAGTCACAATGGAAGATTTCAAACTTTTCGCATCAACAAATTTCAGCGAGACGGTTTCGATAAACAAATCGGGTCTTGGGCCTTCGGGCAGCGGTTTTGCCGCCGGAGCCGCCGAACCGATTCCCGCGAACTGCGCAAATGGATTGGCCTGCCTCAACTGGCTCACGTCTATTTCCGGGGTTTCCTCGGCAAAAACCACACCTGCGGCAATCGCCAGGACAATGAGACCGACGAACATTATTTTATTTTTGTGTATTAACATCGTTTATGTTCTCCGTAACCTTTAATGTGTATAAACTCATCACAGCCTGGCATTCAAGATAACCTGTTGATGGGTCTTTAAGCTTAAGTTTTATATTATCGAGCCAGACTTTCTGCTTTCTGTTCTGCAAAGAATCCAGGAGCATAACAATATCGGCGTATTGCCCGACAACGCCCAGATTGACCTGATATTCCTTTATATCAATATCATTCGTATCGGCAGTTATCACCTGTCTTGCCGGCGAAAATTTCAGCGTATCGACGAGGCATTTGTTTTTCTCGGCCTGGGACTGAATGCCCGCCAGAAATATTTTTGCCGTCTCGACATCGAAGTATGCTTGCTTTGCAGAGTCGAACTGTCCTGCGAATTCGTCAAGTTTTTTCTGTTTGAGCTTTAATTCTGATTCAATAATTCTGCCGGTTTTTTCCATAGCTTTGGCGGCATCGGTGTATTTTTCCGCCGCCATAAGATAATTTGAATGCGGCGTTACAAACCAATTATATATCGCGATGACCGCTATCAGAACAAGCGCGACAGCCGTAACGTTCTTTCGCGAAAAATCCTGCAATCTGATTAAGTGTTTCATCATTTTAAAAATCCTTACTTTGCGAGTGAACAGATAATTTTATAGCCTACGAATTTACTGCCGTATTTGGCGTCCTGACCGGCATCGGCAAGCGTAGCTTCGTCAAACATTTTGTTTTGCGACAGGCTGCTCATAAAACTGTTCACCGCGTCGTAATTTGTCGCAAGGCCTTCTATTTCTATTATGTTTTCGCCTTTACCTTCGAGACTTTGCATCAATATCGTCTGCGGCACATTTCGAGCAAGTTCGGAGAGCAGCTTCGCCCAGTTATGGTAGCTTTTGTTCTCGACAGCCTTATTCACAATCGAAAGATTATTTTTCACAGCGTCAAGTCTGCCGTCGATGTCTTTTCTTACCTCAATCATCTGCTGCATATTCGTTTCGGTATGTTTCTGCTTTTGGCTGTAAATTTTATGACTGACAACCGTCGATTGTCGGCTTACAAAAGCGATATAAACGAACAAAAGCAAGAGCAGACAGGCCGCGGCGTTCACAATTACGAGCATTTCCTTTCGAGCTTTTTTAATTGAAATAATTTCCTTAGGCATTAAATCAAGGCTTATGCCGGTTGAATTTTCATTGAGCAGCTTAATCGCCGCCCCCGCCGCCACCGCGGAAATCCGGGTTTGACTGTTTTGGCCGATTTCAATATCGAGCATACTGTTATCAAACGCCAAAATTTCGACATTCTGCCGGGCTGTGGTTTGTTTAAGCTCGTCGGCGATTTGCGAATTGTTTTGAGCATCCGGAAACGCTGAAACAATTATCCGCCACGGCTGGGCGTTTGCGCCTTCTTCAAGTTCATAAAATTGAATCACCGACTCCACATCGCGGCCGAGCCAGATGCCCCGCTGCGCAGAGCTTATAATATCGGATTCAAATTTTTTGGTTCTTAAAAATTCAAGTCTCTGCTTTTTGAATATGCACAAAGTCAGGTTTTCGTCACGCACGAGCAGGAGCATAACATTTTTCCCGCCGGCGGGCCTTATGACCTTATCAAAGCACGAACGTATAAACGCCGTTACGGCAGGCTCGAGCGTTTTGACGTTGATATGATGCTTTTCAAGCGCCCTGACGGTGATATTCAAATGCTCGCTTTGTGCGGCTCCAACAAGAACTCTTTTGGCCTGTGAATCGGCGGATTTCAGGCCGCAGTAGTCCATCTCGATATTTTTCAGCGGCAGAACGGCATATTGTCTTACCTCGTCCTGAACTATTCTCTTCACATCGCCCGGCGAACAGTCCGGCAGATTAAAAATCTGCAGCAGCACCGGCTCGGCACAAATCGTAAGAGCCGAATTTATATGCCCAAGCGCGCCTGTGATATTGAAACTCTTAATCGCGCCAAGCAGCCCGGCGACATCCTGAACAACGCCCTCTCGCACAATGCCCTGCGCAAGCGGAGCAGTTGCGCCTCGCATAAATTTAATCTTACCGCCGAGCTTTTCCAACTGAACAAAACTCACCGAGTTTGTGCAGACATCTATGCCGAAAACCTTTTTGTCTTTCATATTCATTCGTTAATCCCCAATTTATCAACCCGTATGGTATAAGGACTACTGCTGCCGCCGATTGTAATATTCGCCTGTACTCTGGCTTTGAACCCCTGCGAAGAAGTTCCCGTTGAAACGACATTGGCATCCGCCACCGTAACAGTATAAGAGCCGCCGGCGAAACTTTTGTTCGTATATCCGCTCGTCCAGCCGGAATTGCTGCGAAGCTGCGCAAAGGCATCAGCCATACCCGCCTGGGCGATTGCCTGCGCCTGGGCGGCATAAACTTCGTTCCGCATAAGCTGAATCTGCTCGGCGTTAAGCTGAAGCATACCGGCGACAAACGCTGTCAGCAGAGCTATGGCAAAAACCACAACAACCAGAACCGAAGCGTTATTTTTTATTTCTTTTTTCATAATAATTTTCGTTAAGGCAGAACTTCTCCGCCGCCCGAACTGCCGGAGGAACCGAAAAGTCTTGAATCCAAATCAATATGTATGCCGCCGTTGCCTTCGAGAGATTTGCCCCTCATCTGCCCATAAAACTGTCTCGAATTCCAGTTTGTGATTGGGCCGTTGGGATTATCCAGCAGAGCATAAACATCAGAATTGCCGTAGAGGTTAAACTGCCTGTTGTTGCCGAGCATATAAATTTTCAAATCTGACGGATGCCTGTCATAGTGAGCGTTTAAATCGCCGCCGAGATTGCAATTACCTCTGACGTACAGCTTTAAACTCGAGCCGGAAGCAATCCTCAAACTTGCGCTGTTGCTAAGCTCCAGATTGCCGTCTAACAAAATCGTTATGTTGCCGCTTATCAGTACATAAGCGCTGTTCCATATATATAAATGATTGTAATGCCTGTCGGTGTTAATCGTATAACCGCCGGAAGTTCGCTCCAGCGTTCCCTGATTGGGGTTATCAAACGGCGAACCGCCCGGCGCCGCGACAGCCGCCATATCTATTTCCTGTTCAAGCGTTCCTTTTGTGCCGGTAATTACCGCTTTGCTCCAAACGCCTATTCCGGTATCGACATCGCCGTCCGGCCCGATATAAGCGTCGCCGTTCAGTTTGGCTTTGCTGTAAAGCGTTATCACCTCGCCATTGATTGCGTTGACCGTTATAACGGCGTTTGATGAGACATTGTTGCCGCCATAATAGCCATTGCTTGAGTTATAACTGTTGAATATACCCTTGTTGCTGCCGTAATCGATGTAATTTGCCATCGCAACGCCCGGCTCAAACGATACGGCGTTTGAATCCTGCACATTGGTCTGTATGAAGACTTCCGATTTAAATATTTTGCCGCTTCCCATAGCGTTGTCGTTTGGAAAATTTGTTTCAAATTTGACAAGCCGAATGCTATTGGCCTCGGTTATGGGAGTGGCGAAATCACCGAGCGAATAGCAGGCGATTTTAAAACTGCTGACAGTGCCTGCCAATTGCGCTTCGCTGCCGAGGCTGCCGAAAACGACATATCCACCCGACAGCATATAACGCTTTGTAACCCCCGAATTATCCTGAAAAGTTATATAGCCGTTAGTATCGCCGCTGCCGCTTACCGCGATGATTTTTTTCGCCGATGAAAGGTTTCTTGAAAAATGCTCGGCCAGAACTCTGCCGTTTTGAATGATTGCCGCACCCGCTTCGGTCGTAGCCCAACTGTTTCTGATTGCGCGGAACTGCGGCACAACCGCTGCGAAAACAATTACGATAATCGCAAATGCCATCAGCAATTCTACCAGACTAAAAGCCGTTTTATTTTTTATTCTGCGCATATACACAATATCTAAACCTTAATCCTTTTGAAATATCGGCTTATAAACCGTCCACAATAACCCAGAACCCGCTTTTGACTGCAAAAAAGGCTATGCCGCATTCGCACAAAAACAAACGTCCGATAACTTTTCTCTTCATACCATATCCCCTAAACCCTATTCCCTATTCTCTGATTTTCTGTTAGAATCCTCGTATGGAAAAACAAACGTTATCGCTTAATGGCCAATGGCAATACAAGGAATATCCTGATTCTGCCCGCAGAATGCGCGACCTTGACGGAGCAGACTGGCTCGATTGCGCTGTGCCGAGTTCGATTTACGATTGTTTGGTCAAATCGAAAAAAATCAATCTCTTTGATTTGCGGGCTAACCCGCAGGATTTTCTATGGCCAAGCGAAAAAGCGTGGCTCTTTCAGAAATTTTTCGACTGCCCTGCCGAAATGTTAAGCCTCGATAAAATAGAAATTGTTTTTGCCGGTCTGGATACCTTCTGCCAAATCTGGCTCAACGACAAACTCATCGGACGAACGGAAAATATGTTCTGCTCGTTTCGGTTTGATGTCAAAAATCTGCTCAAAGAAAAAAACAACCGCCTGCTTGTAAAATGCGAATCCGCATTGGAAAATGGCACCCATCTAATGAACCGCTTCGGCAAATTGTCGCAGGATGCCTGCTCGTTCCCGCAGAGAGCTTATGTTCGTAAGGCTCAATGCCAGTTCGGCTGGGACTGGGCTCCCCGCCTGCCGGGCTGCGGAATATGGCAAAGCGTGGAAATCGAAGGTTATAAATCCGGCAAAATCAGCGATGTTCATATCAGAACCATAAACGCCGACGCGAATCTGGCGGATATAAAAATATCCGTGCAAATCGAAAAATTTGTCGAAGCATCGTCGGCATTCTGCAAACTCGCCATTTTCGATTCCACAGGCAAAATCGTCGCCGAGGGCAAACTTGATTTCAGCGGCGGCGATAAAAAAATATCAACTGTATTAAAAATCAAAAACCCAGCAATCTGGTTTCCAACCGGCTATGGCAGCCAGCCGATTTATACGCTTAAAACAGAACTTGTCATCGACGACGAACAAACACAGACCGCCGTCAACACCTTCGGAATAAGAACGGTTCAAATAAACCAGTCGCCCGACGAATTTGGCAGCCCCTTCCAGTTTATCGTCAACGGCCTGCCGATTTACGCTCGCGGAGCGGCGTGGATACCCGCCTCGCTCTTTATCGGCTCAACAACGGAAGCCGACTACGAAAAACTGCTCATCGCGGCCAAAGATGCGAATATAAATATCTTTCGCGTCTGGGGTGGTGGAATTTATGAAACTAACGCATTCTACAACATCTGCGACAGGCTCGGAATAATAGTCTGGCAGGATTTCACATTCGCCTGCGCATACTATCCCGACCGCACCTGGTTCACCGACGCGGTAAAAATTGAAGCGGCACAAAACATAACAAGATTGAGAAATCACCCATCGCTTGTAATTTGGTGCGGCAACAATGAAATCGACTGGATGCACGCAAACGGCTGGCTGGGCAAAAGCAAAAAATTTTACGGCAGAGACATCTACCACAAATTGCTGCCGCAAATCGCAGCCGAACTTGACCCCGACCGCGATTATATAACATCCGCGCCTCTTGGCTCCGCTAAAAATCCAAACGAACCTTCAACAGGCACCGTCCATCAGTGGGAAGTCTGGTCAGGCGTAAAACCGACTGACGACTATCTTAAACAAATACCGAGATTTGTCGATGAATTCGGATTTCAGGCTCTGCCGGATAAAAAAACTTTGAAAAGTTTCGTGCCTGATAAAAAACCGCACCCCGCCTCGTGGGAAATTGAAAAACACGATTATCAGCCGGCCGGCACGCAAAAACTGCATCACTATATAAACGATTTTTTCCGCCCTGCCGCGACGCTTGACGAATTTATATATCTGTCGCAGATTACGCAGGCCAGAGCGATAAAGAAAAACGTCGAGCATCTCCGCACAAATTCCAAAATCAACAGCGGCGCGCTGTATTGGCAATTCAACGACTGCTGTCCCTCGATTAGCTGGTCGTGTTTGGATTATCAGTTAAGACCGAAAGCTCTGTACTATTACACAAAAAGATTTTTCGCTCCCGTAATCGCGACTATTCAGCCGCAAAACTCAACCGCCGCGGTAATCAATCATTCGCCTTCGCCTCTTACAGGCCTTTTCACCTGCCGGCTTTGCGACCTGAATCTGAAAACGCTCGATGAGTTTCAGAGGCCTGTCTCGGCAAGTCCGTCGGAAATTTCGACAATTACACTGCCGCAATCTTTTGTCGGAACACAAAAAGCCGGCAACTGCCCTTATTTTTTATATTTCACAATTACGGACAGCGAAGGCGTTATAACAGAAAACAGCTTTTTTCATCAGCCTGATAAATATATCAACTGGCCTGCGCAGAACATAAACATTCAGACCGAGCAACTTGATGACCTTAACTGGCTTTTGAAATTAACGCCCGCCTGTGCGATTAAAGATTTGTTTATTGATTTGCCTTTCGATGCGAATTTAAGCGATAACTTTTTTGATTTGCTTACAAATGAAACAAAAACTGTAAAAATAAAAACGGACGAGGTAATTAACGATTTGAAACAAAAAATGACTTTCACTTCGGTGAATTCGATATTCTCCGCTTAATCCACCGGCTGTCTTTTGGCTATTTGGCTTTGCAGCACAACCTCTATCTCGTCGCTGTTGAGAATGCCGTTGTTGTTGACATCCATACCTACCGAAATAGTTACAGTCTTGAGATATCCGCTGCCGCCGATAGCGGTATTGCAGAGGTACGAACCGATTAAAACCTCGTTGCTTTGCGAAGAAACAGCGTCAAAGTTATAAATGGAGCGTGCCTCGATATCGTTAAGTTTTCCCTGTGCAAGACAAAGGCTTTGCGTTCTTCTTTCTATGATAACCGAATTAAGATTCGCCTGCGTCAGAGCCTTTAAAATCGGCACCATCGCGACCAGCAGCAGCGCAGCGGCTACTACCGCTTCGGTGAGCGTAAATCCGCCCCTAAATTTTCTTCTGTTTTTTATTGCTGCTGACATTTGACCATTCCTGTTGCCGATACAACGCTGACATTTAGCGTTTTCCCGCCTGCGCTGACTGTCAGACTGTCGCTGTCGATAAGTCTGTTCCCAAGCGGCCCGAATCTGAAGTCGTTTGCGCCGGTACAAGTTACGCCCGCGGCGATTGTTTCCGTTTTAACAACTTGGCCGCTACTTAAGTTCACGATTTGAAAGCCGGCATAACCGCTCGAACCGGTCATATTAAGGCTGAATCCCTGACGGTTTGTCGCCGCGCCGGAGATGGCAAGACTTCGAGCGTATCTTACGCCTGCGGCAAGTTTTTGCGCAGCGGTCTCTGCGCTGCCTGCTTTGGCGGTCGCCATACTGAATCTCGGTATCGCGACAAACACCATCACTGCGATGATAATCACGACAACCAGCATCTCGACAAGCGTTACCGCTTTTCTCTGCATTTTCATAGTTTTTGCTCCCTGCGCTGTCGCTTGGGCTCTGAACAAAAACAAAGGGACAGCGCGCTGCCGTCCCTTTTTATCAATAAATTATCGTACCGCAAACCATAGACTAATGCGTATGCGGCGTTACCCGGTGGTTCGTATCCATTACATAAGCCGTTGTAAACGGACATACAGGAGCGCCATCAGGGAAGTAATCCGTACTGCCGGTAACCGTCGCCAGGGTTGTCGGATAAACGTCACTGTGGTTGGCTGCCCACATCTCAATCTGAGAATTCATCAGATCTACGTTGGTGTTGCAAGCGTTTTTCTTGGCATTGTCTGCGCTTGCGGTAATTCTCGGTATTGCTATCGCTGCCAAAGCGCCAAGAATCAGCACGACGATGAGCAACTCAATCAATGTAAAACCATTTCTTTTTTTCATTTCTAAACTCCTTATTGAATATTGTTTTTGTTTTTTTAAATGTCTTATCGTTAAACTATACAAAGTATTCGGCATCTTTGCCGTGCCGCTTTCCAAAAATCTGCTTTTTATTTACCATTTACTTCAAATGCGACATATAATCGAACATCGGCAGATAAACTGCCATCAGTATAAGTCCGATAACCGCGCCCATTCCCAGCGTAAGCACAGGCTCAAGTTTGACGAGCATCGCGCCGGTAATTCTTTCGATGTCTTTTTCCATAAAATCAACGCCCTTATTGAGCATCTGACCGAGAATGCCCGCCTGCTCGCCGGAATCCGCAAGCTGAACGATAATCGGCGGAAATATATCGTGCTTTCCAAAAGACTCCGCGACACCGTTGCCTGCCTGCACCGATTTCTGAATATCCAGACTCATCTCTGAAATTTTTCCATTATTCGCGACAAGCGTCGCGACCTGAAAAGCCTTAATTATCGGTACGCCGGTCGTTATGAGCATCGCGAAACTTCTGACAAACTGCGATATTACGACCAATCTGTAAAGCTTTCCGAAGATAGGTATCGAAAATTTAAAATGATCCCATTTACTTTTGAGATATTTATTTTTATGAATGTACGCGTAAATAAACGGAATTATTCCAATCGCGACAATCAAAAGAGGCCACCATTGCCGCACAATTATACTGATAATAAACAGCAGTTGCGTCGGCCCCGGCAGCGGAACGCCGAGCTGGCGGTATATTTTTGAAAAAACCGGCACGACAAAAATCACCAGCGCGGTAACGATTAACATACACATAATTACGACAATAATCGGATATGTAAAAGCGGCCTTGAGCTTCGTCCGCAAATCAGCCTGTTTTTCGAGGTGCTTTGCGCTTATTTCAAGGCTCTCCGCGAGTCTGCCTCCCGATTCGCCCGCCTCGACCATACCCAAAAAGAAATCCGAAAAAACCGCTCGATACTTGTTAAACGCGTCGGTAAGAGATGAACCGGCTTCTATGCTCTTTCTTATGTCGCAGATAATATACTTCATTGATTCGCTGTCTGTCTGCTTTTCAAGCGTATCGAGACACTGCACGATGGAAAGCCCCGCCGAACACATCCCGGCAAATTTAAATCCGAAAGCGACGACATCAGCCTGCTTCACTTTTATGGTCGCCGGATTTACCGCATTCTTTTTTCTTGCGCCGGTCAGAATATATCCGATTTTCGCAAGCTCGACTTTCAGCGCAGAGACATTGCTCACATCTTCGTATATTCCGCTGAAGATTTCACCGGCCTGGTCTTTCGCCGTATATTCGTAAATCGCCATAACGCTTTCTCGTTTTGAACCTTTAAAATTCGAGTTTTTGATCTCCGCTTTCGCGGGGACAAGCTTGTTTATAATTTAGGATTTAGTGTTTAGGATTTTTTTAATCCATCTGCATATCGACAACGCGCCACAATTCATCAATCGTCGTATTTCGTGAAACTACCGCTTCTATTCCGCTCGCTTTAAGAGTTCTCATTCCCTCTTTTATCGCCTGGGCTTTTATTTCGGTATCGCTTTTGCCGTCGATTATCATTCTGCGGAGCTGCGGCGAAACCGTCAGAATCTCGTATATTGATTCTCTTCCGAGATAGCCGGTCTTCAGACAATTATCGCAGCCTGCGTTTTTAACAAGCGTAAGTTCCTTATCGTTTCCGCCGGCAGCGAGAATTTTCTTCTGCTCGTCGCTGGCCGCGTAAGTTTGCCCGCACTGGCTGCACGACTTCCTTATAAGCCTTTGCGCGACAGCCCCCAAAAGCGACGATGCCAGCAAAAACGGCGGAATCCCGATATTGATAAATCTCGATATCGCTCCTGCCGCGTCGTTGGTGTGCAGAGTGCTAAGAACAAGGTGGCCGGTCATCGCTGCGCTTACCGCGATTTCAGCGGTTTCAAGGTCGCGGATTTCGCCGATGAGAATTATATCGGGGTCCTGCCTTAAAATACTTCTCAACGCCGCGGCGAATGTCAAACCCGCCTTATTATTAACCTGAACCTGCGTAATGCCCGCAAGTCTGTATTCAACAGGGTCTTCAACCGTAACGATATTATTTCTGCCGTTGTTCAAAAGCTGCAAAAGCGAATAAAGCGTCGTCGTCTTTCCGCTTCCCGTCGGGCCGGTTATCAGTATCATTCCATAAGGATTTTCAAGCAGACTTCTGAATTTCGCATTATCGAATTTATTCGGCGCTATATCGTCGAGATTCCATCTTTTGTTGCTTTTGTCGAGTATCCTTAAAACTATTTTCTCTCCCGTAACCGCCGGCAGCGACGAAACTCGCAAATCATATTCGCGATTCTGATGCATTGTCGTAATATGCCCGTCCTGCGGAATCCTCTTTTCGGATATATCCATTCCAGCCATAATTTTCAAATGACTGATTACCTCCGCCTGCGCCGTTGACGGTATATCAAGTTCCTTTTTGAGAATGCCATCTACTCTATACCTTATCGTCAAATTGCTTTCCTGCGGCTCAACGTGAATATCGCTCGCCCGGCAGTCAATCGCTCCGCTGATTATTGAACAGACAAGACTGCTTATCGGGTCGGCGCTGTCCTGCAGCTTGCTCAAGTTGGCGACTTCCTGTCTGTCGCCCTGCCGCTGCTTTTTCAGCCTCATCGAGGCAATCGTCTGTTTTGTAACATTCTGCACGTTGAAGTGATAACGTACCGCGCCTTTAATCGCATTCGGCGTGGCCGCCTGCGGAAAAACCTTATAGCCCGTTCTCAACTCAATCTGGTCGCGAACCGCCAGATTCATCGGCGAACTCATAGCGACGTACAGCTTATCGCCCTCTGTCCGAAGTCCTATGAGATTATGCTCGTTCGACATCTCGTACGGAATCATATGTGCCGCTATCGGGTCAACCATATCAGGACTAAGCGTTATAAATTCGATTTTCTGTGCAGCGGCGACTATGCGAGCCATCTGGTCTTCGCTCATAAGCCCGCTTTCTTTCAGCAGACTGATTATGCTCTTGCCGCTCTCCTTCGCCGATGCCGCAAGCTCGTTGAGCTTGTCATCATCGACAGCGCCCGTAAGCCTTATCGAATCTATTATCGTATCATCTGTCTTGTTTATAGGCATAGTCTATTTCTTTCCCGCGCCCACCGTCATTGCGAGCGCAGCGAAGCAATCTCTTTTTTTGAAATACTTTTATCCACATCTCAAAAATCGTCAAAAACCGCCTGCCCCTTAACCTCGTTTATAGTTTTAATCAAACCGCAAGGACCGATAACACGCTGCCGGCCGCTGACCACCGATTACTGGCTATTACTTTTTGCTAATCAATGCCCCTATTACAGCCGATATCACAACTGGAAATTTTTTGTATTTACGGGAGTTACTATGCTCGGATTATTTAAGACAAAAAAGAAAACTTCAAACGCGACGGTTTTGGTCGTTGACGATGAGGCCGACCTTCGCTGCACGATTGAAACTCGTTTGAAATGGAACAAATTCAATGTTCTCACCGCATCAAACGGTCAGGAAGGACTTGAACTGGCCGCTGCCGAAAAGCCGGATTTAATTTTATTGGACAACAATATGCCGGTAATGACGGGTATTGAAATGCTTTCTCATCTTCGCGAAAATCCGGATTTGAAAAAAACGCCTGTAATAATGCTTACTGCCGTCTGCGACCCGCAGGACATCGCAGCCGCAAGTTCTTATGAAGTCGCCGACTATGTAACAAAACCTTTCGACTTCGCGGATTTAATAACAAAGATAACGCAAATTCTCGATAAAAAATGAACACTCCAGACAATATCGCCGACGAAAATATCGTCGAAACATCGGTCGAGCATCTGATTGAGCGAAAGAGAAAAAATCTCGAAGCGATTTTCGACAGCATTCCCGTCGGTCTTCTGCTCATCGACGAAAACTTAATCATAGTACGCGTCAATAACGCCATTCGCAAACTTTTAAAAAAGGATTATCCCGAAATCATAAACAGACACATCGGCGACGCCTTCGACTGCGCAACGATTAAAACAGATTTCAAAGGCTGCGGCCGGTGCGCCCGCTGCGGCGACTGTTGTATGACGCAGAACATAAAAAGAGTTTTTCTGACAGGCCAGGCCATCAGCGAATTTGAATTTCAAAGCGCAACGCATTTTATCGACAGATCGAACAAACCCTGGCTGTCAATGAATATACAGCCTATCGTTTTGGAAGACAAAAAATACGCGGTCGTCTGTCTCGATGATATATCCGCAAAAAAATACGCCGAGGAAAAACTCCTCGAAATGATGGAACTAAAGGCTCAATTTATTTCCACAGTATCGCACGAATTGCGTACGCCGCTTACCGCGATAAGAGAAGGCATAAGTATTGTTATGGATGGAATCGCCGGCAAACTGAAACCCAAACAAAGAGAGTTTTTGGAACTATCAAAACGCAACGTTGACAGGTTGAGTATGCTGATAAACGATGTGCTTGATTTTCAGAAACTCGAATCAGGCAGAATGAAATTCGATCTGTCGCCAAACGATGCCGCACGGACGATACACGACGCTACCGATACTATGAAACTTTTCGCCGACAAACACAAAGTAAAAATGTTCGTCAATTTCGCTCCAGACATTGGTCAGGCCATATTCGACCATAATAAAATAATACAGGTCATCACGAATCTTTTGAGCAACGCGATAAAATTCACGCCGCAGGGCGGAAGCGTAACCCTTGATGCCGCTCGGCAGAACGATGAAATCGTTATTACTGTTACAGATACCGGAATGGGAATACCGAAAGACGATTTGCCGAAAATTTTCGAGAGATTCTACCGCGTAAAAAGACCAGGCAAAGAAATCCAAGGAACGGGCCTGGGTTTGCCTATTGTAGCTCAAATTATAACGCAGCATAACGGCAGAATATTGGTTGACAGCGAAACAGGAAAGGGCACAACCTTTACGGTTTATCTGCCGACCACCCCGCCCAAAGACGAACCAAACACCCTGGCGGATGAAACGCTCGAAAAAACCATATTACCCCAATAATCGTATCATTCCGACCAACCACACCTTGCGATATTTTTTGTCGTCGAAAAGGCATTGAATTGAAGCCATCTCCCAAATGACTCTAAATAGTAAAGGGAATTACCCTCCGAAATCCCTTCACCATGCTGCCGTAGGAAGGTGTTTAGTGAAACCTACCCTGCTGTATACCCATCCCTATCCGGAGCAAATCCAGCAATTTCGCCAACTTTTCAGTGCAACCACAAAATATGTAACCATTCACAGTTTTGCTGGGATTAGTTTGGGGTATGGAGCTTCAGCATAGGTTGCATTAAGGGCATCAACGAAGAAAT
>MHXU01000041.1 GCA_001824555.1 Planctomycetes bacterium GWC2_45_44
CACCGCTAAAAAAGGCGAAAATTGCAGAAGACGACATCGCCGCATAATTTTTTACAGGGGTGCATTTGCTCGGGAAGTTACTTCGCAGCAGGCTTGCGCCCACATCGTCGCATAACAGGAATGAGTATGACAAACTCCGCCTATATCCCTGAAATTACGATACAATTCAAGATGTGTTAGCGTATCCGATGAAGGATTTAACTCGCCTTCAATCTTTTTGCCGTCAAGGCTGACCACCACTATCTTGTCGGGCGTTAAATCCTTGTAAGCCACGCCGCTTGGTTTTATCGCAACAACGCCAGCTTTGCGGTCAATTCCGCTGACATTGCCCCAGTTGCATATCACCAATTTTTTAAGCTCAAGTTCAACATTGGCAAGGCATACCGCTTTTTTCAATTGTTCATATACCTTATTCATTTGCCTTGTCCTTGATCATGAGAAGTTCTTTCATCACATTTATAAGATTGCCATTCCAACTGGAAACGCCAAACGCATCGTGCAACTGCAAATAGAGTTTATACAACTGCTGATATACCTGATGATTGGCGGCGATGGGTTTAAACGTCTTTTTCTTTACGCCGCACATTTTCGCCTGTGCCGCAGCAAAGCTCTCATAGCCACCCGCTACTTTTCCTGCCGCCACTGCACCGGCGATCGCCGAACCCAGAGCACAGGTCTGTGTCGAACGAGAGACCTTCATCTCCCTGCCGGTAACATCGGCATATATTTGCATCAGCATAGGATTCTTTTCGGCAATTCCGCCGCAGTTGACAACCTCTGTAACCTTTACACCACATTCCTCAAACCGATTTATGATGGTTAAAGCGCCAAACGCCGTTGCCTCAATCAGTGCGCGGTAGATTTCTTCAGGCCTTGTATGCAGTGTCTGACCGACAAGCATTCCCGTAAGACGCTGGTCAACGAGAATGGTGCGGTTGCCGTTGTTCCAGTCCAACGCTATCAAACCCGATTGGCCTGGTTTAAGCTTTGCGGCCTTTTCGGTCAACGCGGTATGCGAACCGTTCTTTTTGCCTGCCGGTTCGATATAATTGACAAACCAGTTAAAAATATCGCCCACTGCCGACTGCCCAGCTTCCAGGCCATAATAATTCGGCAGAATAGAGCCATCGACAATTCCGCAGATTCCGGGAATATCGGCAAGGTTTGTTTTGCTGTCTGAAACTAAGCAATCGCAGGTACTTGTGCCTATAATCTTTACCAGAATACCCGGCGCAATACCAGAACCCACAGCTCCGAGGTGCGCATCAAACGCTCCCACTGCCACCGGAATACCGGCCTTTAGTCCCAGTTTCTTCGCCCATTCTTCGGTAAGACCGCCTGCGGCAGTTTCAATGGTACAGGTGTCATCGTAGAGTCGCTCGTGAAGTTCGCCGAGCTTCGGGTTGAGCCTGCCGAGAAAATCTTTTGCGGGCAGACCGCCCCACTGCTTATTGAACATCGCTTTATGGCCGGCGGCACAGCGGCTGCGTTTTAATATCGCAGGGTTGCTGGTACCAGTAAGAATACCAGTGAGAAAATCGCAACATTCAACCCACGAATAGGCCGCATCAAAAACTTTCGAATCAACACGAAGGCAATGCAGTATCTTGCTGAAGAACCACTCCGATGAATACACCCCGCCGCATTTAGCCAGATACTCAGGATGCTCTCTGCGGGCAAGAGCGGTAATTTCAGCGGCTTCTGCGTATGATGTATGATCTTTCCAAAGCCATGCCATTGCATTGGGATTTTTTTTAAATGCCTTGAGCATTCCCAGCGGAGTACCGTTCTTATCAACCGGCAGCGGCGTAGAACCTGTGGTATCAACGCCAATGCCAATAACCGATTCCGCCTTGAATTTCTTATCCGCTATTTTCGCGACAGCGACCGCTTTTTTTACGGTTACTTCGATGCCCCTGACATAATCTGCGGGATTCTGGCGAGCGACATTATGATCTCGCTTATCGAGAATAATGCCATGAACGCCCGTCTCGTACTCATAAATCGCCGTGCCGACCTCTTCGCCATTTGCCACATTAACAATTACACACCGACACGAATTTGTCCCGTAATCCAATCCGATAGTATATTGCATATTCATCACAACTTTCATCTATTATAAATTGAAAAATATCTATTTTCAAGTGAGAAAAAAATAAATATATAATATTTACATTCTTCCGCTATAACCTTCTTGACAGCACTCTTTACTCAAGCAAATAGAAACTGCTCCATCCTTTTCTAATCTTTTACTACCACACCATTACATCAAGCACTTTATACATATCTGTCTTTTCGATGTCCTGCCAGGGAATCTATTGAGCCATGATGCCCCAGCGATTGTCACCTTATGATTGGACAGTAGTGACTGTACCACAACTTTTAAAAATCTCGCTGTTTAATAAAACTGAACATAGTTGTTCCATTCTTTTCCAATTAGATCTTTTCGAATATTATTTTATTTCCCAAGTGTCTAGGAACTTGCACTTGCAAATCAGCGGGATATTGCAGGTACAATTTGCAATCGTTGCTATTATTCCAATGCAATTTGATATCTCCAGAAGGAGTGGGTACAGTACCCTCTGCATAATCCAGCAAGTGCATAGCGGGATTCACAATAAATTGTTTAAAGCCTGGAGTAAGCGGCTTAACACCTAACAGATGCGATTGGAAGATGTACACAGGAACTGCAGACCAACCATGACACAAACTTCCAGCACCGTCAAAATCGGCTTGACCTTTGATCGTTTCCCAGAAGCTCGTCGCTTCCTGGTCAAGCATATAGCCCCATTTTCGACAAATGTCTTTAAGAACGAATTGGCCAAATTCAACAGGATCATTTAATAGCGCTTCATAAACAAACATTGACATGCTTAAAGTAGCCGGCACAAGCGTAACATTGTTCGCCACAACAGCTTTCAGCTCACTGGATTGCTGGGGATTACAAATATTCTGAAGCAGGGCCAATGCCTGTGTGAGTTGTGAAAACTGCTCATCTCTGCCGGAGGTAGAATTTTTAAATAGTTTGCGCTCGGAATCAAAAAATACCTGCTTGATGTTTTTCCGGAGTTCATGGCCCTTTAAATACCAATGCTCCGCATCGCGATCGCCTATTAGTGAACATATTTGGCCAAGAGCATCTACGGCTTCCAGGAGAAATAAATTTAGACAGCAGTGAAAAGTCTTTTCATCTGTTCTGACGCATCCATCGAGACCTGGCGACCATTCGTAATAGTTCCAATATTTTGGGTCAGAAAGAATTGGCATGAGACCAGTTATATCGATATCAGACATATAACTATTAAGCATATATTTCATCTGGGGCAAGAACTCATCAACAAGCTTCCGATTTCCACTATAAAAGTAATGCTGCAATATCTCTGTTATCCAAACCATCGAAAAACATGGTATAGTAATGGGAACTTCGGCGGGAGCTGTCAACTCAAGGAAACCATCATCACGCAACCCCTTCCCGAGCAACCTAAGAGATTCTTCAGGAAAGTCATACTCTCCAAAAGCATAATACCCACACAGCGCTTGAATTCTTGAGTCCATTGCATAGAGCGCCTGTTCTCGCCAAGGACAATCTTCGTAATGCTCATGCATGCATAATTCTAATGTTCTTTTACTCACCTCATATATTCTGTTATAAATTTCTTCACTACATCTAAACCGCCCTCGATGTATCACCGGATAAGCAACCGGGCTAATACCAACATAATGAATGATAAGGGATTCCGCATAATTGGTTATGTGCAATTCAATATACCTGCAACCCAATCTTCGTATTGGCATCTGCCATTTTTGATAACCAGACTTGCTAATATAACGATCTGCAAAATTGCGTCCTTGAATACTACAACGCACGCGTCCATCAAAAATGTGTTCGCCATGTGCTATATCGATTACTACCCCACTTTCACATGTGAGTTCAATCTCTAAATACCCAAAAACTTCTGCTCCCATATCCAGAATAAGAAATACTCCATCTTCGCTATCCTGTGGCGGAGCGATTATAAATTTTGATTCAGTTCGCTCCTTATCAAGCATAGATGGTATGTGTCTAACGTCAGGCATCAACTTATCATTTGCCATTATCTCGGCAATAATACCAGATGACTTTTTCCGGATCAGGCCTCCTGTTTTGATCACATTAGCTTGAACCGCATCCTTGATCAATAATTTGGGCAATGGGCGTGGCGAAAGCAGTCCCCAAAAACTGTCGTTTTGAGTACCTATTTCCAACGCGTCTGGCCAATCTGAATCATCATAATTAGCCTGCATCCAATTGTCATCGAGATTTGCAGTATTGGTAATAACTAAACCAAGTTGAGGGGTTACTAAATCAGTTGGACCATTAAAATATGTCAGGCTGGTTCTAATTTTCGAAAATTTGTCACTAATAATAAAAACAGTTTTACAATCAAGCCAAAATATAAGCCCAGCTTTGCCTTTGCGATACCTAGATGTGCTTCGACCTTGATAAAAAGCCAAAAGACATAAAATGTTTGTTCCTTTTTTGAGAGCACTAATAATGTTCAAGCTATCATAGTGCTTATCTCGGGGATAATCACTGAATTGACCAGTTCCAATGAATTGTCCATTAAGCCAGGCACAATAATCGGTGTCAACACTAATGTTTAATACTACACACTCACCAATATTTTCGATTGAGAATGTTTTGCGTATTTCTATCCAATGGTTCTCCTCGAATTCGTTTTTGCCCCATATCCATTTGGGAATCTTGAAAGCTTTTTTTGCCCGTTTTTGTTTTAGAACATCTTCCATGTTAAGTCATGATTATTTAAACACCAGCATCTTGTACATTTTTCATAGGTATCTTCGAAATTTACCTTACAGCTTGATTTGGTGAATTAGATTTCCTGCCCATCGAAGTCTCAAGGTGAGCGAAGGGACTTTCAAAGCGAAGCATAAGCCAGAGAAAAACAGGAACTAAGCAATAAATAATTCCGCCATAAAGGAAACTGAATCTATAAAAATCACCTGACATTTTTATAATCCAGCCCAAAGACATTGTGCCAAGAAAGAGAAATATCATACTAATCAGAGTTTGAACACTAACTAATTGGCCAAATTTTTCTTTTGGCAAATGTGCAAACATCATTGGAAGCAACGCTGCTCCAAGTATCATATTGAATCCAGAATAGACCAGATAAAATGGCCAGCACGTATATTTGTCGAGTATGAAAAAGTACATCAAAATCTGGATTCCGCCAACTATCGCGCCAAACAGACCCCAAATAATATTTGGGCCATAACGATCAACAATCCAGCCGGCAGGTATTGCAAGTGCCATTGCTATAATTGTGCCAGTCCCCATCATCATACCAATTTCATTCGATGTCATATTAAGATTAGTTTTAAAGAACAGTATGTAGAAAGTATTCGCTGCCGGTGCGCCTAATGCGGTCATTCCCAGAGTTAAAAGTAACATCCACATGAATTTATTGCATAAGCCTTCTTTGACAAACATATTAATGTTATTTAGAATCGGGATTTTTTCGGGCGGCGGCGGGTAATCGCCCTCCTTTATCATAATAAGCATCAGAATATTGAAAGTTACACCTATTATTCCGCAGAGCCACCAAACCAAAACTGGGTTTGAATCAAATAAACGAAAAACACCATATTGAAAAACTAAAGTACCTCCGAAACCTATGAAACGAAACGCTCCGATAAAACGCCCCATCAATTCACCTGGAATGACATCGTTGAAGAAATAATACATCACTTGACCAGTAGCTCCTGCAACGCTAACTATAGCTACAGCCAAATTCATCCCCCAAAATGTTTTCATATAAGGTATCATTAACATACCAATCCCCCAAAGCGGAGCAGTAAATAACACAAATGGCCTACGCCTACCCCAGCGGGTCCGAATCCTATCACTCCACATCCCTGTTAAAGGAATTACTATCATGCAAGCCAAATACCCGATACTGGTAAACCATGCTATTTGAGTTGTGGTATAATTAAGGTTCTTTAGATGCAGTGGCAACATCATTGGAATGGATGTAACAGCGAGCGTATTTGTAAAATCGCCAAGCAACAACCAAAAGAGTAACCAGGCCAGCCCCCTTCTAGTATAAACTAAACTTCCAGCTCGCCAGACCCGTTTTCCATCAGCATTATACCATTTGCCATCAGAATTTTGCTTCAATTTAACTTCGTCAGCCAAATTTGCCATACTTTATCTTTCTGTTTGGTTCGTGATGAGAATATCCTACAGGTTTATATTATACTATGTATTTCAAAAAACAAAGCTTTATTATGCGACCTGAACAACCGTTAGTACGTTGTTCGCCCTTCAAACCCACAATACCTTTATGAGGATTTAGAAATTTATTGAATAATCAACTGTTATAAAAACGCAATAATGGCGACTAAAAACAGAAGTCTTGACCAGCAATTATTCTGTTTTATAACGATAATTATAAGACTTGGTCATATTCCAGTAAAAATTAGGATCATGCTCCCAATTCGTGTTATACCAAACCTCGGCATCACCACTACCATACATATCATTAGATTCTGC
>MHXU01000042.1:0-10518 GCA_001824555.1 Planctomycetes bacterium GWC2_45_44
TTAACTTCTAATACGGCTTATTGATTAAAAATCCAAAAAAACCTTTACTTGGTCATTATCACGGGTTATATTGTGGTCATCATGGTTATTTAGATAGGATGCTATGTATAGATTCACATTAGAAAACTTAAAGGAATGGGCCAAAAGAGATGTCCATAAACCGCTTATTCTGAGGGGTGCCAGGCAGGTAGGCAAATCCTTTCTTGTTCGAATGCTAGCTAACGAAGTTTTTGAAACATTAGCGGAAATAAATTTTGAGCAGATGCCTGATGTGGCTGAACTGTTCAAATCAAAACAACCCGAAAGAATTATTCCTCTTCTTGAATTGAAGCTTGGCCTGTCAATTGTTCCCGGTAAAACATTATTATTCCTTGATGAAATCCAGGCAGCACCGGAGGTTTTCGCCTCGTTAAGATATTTCTATGAGCAGATTCCTCAATTACACGTTATTGCCGCAGGATCTCTGCTGGAATTTGTCCTTGAAGATCATCAGTTTTCCATGCCGGTAGGACGAATTGAATATATGCATCTTGGCCCAATGACATTTGAAGAATTTCTATTGGCTATGGGCAAACCAAAGTTAATGGAGTTTATTCAAAACTATTCGTTCCAGACAGAAATTCCAGATACCATACACAATGAATTGATTAGATATGTCAAAGACTTTTTTGTGATTGGTGGAATGCCGGAAGCCGTTAAAGAATATTCAAAAACGAAATCTTATCTGGAAAGCCAAAGAGTTCTAAGCAGTATTTTATCAACGTATCGTAATGATTTTAATAAATATGGACATCGTGTAAATAATCAGCGAATTGAAAAAGTGTTTTCCAAAGTGCCCAATCTGGTCGGCAATAAATTCAGGTATTCACAGATCGATCGTGAGGAAAAAAGTAGGGACATAAAGCATGCTCTGCATTTGCTTGAATGTGCCCGTGTTGTTTATAGAGTATTACACAGTGATGCAAATGGATTGCCTTTGGGATCAGAGGCAAATGAACGTTATTTTAAGGTTGTTTTTATTGATGTGGGCATGTTATGCCGTGGATGCGGATTAACTATGGAAGGTGTACAAACTTCTGAAGAACTTATGACAATTAATTCAGGAGCTATTAGCGAGCAGTTTGTTGCGCAACATTTATTATATTCGGGAAAATACTACGAAGAGCCACAATTATTCTGCTGGCTTCGTCAAACCGGAAACGCCAGTGCTGAGGTCGATTATTTATTTACACAAGGTACACATATTATACCGATAGAAGTCAAGGCCGGCAAAAGCGGTACATTGAAATCACTGCATGTCTTTGTTAGTGAAAAACATTGCAAATTTGCCTTGCGTTTTTATACCGGTTTACCGCTAATTAATACTATAAAAACGAGTGTTGCGGGAATTGAACCGGTTGATTTTAAGTTGATGTCGTTGCCTCTTTACCTGATCGGTCAGACAAAGAGGTTATGCCATGAATCTATTGATTGATATGTTCGGGCAAAGCTGTTTATGGCTGTTAGAAGAATAGGTAGTCCCCCGCCACATCAAAGAACTGAATAAGACCCATATATTTATGATTTATAAACAAGTGGATTTTATTGCATTTTAAGAGACTTTTTTGTATACTCTTTGGGGATATAATAGTATAATAGCAGTTGTTCGCTATTTGAAAGGGTTTATATGAAATTTGTCACCGCAAAAGATTTAAGAATGAATACGTCGTCAATATGGGTTGATCTGCCGCGAGAACAGGAGATGGTCATAACATTGAACGGTAAACCCGTAGCCATTATGACCGCCACCAGCGATAAAGAATTTGAACATTCATTGCGGGCAATTCGACGCGCGCGTGCTATGGACGCAGTTACATCTCTGCAGCAGTCTTCAGTCCAATCAGGGCGAAATGCCATATCGGAAAAAGAAATTGAAGCAGAGATCAAAAAGGTACGGAGCAATCGAAAGTGAAAGTTGTTATCGATACCAATGTCATAGTATCCGGACTGCTAAAACCATTTTCTCCGAGCGGGGAAATTGTCCGCATGGTTGCTGATGGCAAAATTCAGATATGCTATGATGCCAGAATACTATTAGAATATGATCAGGTGCTGCGACGCGAGAAATTTGGATTCAATCCTTCGCTTGTTGCCATACTAATGGATTTGATTAAAGAAATAGGACTGTGTTCCACAGGCAGTCCTCTTAAGATACATCTACCCGACCAGGCAGATGAAATGTTTGTAGAGGCGGCAAGCGAATCACAATGCCGGATACTCATAACAGGCAATGGCAAACATTTCCCACAAAAAGCATGTGGAAATGTAAAAGTGCTAACACCAAGGGAATTCCTGGCTTTCTTTACTCGTTGCGAATAAAGTTTAGCACGCTGCCAGACGTAAAATTCGATGCAGCAAATTACTGTGCGCCTTTGTACTATAGTGCACTCAGAAAGAACAGAACCTTCTCATTTCACAGAACACAAAACTTTGCAATCATACGTGATTGCTCGCCAAAGAATAAAAACATAGTCGCACAGGTTGCCAGGACGCGAACCCTCTGTCCGCTATTTCCTTAATCCCAAACACCCTATTTGACCATATCTGAATATTTATCTGTAGAATTGAAAATTCCGCCGCTTTGGCGGTAAAAATCATTATCAACCGTAAAAATCCCATCTTTGACATTAGTCCACGAAACCTCAGGGTACGGGTGACAGCTTTTCATCTGCTCCCAATTTTTGTAGTTCTGATGGCCGTTGGATTCCAATACTCCTATCTTCATGCCCGGCAGTGCAGGTAATCTGGCGGCGACATTCTTGTTCCAATCAACTAAAATCGGATTCACCGTTAAGTCTGCACAGAAACAGGGAGTATTTTTCTCATGGGCAAGTTTGGCAATCTTCAAGCTCATACTCATCGTCTTAGCTATCGGCTTTAACGCAATGGCGGTATATCCCTGTTGTATTCTAACTAAAGCGTCTTTATCGGAATGAGCGCTTTCATCAACAGCCAATCTGACTGGAATATCAGAAACATCTTTCTGAAATTCTTCCGGGAAAGGTTCTTCCATAAGGATTATCCTGTCAAGTGCTCCTATTCTCTTGGCATAGTCGAGAAATTGCATTAATCTGTCTTTGCTGTCATACCTGCCATTGGCATCAAAATAATATGGTATATGGCCATTGTCCGTATATGGAGTTTCAATATTTTTTACCGCCTCGTGGATTTCCCTGAGTCTGTTTTTGTCCCATTGGAGCATCTTGTCGAGATTGCCGTCTTTGTCCGGGTCAGAGCCTATTTTAATTTTTAAAAAGAAATAGCCCTGCTTTACCGCCTCGACAATTTTATCTAATGGCACGTTGTAGCTCATTAAAGGTATATTCTCCAGCTTGCTATGCCTCTGGCAAAGAGCAGGCTTAATATCGGCTGGAATCATATCATCAAAATTAGTGATACCTTTATCTTTGCAATAAACAAGCCAGGCGGCGTTATCTACAGCGACAAGAGCATTAAGGGCAAAGGTAAGTCTAAGATGAGGATTATTTGTTATGGTTTTGCCATGTTGATAAACGTCAGGCAGTATTTTATCAAGCAAATCAAAAGGCGTATCCCAATCTATTTCCTTCGCTCTTTCAAGGGCAAAAGATGTCATTAAGAACATCATACTATTACCGGCGGATTCGCTGTTTGATATAAAAATACTTGCATCAGACCATAATGTACTTTGTGTTCCAAAGCCGATGCCTTTGTTGCCCTTATTGTCTTCGAGCATAACAACAGACTGCCATAGCTCGGATAGATAGCCACCCTTAAAGCCAAAGGGAGCTATTAGTGGCTCACGCTCAAAATTGCAGTTTGTCTTTACTATTCTCATAGTTCTAATCATTGAAGAATTTCTTAGCTTCATTCCAATCTAATGGCAATAATACCGGCTGTTTTAATTTCGCGGACATTTGTGCTGCCCAGCCGATTTCAGCTATAATCTGGGAATTTACAAAACTAAGCGGAGATTTTGTTTTGTTCTTAATGCAATCAATAAAGTGTCCGACAGCAGAGCCGGTCTGATGTTCGACTACGTTGCCGCTGTCTGGTGTTGTTGTATCATCAGGCCAGACCAAATCACCTGCATTTATTTCATCCAAAGGTCTTATCCATTTGCCATCAGTTGTTTTATTTGACCAGTAACGAACCTTGTAAGGTCTGTCAATCTGAGACTCAAAGACAAAGCCGCCTTCTGTACCAAAGATGTTATGATAAGCATCATAGCCATTGCCATTATCTATATTGCCGAAGCAAAAGCCTGTTGCGCCATTGTCAAACTTTATCAAAATATTGTAAATAGGCTCAGCCTGGAAGTCTCGAATCTGGGACTTAAGGCTTGTTGCATATACAGATACAGGTTTACCCTGAGATGCCATGGCAAATATCATTACTGATATCGCGTGATTGATGCCCATGCCGATAGCATCACCCATGATGTTCTTATTGAGTTTCCAAACTTTATCGCCTGTGATATTAACAGGATGGCGATAATTAATCTGTATCTGTGTTATCTGGCCGAATTCACCCTTTGAAACCATATCGCGCAGTCGCTGTTCCATTGAGTCGAAGTAAAGGATATAATCCACAAAGGTAATAAGGTTTGGATTAGCTTTTTCAAGCTCAATCTCTTTGCAGAAATCATCAAATACCGTAGCTGCGGGCTTCTCACTGAACACATGCTTGCCCACTTTCATCGCGGCAATAGCCTGCCGAGCATGAAAACTATTAGGACTTACCAGCCAGACAGCATCTATATCAGGATTAGTTATAATATCGTTATAATCTGTTACCAATATAGACGGTAAAAGATTTACGCTCTTTAAAACTTCTGTTCCGCGTTCCTTATTTATCTCAAACAGCGAAACGACTTCTACATCGTTACGTTCAGTAAGCCTCTTGAGCTGAACAGAACCCATCCACCCAACACCTACAAAACCTATTTTAAGTTTTTTCATTAAAAATCCTATATTTTTGAAAGTTTGATTGCTCTATTTTCTTTTGCCAATGCTTAAAATTTTTGTGGGGGTGTAATTTATCTGGATAGTACGCTTCAATTATGACAATTTTGACAAGTCGCCATTTATTGTTATCCCGCCATCGGCAACAAGAATGGCTCCGTTCAGGTAAGAGGATTCATCCGAGGCAAGAAAAACAGCCAAATTCGCTATTTCTTCGGGTTTGCCGTATCTCCGCAGGGGGGTTCTCAACCCGAGAAATCTTTCTTCATCAAAGTTGTCTCCTTTAGGATTGCTTTGTGCCAACATAGGGGTCTTAATTGCCGCAGGCGATATGCAATTCACCCGGATATTCTGGGGACCGAACTCGACAGCCATAGACCTTGTCAGGGCAATGGTTGCTCCCTTTGCAGCTGTATAAGCATCACAATTTGGAATCCCTATTACTCCGGCGCTGGAAGCGGTGTTGATAATCGAGCCTCCGCCGCTTTTAATAATCAGCGGAAGAGCATATTTGCAAAAACAGAAAACACTTTTCAGATTAATGCCGATTACTTTTTCCCATGTAACTTCAGAAATATCGGTGATAGAACCGTCTTCTTTCGGCAGATAAACTGAAGCGTTGTTGTATAATATATTCAAAGCGTTGTATTTATTCGCTACTGTATCGACAACATTTTTTACCTCTGTTATATTTGAAACATCACACTTGAGAAAAAAGGCCTGCCGGCCTTTATGTTTTATTTCTGATACCACCTCCTGCCCAGCCTTATCGTCAATGTCAACAACAGCAACCACCGCCCCCTCTTCAGCAAACTTTAATGCAGCCGCTTTTCCAATCCCGTTTGCGCTTCCGGTAATTAAGGCTATTTTATTTTCAAGCCGTTTCATTTCTCTGACCTCATCAAATAACTATTTTAATGATATAGGATATTTGCCAAATTCTTTCACTGTTTTAATCATCGCCATAAAGTTTTCTCCCTTAACCGAAGATGATATTGAATTACCGGAAGAAACAATATGGCCGCCGGACGGCGATACTCTTTTGATAAGCTCGATGGTGGCAGCCTTCACCTGCTCGGTGGTTCCCGTTGAAAGAAGGTCAATATCAATATTACCCAACACTCCAACCTTGTTTTTAAAGCGGCTTCTAACCTTATCCAACTGCATATAAGCAGGCTCTAACGGCCCCAGCATATCAACTCCTGATGAAACAATCATATCAACAATTTTCCATATATCTCCATCGGTGTGTTTGATAACAAAGCCACCAGCGTCTTTTATGGCCTTTACAACGGTTTTCAGGCAGGGCAGAATGAACTGTTCAAAATGCTGCGGCGACATAAACGGGCCATTCTTGTAAGCGTAATCATCGCCTAAAACGACAATTTCAACCCCTTCATTTTTTATAAGTCTTTTATAAAGTTCAATATGGTAGTCCACACCAATTTGCAGCAGCTTTTTGGCAAAAGCAGGATTCATTACAAAATCCAGCATAAGATTTGCCAGTCCTGACCGGAGATATTGCGCAGGCGCAAAGGCTGCCTCGCCAACAACCGCTATTGCCCTTTTTCCTTTGAAACGCTTTACCAGTTTTCTGACATAACCAAAAACCGGCGATTTTGCAGGGTCAGGCGGCTGATATTTTTTCAGGTCGTTCTCTGTTTGAATCCTGGCAGGCTCTATCTGCACAGGAATAACTTCCTCTGTAAGTTGCTGTAAGGCGCCCCATTTATCACGGAAAATTTTCTTCTCCTTATCAACCCAGCTGATATTTTCAGGGCTGTCTGCCATTGTCAGGCAGGTAACACAGTCTACTTCCGCATAATCAATAAAATCTTCATGAGACATCCCGGGACAAATCGAATCAATCACTTTCGGGTCAATGAATATTTCCATCACAGGCACGCGGTCCGGCATTTGCCCATCAAGAACCTTTAATACACGCTCTCTTGAATTCATTTGATTAGACCTTTCGCAGTTTTCGCAATATTCTCAGGTGAAAAACCAAATTTATCCAGCAGCCAATCGTGGCTGCCGACAATATGAACGTAAGAGTCCTGCAGACCTATACGCTTAAATGGAATGCTAACCCCTGCTTCGCTTAAAACTTCTGCAACAGCTCCGCCAAGGCCGCCGGTAATCTGATGTTCTTCAACGGTAACAATGCCACCGGTATTTTTTGCACAGTCGATAATCAAATCCTTGTCGATAGGCTTGACGGTGTGCATACTGACAACACGGGCATTTATTCCCTGCTTTTTCAGCAGCTCAGCCGCCTGATATGCATGATATGTTATAGTACCAGTACCGATTAGTGTTATATCCTTGCCCTCTTTTGCAATCAGTCCTTTACCAAACTTGAAATCAATCCTGCCTTGATGTAACGGCGGTTCTTTTTTATAGCCACAGCGATAATAAACAGGCCCCTGATGCTCAATCATCGCATAAGTTGCAGCTTCTGCCTCGACAAAATCGGCAGGAGCTACCACAACCATATCAGGCAGCGCCCGCATTATCGCCAAATCCTCTGTTGACTGATGTGAAACACCTAATGCGCCATAAGCCAGTCCGCCGCCGATAATCACTATCTTCACATTTACGTTGTGATAGCAGACGTCATTGCGAATCTGCTCAAGACATCTTAACGTAGGAAAATTCGCAATAGAATATGTTATGGCAATATTGCCCTCCATTGCTATACCGCAGGCAACACCGGTCATATTCTGTTCTGCAACACCGACATTGATAAAACGGTCAGGAAAAGCCTGTGCAAAAGGTTCTATCTCGCCGTAACCAATGTCCGCGAGAACCATATTTATTCGCTTGTCTTTTTTCGCAATTTCCAGTAATGTTTTATTAAATACGCTTCTCATATTTTATTATACTCCAAGTTCTTTATATGCATCTTCCAATTTGTCGTCAGCTACGCATTTGTAATGACTGGCAACGGTATTTTCCATACAACTGATACCCTTGCCTTTTACTGTATGGGCAATCAGAAATGAAGGTTTGCCTTTGACAAAAGGAATTATCGAAAGGCTATCAAGTATCTGTTCAAAGTTATGGCCGTCAATTTCCTTAACCGCCCAGCCGAATAAATTCATTTTTTCAGCAAAAGGCTCGAGGTTTATGACATCTTTTGAAAATCCAAGAGCCTGTACTTTGTTATAATCCACTATCGCAACCAGATTGTCTAATTTATGCTGTGCAGCGAGCATTATGGCTTCCCAGGTTGAACCTTCATTGCAGTCGCCATCGCTCATAAGGCAGAAAACTCTGTGTTTCTTCCCTTTTCTTTTTCCATCCAGAGCCATTCCAACCGTAACAGGCAGTCCATGCCCTAATGAACCGGTGGAAAATTCTACACCAGGCACATGATGGCTGATGTGGCCGCAGAGTTTGCCGTTATCGCAATAGTAGGTTTCGAGCCAGTCTTTTGGAAAAAAACCCTTTTCGGCCATAATGGAATAAAGACCTGCAGCAGCGTGGCCTTTACTTAGTATAAAGCGATCTCTGTTCGGGCCTTTGGGATTTTTCGGGGCAACATTTAGAACCTTTTCAAAAAGAACAACTAATAAATCCGCCATAGACAATGAACTGCCGACATGGCCGCTGTGCTGAAGATTCGTCATCATCACAGCATCGGCTCGTATCTTGACTGCCAAGTATTCAAAATCACAAATCTGTTTTTTGGTAAGCATAAGAATTATCCTTAAAGTATGAATAAAGTAGTTTCTTTTGGTCCGACTTATTTTTTTACTGTTTCAATTATCCCTTGCTGAAAAACGGGACATTGGTGTATCAGTACCTCCTAATCGTTTTACTGTTTGAATCATAGTTTTTAGATTTATTTCAGGAGTCTCTGCTACGATTCCTTCGCCGCTGTTAAAGATAAATCCGCCGGATTTGCCGGCAGTATCAATAATTCTTCTTGTTTCTCTTTCGACATCTTCCGGCTTTCCCTGCCAGAGAATTTTAATGGGGTCAATATTGCCCATTATACAGACTTTTTTACCAATTGCCTCTTTGACTTTAGCGATATCAATATCTTCTCCTATATTGATGGTGCTAAAACTCAAATCAGCCTGTATCTTAAGATGCTCAAGAGAATGTTCGTTACTATGGTAGAAAACAAATCCATTTTCTTTTTTAAGTGCCTTACAGACTTTTGAAGCAGCATCTGCGGCAAATTCGGTATACTGCTGAGGCGATATAAACGAAGATGATGCGACACAATCGCCGAGCCAGATTGCATCAGCCCCAGCCTCAATCTGAGCTTTTCCCCATTGGCTTTCAAGCTCAATACAAAATTCGATTGTCTTTTTGAGCAGGTCGGGATCACTATGGATAAGCATAAGCGTCTCTTCCACACCGAAAATAAGAGATGCCGCCGAAAACGGCGAAGCGACGTGGCCTATCTGGCAAACAGTGTCCCCCAGAATTTTCTTTATCTTTGACTGAACTTCCAGAAGTTTGGACATTCTGCCGTCTTTTCTGCAATCTGGTATTTTTAATTTTTTTACCGTTTCCCATGTAGGCAGCAAATATTTACTTCCAGCAATAGGTACATTTTCATCATCTGTAGTCTCAACACCCAACGGTTCAATCTCTATAAAATCATCGGAGAAAGGTGTTGCCCAGTCGTAATCATATTTTCGTACAGATCCGACCTCTGTTTTAACCATTACGTCAATATCATTTGTATATTGACGATGTGTAACTCCTGCCATTTTTATATTAAAGGGTATACCAATACCAAAGACAGGGATTCTTTTGGGAATACCAAGATTAACGCAGGTTCGTATGTCTTCTATAACTTCTTTATATGCCATCGAAATAAAATCCTATTTAACCAGATTGCCTATATCTTCGCCATCCCTGCCGACGATAGCTAAGGGCTCTCCAACCTTTAAAGTTTGGCCTTGGACAGCAAAAATTTTTAGTACCGTTCCCTCCGCGGGCGATTCATAATCATAATTAGCTTTATCTGTTTCAAACTGGGCAATAGGTTCTCCATTTACGACTGTATCGCCTTCCTTTACAAGCCAGTTATTTATCGTTATTTCGGTTACCGTATCGCTTATCTTGGGTACTCGTAAAACTTCCGCCATTAATCTATTCCTTAATCATTTTCTCGACAGTTTCAACAATATCCAGTTCCTGCGGCACAGCCTTTTTCTCAAGAACCTTTGAAAAAGGCCTTGAAATATTTGTTCCACCAGCCGGATGCAAAGCCTGTTTTACAGGTCATCTGCCACATCGCCGAAGAACGCGGGTGCCTTCGCCAAGTTCAAGCGGTTGTTCCACACAAATGAAACAACCGCTCCCGGCCTCTAATTCTCATACGTTAAGGTTTGATTGCGATGCTCATCATACCCTTATACGCTGCATTCACAAGTGTAACAGCAGTGTTGCCGTAAGCCCCGGTTGCCGCCCTAATACCTGTGGCTACACCGAGGCCGCCGCCGTTGCCAGCGGTTACGGAATTGTCGGTACGCTCGGTAACACTTGTCAGGTTGGCGTTTGTCCATGCCGA
>MHXU01000042.1:10543-40955 GCA_001824555.1 Planctomycetes bacterium GWC2_45_44
AGTTGTAGTCGCTCCCGGAATGGAGCCACTGGTATCTGATACAGCCTCAACACCGCCGGCCGTAACATCCCATGGGTTGCCGGAACTGACTGCACCACGAATAGCTATCATCCTGCCAAGCTGATGGTCACCTGAATCAGATGTGGTTGGAGCGCCTTGGGTACCGTTATATCTCGACCAAAAAACCGTAAGTCTGGCACCGGTAGTGCCGGCGGCTGTTCCGCAGTACTGCGGCGAGTTGGTAACCTGAGTCCACGTTCCGCCGTTCTGGTTAGAAATCGAGATGGCTTGATTGGAAGTCTCAAAGAACAGCAGTAAGATATCATTGGTGGCGATGCCTGCTGGAAGCGCTGGCGTTATCGTTCCTGTGCCAGATGTGACTGCTCCGGCTGCGACGAATGTTGGCATAAGGGTGGTAAAGCTCCAAACCGTACCTGTTGTAGTACCACCATTGCCAACCTCATCAATACGCCAATAGTAGATCGTATTTGAAGCGAGAGTACCTGGGACATAAGTTGTGCCGGCCTGATTGCCTATATATTCGGTTTCGTCCGGCGTTGAATCAGTACCGAAATATACATTATGCGAAGTAGTTCCACTGCCAGCCGTCCAACTGAGTGTCGGCGTAAGGTTTACGCCAGTCTCGCTGTTGGCGGGACTTGGAGTCGTTGCCTGGCCTGGAGCAGCAGCGGTAGTAAGGCTCCAGATGGTACCTGTTGTCGTTCCGCCGGGACTAACCTCATCGATTCGCCAATAGTATGTTGTACTTGCGGTGAGGGTGCCAGGAGCATAAGTAGTGCCGGCCTGGTTGCCTATATATTCAGTTTCATCCGGAGTTGAATCAGTACCAAAATAAACATTATGCGAGGTTGCGGAGAAGCCTTCCGTCCAGCTTAAATCAGCGCCAATACTAATGCCGGTAGCGCTATTTGCAGGACTTGGGGCGCTCGCCTGTTCATTAAATACGATAGCAAGTTCTCCTTCATTCAGCACTACATTCGCCAAGGTCGAATCTAACTGACTATCATAGCGTACATCGCATTCTCGTTCAGGTAACCAAAATCCACATGCATCGTAAATTTTCGCACTTAAATTACAATCATTACCAAAACCATATTCTCCAGAAACCATAGTAACTATTTTGTCTCCACCTACTACATATCCACAGTGCAGCTCAATAGGGCAAATGGGATAAAGGTCTTGAAGGATATTATTGCCAGTTTGATATTTCACATTCAATGGCAAATAAAGGCCTCCATATAATAATTTTAGACGTAACGATTTTGCTATGTCGCCCTCGCTTCTCTCCCATTCGCTGTTACCTAATGGCGTAGGTGTGGTCAAATGACAGTAGCATGAATTACTATTCGCAAAAGACTCCGCAAAATGGTAATACTGTTTCTGCGATTCAGTTTCCGTCATGGGCGCAAAATTTACCCATATACCTACACCGGTGTCTAAAACTTTACGTATTTGTTCAATACGATAATCTAAGGTGTAAAGCCCTACATGAGTTAATCTTTGCTCAAAAGCAAATGTTGCAAGATTGATTTTCGCAGTATGTTCATCCCATATCTCACTTCGATAATCGAAAAAACCAGACGGGGAAATATACATGGCTGCCGACTCGTCGATATAATATCCGCCAGCATTATTCAACATCCAATCAAAATAGTTGCAATCCAACTCTATTCCATAGCTATTGGTAGAAGTTGGCAACATATTCGTCATTCCTGCAATAAAATATTGGGGATCGCCCTCATAGTTCTTCCAATAACAATCGGGATATTTGGTTAAAGAATTGGGTTCAGAAGTGTGCCAGAAATTTGTATAAGGCGATAAAACAACATTAGGTATGTTGCCGTCAGCTATCAATGTGTTATAGCGATTAATCCATTCACCAAGCCAATACCGATTCCAATAACCATGACTTGTTGAAAACCCTGAACCAAAAGTATAACCATAAATGTCATCTGGAGCATACCTGACACCATTTGGATCGAGTCTTTCATATGTTGGTAATACGACATATTTAGCATTATTAGCATTTATCAAATTAATAATGTTACTATCTGAAACATTTTGGCTTCCATATTGTTCTGTTGCAAATACCATCAAACCGTCAATACGGTAATTAGCATTAAGCGATCGTCTGGCCGCATTGATAAAATCATAGTATCCATCCGCATTTGTAGGGTAAATTTCCCACTTCAAAGTATAAAAATCATTTCCACCAAGAGCAAAAAAACTATCGCGTATTCCATAACCGTCATCTGGATCATTCAATGCCAGTTGAACATGAGACCGGAACACATCGTCACGAGGAAGTAAGCCAAGCCCAGATACAGAATCACATACATATATTGTTGGATTTTCCGATGTTGTAATATAGCTTGGAAACGTTCCTTCTTTTTCATATACTCTATTTCCATTCCCATACGCTTTGGCAATATCTTGCGGAGAAATATCTATAATCTCGTGGTTTATCATAACTCCGATATTTTGACTGGTTAAGTTTGTAATTTTATCCTGCACCTCGATTCTGTCAGAATGTTCTATTAAAGTTCGATCGAGTCGGTAATTCGCACATACTGCCGTTAAAGTTCCGGCCCCGCTATCTACGGTATAACTATCCCAATTACTGGCACTAGTATGACCAACCGTATTCCACGTTGATGTGGGACGAGAAAATTTCGAATCCACATAATATGTGTGTCCATTTATCGTAACTCCAATTCCCCCGCCTGTCTGTAAAACCGACGTGAAACTTGGAGTATTTACACAAGGAATGACAGGCTCTCCACCTAAATCGGGGAGGTCTCGCATATTTGCATCATATACAGAAGGTTTAGCATAATAAGTTAACATCTCAACATTTCTAAGTGCCAGTGTAAAATCTGGGCTACTACTAGATAAATGTTTCATCTCTATTGTATTAATACGTTCTTTCCAAATATATTTACTGATATCAATAACTGTAAGATATGGCCAGTCACCCATTTCAACTGGATTGTTAAAGCCTGAAAATGCAGACCAATCAGGACTATAAGGAAGCTTCCAACAACTCCAAGCAGGCCAACTAATTGACATGCCGCTTCCAGTTATTAGGTCGTACCCATTCACCACATTCATCATACAAGCCGTACTATCAACTTCTTCACCATTCACTAAAATGTATAGAAGTCCTGTGCTGCTATCATGGGGGGTGGTCTGTCCAGATGGGAATATTGCCCTACCTTCATATGACAGGTATGTCTTAGTTTGTGCTCTGGGAATAAAAATTTCCCTTTCTAATGAATTAGAAGGGGATACTATTACTTCACTCTCTTGTATCATAGCGCTTAAAGGGACAACCGACACATTATCAATCCATACATAATCTAAACCGCTCTGATAGTCAACGTAGGTCTGACCCCCAGACTCAAACCAATGACTGCCAAGATTAATATTCGTATTATAAGGCTCCATCCAAAGAGCATTCGGTTCATTCAGCACCTCAACTCCATCAATCTGCATACGCAGATTTGCATGTTCACGAACTCCACCTAAACCTCCTGCCACGGTGCGATCCCATGAAAACTGCATTGTGTGCCAGCCGTTGCTAAGATCGCTTGAAAGATCCGCTGTATAGCTAACATGACCGGAACCATCAGAATAACTATGACTTTGGACTACTACCGTATTATAATCATCCAAACCAATAAACCAATAATACTGCAAATCAGAATTAAAATCAGATTCAAAAAATGTAATGCGGCTGTTCGGGTAAACCGATTCATTGCAAATATAAAAATCCAGCTTTACAACACCACTGGGACCAAGAATGCTAGGATCTAAATCAGTATATTGAACATACGGCGTACCTCCGCCATTCAGGCCTACTCTTAAAATACTGTCATGGCCGGTTCCGTATCCTGACATAAGATGAGCATCGTATTGGTTATTATATGCATTATTTGGGTCGTTGCCTCGTAGGTTTGCATTGCCACTTGAAGCTGCCCACTCATGCTCAAAATCAATAGACCAAATACATTCACCAAAGATAGGACTAAAGAAACCCCAAAATAACAGAACACACATTGTAAATACTTTTGTTTTTGTTACCATTTTAGTCTCCATTCTAATAAAGATTAATATATACTCCCGTAAAATTCTTAAATCCATATTTAGAGCCTATCCAAATAACCCGGAATTCAGAAGCTTTGGTATCCTGCCGGCTTTTTCACAATCCGGCAATTTCAGCCTTTTGACCGTATCGCTTATCTTGGGCACTCGTAAAACTTCCGCCATTAATCTATTCCTTAATCATTTTCTCAACAGTTTCAATAATATCCAGTTCCTGCGGAATCGCCTTTTCTTCAAGAACCCTCGAAAAAGGCATTGGAATACTTGCTCCGCCCAAAACCTTTGGTACGGATTTCAAAGACCTGAAACATTTTTCCATTACCTGCCGGACTATCTCAGCGCCAACGCCGCACTGAGTTACAGACTCGTGAACTACAAGAAGTCTGCCTGTCTTTTTAACAGATTCGGTAATTGTATCGATATCCAAAGGCACTAATGTTCTGGGGTCAATAACTTCAACGTCTATTTTGCCGGAGAGTTTTTCTGCTGCGGCAAGTGCCTTATGCACACAAAAAGACGTTGCTACTACCGTAATTTCTTTGCCTTTTCTTTTTATCGCTGCTTTTCCAAAAGGCACTGTCCAAGTCTCGTCAGGTACATTCTGTTTCGTAGCATAAAGTAATCTATGTTCAAGAAAAACAACAGGATTATCATCTCTTATTGCTATCTTGAGCAGCCCCTTTGCATCATAGGCATCTGAAGGCATTGCAACTTTTAAACCCGGTGTATGCATAAACCATGCCTCAAGCTGCTGAGAATGCTGAGCCGCCTCACAGGTACCGCAACCCTGTTGAGCGCGTACAACCAAAGGCACTTTAACTGCCCCGGCAGACATATATCCGAGCTTCGCCGCCTGATTAACCATCTGGTCTATGCCAAATGTGATAAAATCAACATACATAATTTCTGCTATGGGTCTAATACCTGTCATAGCTGAACCTACCGCAGCGCCTATTATCGCCCCTTCTGATATGGGTGTCTGACGAACTCTGTTTCTGCCGAATTTATCAAGCAACCCTTTGGTAACACCAAATACTCCGCCAAAATCGGCTATATCTTCTCCGATAAGGAATACGTTCTTATCGTTTTCCATCTCCTCGGTTATCGCTTCTCTTAAAGCCACTGTGTATGTAATTTCACGCATATATCTTTTTGCTCCCTTACGCCCAGACATAGTCATATAAAGTATTAACATCAGGCAGAGGACACTTTTCAGCATAGTCAACTGCCTCGGCAACTAAATCCCGGACATCTTTTCGCAGCTTTTGCTGTTCCTCCCTACACAGGATATTTTCTTGCAGTAACATATTCTCGAAACAAGATATTGGATCTTTTGCAAGCCAGGCTTGTTTTTCATCCTTAGGACGATGTTCCGGCATAACCATACAGTGCGGATGGTGTCGATAGGTTTTGCACTCAATAAGAGTTGCCCCTTCACCTTTTCTTGCCTTAATCACGGCTTCGTTGAGAGTTTCATAGACAATATATACATCGTTGCCATCAATGCTTTTGCCGGGTATATTGTAGCCGGCAGCTCTGTCGGATATATCTTTAATGGGACAGCCGAAATTTATAGGCGTTGTGGCTGCCCAGAGATTATTTTCACAAATATAAATAACAGGAAGTCTCCAAAGGCCTGCCATGTTCAATGCCTCGTGAAAAGCGCCTGTAGCAGCAGCACCATCGCCAAAAAAGCAGATGCAAACCTGGTCAGTATTTCTGTATTGGGCTGATAAGGCAGCGCCAACCGCCAGAGTCAGTCCTCCGCCTACGACACCGTTGCCGCCCATAAGGCCGATAGATGGGTCGAACATATGCATTGAGCCACCTCTGCCTTTGGAATAACCTGCGGCTCTACCTAAAAGCTCTGCCATCATCTTTTTTGGCTCCGCCCCTTTTGCGAGTGAATGACCGTGGCCTCTGAATGTGGTAAAAACATAGTCATCTTTACGAAAGATAGCTCCCATTGATGCAGCTATGGCCTCCTGACCATCGCAGTTATGCAGAGCGCCGAGGAACTCTCCCCTTGCCTGATGCTCTTTGAACATTTTTCGCGAAGCTATTTCAAATTCGCGAATCAGATACATCATTCGCAGGATATTTATTTTTGCCTTTTCAGAAATCAAACGTCGATTCAAACACTTTGCAAACTTTTGGCACGTCATTTTTCAAACCTTTAAAGCTTATTCCTGTTTTTGCTGCGACTGGTTTAATGTTTCGTCTCTCAGATTACGGCTTTTCTTGTAATAATCGTCAAGGCGTTCAAGACTAAATTCGGAAATCAAATCTTTCGTACTTACGCCTTTTACGTTTGAGGCTATCATAAGACGACCCTCAGTAGTAGCAATGTCCACGACTGCTTTATCTCCATATTTCGCTTTGACAGCCTTAATTTTTTCGATGTTACGGTCAATATGACAGACCTCAAAGTCCAGATTCACATCCTGAAAGATTACAGGCTGATAATCGGAGCCAACAACCAGAATTTTACCCAAAGGACTGATTATCTTGCTTGTTCTGCCTGAAAGTACCGCAGATGCCATATAACACTGTAATTCAAGTGCCCATCGCTGCAAATGAAGTCCGCCTTCCCACATTGAGGGGAAAAATATAAGCTTGACCCCTTGGTCTTTCATTGCTTTGCCTATATCAATAAAATTTAAATCAAAACATATAACAATCCCTATTTTGCCGAAATCTGTTTCAAAAACATTAAATTCTGTGCCTGGCTTTATGCCAATGTCGAGTTCGCTCATGGTCGGCATATATTTCCTGTATACGCCGACACATTTACCTTGACGGTCGATTAATATTGCAGCATTGGACAGATTTCCATTTTCCCTGGCCAAAACAGGACAGACAATATAACAGCGGTGTTCTTTTGCTTTCTTCGCTATCGTCGTAAAAATTGTGCCGAAAAGAGGTTCATTAACATCCTGTAGTTCTGGAATATGAAGCTGAGCAAATATCTCCGGTAAACAAATTATATCCGGCTTATCCAATGCAGCTTCATCTATAAGATTCATTGTCCACTTCAATCTTGCATTTACATCTTGGAATTCTCGGGAAAATCCCGGTGGTATAGACATACAGGCAATTCTTGCTGTTTTCTTTTGTGCCGGTGTGCTGGAAAAGGTAATGCCGGTGAAAGACAGTAATAAATAAAAGGCTATACTTATAAAACGGATGCGACGCAAATTGAGTAAATTGAATTTTAACTTCATTGTATTTTCTACTCCTTTATAACCTTCTTTAAATCGTTCCAGAACATATATTTTACATCTTTAACTACGTTGAGTTCTTTTAAACAATTTCATAAACAGCTTTTTTGCCTGCCCGAATTTAACTGCTCCCCGTGAGTCTGGGCAAATGTTCCATTCCGGAGCAGAAACAACTCCATCGCCATAGGCACATATTGGGTTGGTTGAGGATGTTTTTTTGAAAATAAGCCCATAGAGTTTTCTTGCTGGTATTGTATCATTGAATTTTAATCCTAATTTTTGCAAAACATCCAAATCTTTTTTGTCGTCTCTAAGCCCCCCTCCTATTTTCATAATACATAAATTGGTGCCCGGCTCATAATATTTGCACGGATGGCATACCATACAACATCCACGAACAAGTGTGATGGGAATGTCTGGATTTTTTCGGATTATGTCAATAAATTCATAGAGATTATCGTCTGACACCGGTTTCCTATGCCTTACATAAAAACACACCGCGCATAAAAGATGATGAGGTCTTATATAAAGCTTTTTCGCTGACAGCATTTTTTTGACCGAATTTGTTTTTGCTATTTTTCTCTCATAAAGAGACCGTGGTGGTATAATAGCATTTATACCTCTATTACGTCCCTTCTCGTAAAATCCACTCTCGGTTTTTACACATCCTT
The DNA here is from genome assembly GCA_001824555.1 of Planctomycetes bacterium GWC2_45_44. GTDB lineage: Bacteria > Planctomycetota > Phycisphaerae > Sedimentisphaerales > UBA12454 > GWC2-45-44. Next base: position 18,561 of record MHXU01000042.1, read on the forward strand.
TCCATGTATCGGAAGTAATTTTTTTGTAACCACAAACTCCTTTTGATGATTTAATGTTTTGCAAAAGTCTTTCGAATAGCTCACAAGCAGGCCGTACATCTCCAGGCACAAGCCCTAATTTCTGTAATATATCCAAATCTTGTTTTTCACCGTAGAGCCCGCCTTCTTTGGTATCCTGTGTCTTGCCCGGATTTTGATATTTGTAAACACTTTCTGTATTGCATTTTAAAACCATCGGTATATTCGGATTTTTTCTCACAGCCTTAATTATAGAGTTCAATTTTTTATCCTTGAGGTCAACCTTTGCCCCCTCTCCAATCTTACATACAATACACATAAGCTGGTATGGCCTTAATGTTAAAAACCCTTCTTTATTCATTATATACACTCCTGCAGAAACTGCTCCATGACCTGTATATCACTTTTTCTTTCGCTTAATACTCACTTGGATGTTTTACCAGATCGTTTTTGGAATTTTGTTCCATTATTACAAATACAATAAAATCCTCAGGATTTACGCTTAAGCAGATTTTGTTGTTGTCTATTTTTGCAGCATAATCATCTGAAACAGAGTAAGCAACTTTATTTACAAGAGAGCCGAACTTTTCTTTGTTGAACTCTATAGAAGTTTCAGCCGATTTTTTACTCCGATTAGAAACAATTACCATTATTTTCTGCCGGTCGTTTTCCTTATTCTCATAGAAACTTGCTACGACATCGGGGTTTTTAGGCGAGAGTGTAATATATTTTTCGTTTTCCCAATAGCCGTAGAAATCAGCTGTCTCAAGGTTGACGTATGTTTGAGCTTTTAAAATTGCCGTTGCCATTTTTGAGGTATAAAGGTCGCTGCCAATATCGCCGCCGGCATAAAATGGCACGCCGTGAACCATGAACATTGTCAGGTAACTGCGCACAACGGCAGGGTCCTTTTGCGGTTTGGTATAATCAGTGTAAAGTATAAAACAAGACGCAATACCCGCATCTGCTCCCTGTGTATGGGCAAGCCAGTAGTCAAAATCAGTCAATTCTGTGATTTTTGGTCCGCCATAAGCACTCGCTGCGCCGGGAGATTCTCCGTCGAGATAAGCATTACAGAATGACAATACCGGCAGTGCCATACAGCCCGACATATGACTCATAATATAAGCTTTTTCGCCTTTAAGCTCATAAAGCATAATTGCCAGCCGTTTATGGAACTCCCTTGCTGCGAATATAGGACTCATCTCGACCTTTCGTCCCTGAAGGTCTTTGCGGGGTGAACAGCCATGCAGCACATTCTCACAGGTCGAGGGCCCGCCGCATCCGTCAAAATATATGCCATCTATTCCTGTTTGCATAACAAGGTACTTTATGCCATACATCATAAAATCATTGTATGATGAATTGTAACAAGTCAGTGTAATTATATGTTCTTCCGGATGAGGCTGGACATTATAATCTCCTGTCCAAATTGGAAGCCGCTGCCACGATAAGGAATATTTGTCAAAATCGGTTGTTCGAGGGCTGGCTCCATTGCAATACTCATAAAGAATATTTCTGCGATTCTTATTGCAGGGCAGGTTAACAGCATTTCTTATCGTACGGGTGTCTTTTGTCAGCGGCGTTGTAAAACTTCTATCCTTACCCAGGGCTGCTTCTCGCGACAGACACTTGCCGTCGTCGCTGTAGCCACGGTCAAACTCTATGTCATTGAGCTTGCCGGTAAGGTTGCCTAAAGGCGCATCGGCTGTGGCAAGAGATTGTATTAAATTTTCAGGGATTCGATTGTATGCGCGCCAGTCCGGTTGTATTTTCCTTACAGGGGTGGCCTGAAAACCATAAACTATTGAAATCGGTTTTTCAATTTTAGATTTTGTATTAATAAATTCGATGGAAAAGCCTTCTCTTGTGAACCTGATGGGTTTTCGCAGATTGTTCCAATTCTCCGGCCCTTCAGAAAACCACATCAATCCCCTGTTGATTCCACCCGCCCAGACATAGTTGGCAAAATCTATTTCAATGCCGTTTTGGGGGACGGAACCGTAAAAGTCCGACCCATAGTAATTGTACGAATAATGGTATAAGCCGCTGAAATCCGTTTCCAGCGGGATTTCCAGTTTCAGCGAATCCAGTTCAGTTGCTTCGCAAGGGTCGAGTTCCATCTGGACTTTTACCATCCCGTCAAATTCGGCAATACATTTGCAGTTGATGCGAATCGTGTCCAGCTTATAAACATCAGTCCATTTTATATGATAAGGTTTTGCATCATCAATCGACCGGCTTACTAACTTCGCCATAGAAATTTTATTTCCTATCCGGGCTGTCAGTTCGACCGGTCCTTTGAGTATTTTTCTCTCCTGGCTGATTATATTATTAAAGAGGAAACCAGAATTCCCCGATAAAATGTAATCCCTGCCCCAGGCTTTGACCGAGCCGGATATATTATCAAACTCCATTGGCGTCCAGGGAGGTATCACCTTTTCTTCCCTACCGAGAGTACGACCGACGCTGAACCATACCGGAGTTTCCAATTTCTCATAAGACTGTTTCACAGTTTCCAGGATTTTGCCAGATGCAGGGTCAATACATTCGGCAATAACAGAATATTTACCGAGGGGTAACTGCCCAACATCCCTGCAAACTACCTGTTTTCCCTTTGTTCCGAGATTTTCCAGAGAGAAAGTTTTACAGGCATTGCCGTTCTGGTCAACAATGGCTGCTTTGACATTTAACGTCTTATTCTCTGTTTCAATACGTGAAAGGTCGATAGAAAAAAGAATTTGATTTGCATCCGGCACAGGAATAATAGTAAAGCTCTTGGGTCTTTCCTTTAGGCTGAAAGGATTGATTGATCTGTAAATAGGCTTATTGTTATCTTCTATTTCTACTTGGAGCAACCTCAGCGATAAATCTTTCAAAAGATGTTCAATTGAATAATTCCGTGTTTCACCGGGCATCAGTTTCATTGCTATGGATTTTACAGAGCTACTTTGCAGAGCATCATCGGCAACCGCTACTTTCAAATTCACCTGCTTTTCCTGATTTGTAGGATTAAAAATACTGCCCTTTACCGACATATCGCCATAAGCGAGGCCTTCGATTGAATTGAGCCTGTTCACCAGACTGTTTTTCGTAAATGCTACATAAGCAAATTTATCTAATTCCGCATAACCTCGCTGCACCGGCGACCAGGAAGTCAGTTGGTCGCAGGTTCGGCAAAAATTCATCCTCCAAAGGCCGGCCGTCGGTTCAGTAACGCCCATGTCTGCAAGGGGTATGGATATCTCAGCATTCCATTCAATATCCCAGACATAATTGGCAAATTTCCAGTTTCCGTTCCATTCACGGTTGCCTTTTTCACCTTCCACGGTCTGGTCAAAAATAGTACCTTTACAATTGCCCACAAATTGGTAACACTTTCCCTGACCACCATTCGGCGGGAACAGGAAGATTTCAATGGACTCATCTGAATATACCTGTCCGTCTCTTTGCTCGGCAACAGCACGAGGACGTCTGCCTCGCAATACAGATTTAAAGGCTATATAAAGATTTTCCTTGTCATAAGTAACTGAAACCTGGGTTTGGTCATTTGCCTGTCCGCCATCTTTAGTCAGAGCAAAAAAACCGGTTACGGCGGTTGCATAGCTCCATGCTTTGTCGTCGAGTCTGCCATCTATTTGAGGCGCAACAGGTGTCGGGCTGATTTCGATATAAGATATGTTTGGATTGACCTTCGAGATCCCCGGTTCGTTTGAATCCGCCTTACTAAATGCAGATGGCAAAAAGAGGGTTACGAGACAGCAGCAAAACACTCTTGATAGAAAGGGACATTTGCCTTGAAACATAGCGGAATACTCCTGTATATAATTTATTGTGAATACTTATTTAGAACAAGGATGCCGCAAATCCGGCATCCTTGTTCTATTTAACTTCCCTGATTCTTCATCTTAAAATCTTCATCTAAGCTGGTTATTTATTCGTCACAGTTGGGATCCGCAGGGGTCGTACACTGCAGCCACTGCTCGGCAAATATCTTAATATCCTTCATATCCACATAGCAGTTGTGAGTCAAATCTCCCGGCATATAAGACATCGCACCCATCTCGCCGCATTGATCAGGGGTGTAATCCCATACCTTTATGTTATCCAGATATATGGGCTTAATGTTTCCATCTGCTGCTCCGCAATAGAAGTCCGGCGTACTAACCCCCGTCCAATAGCAGCCTACATTTACTTTTGTATAACCGGGGCGAACCCACAAGGTATCATGAATTACTGCTATCAAGCTGCCGTCAACCTTCACATAATAGTCGGCCCGGTCACGGTGGGTGGGAGAATTATGCTGTGTTTCATACCACGCGAATTCATAGGTATGCCAGCCCGCAGTAAAAGTTGGGACTTTTATCGTCCAGTTAAGCTGATTTTTGGCATAGTCCGGGTCGGCATCATACCAATCCGTCGCACGAACGTAGAGGAAATCGTTGCTGGGCAACTTCGAATCCATATAACCGTTAATACCTACAAACCAGTTAGTCTGATACGCTGGGTTCTCGCCTGTCTGCTCGGAAGGAGATAAAAATGTACAAACGTTGAAGTTGGGGCTTAGACCCGTCGGTATTTTAAAATCCAGCGTTATCTTCCCGCTCGAACCAAAGATATTAGGGTCAATGTCCACAAAACCATAGTAAGGCCCTTTCGTACCGCTCCTTCCTACACGGATTGTATTGCTTAGCGTAGTAGTGTCGTATTTCAGGTACACTTCCTGGTTAGAATCGAAGGGATTGTTCACGTCGCCTCCGACAACTACCGGCGTTCCGGCAGGAAATGCACCGGCTGTGGCGTTAAAGCCGTTCTCAAAATCAATCGACCAACGTAATGCGCCAAAAGTTACAGGTGCACAAAACACCGCCAATATTGCAAAAACCAACATTATATTTTTATTTGACATATTTTTTCCTCCTTTAATCACAATCAGGGTTATTAGGGTCATTGCACTGTGTCCACTGCCCGGCGATTTCTGCATAATCATCAAATTTTACAGAGCAGTCTCTATTTATATCCGATCCAAGCCGGATTGTTCCCATATCGTCGCAATTATCCGGCTCATAACTCCAGATACAGACATCATCAACGTATCGGTCCCCTCCGCCTGCATGGAAGTCTGGGATTAGAGGGGTGCCCTCCCAAAAACATCCTATACGAATATATTTGTATCCTTCTTTTGATATCGACCAGAGAAAGTTTCTATATTCCCATGTCATATTCGGGTCATTGTCGATTGACAGACGAAGGTCGGCTCTTTCCCGCGGATTGCCCCAGATATTCGGGTCTCCTGCGGTTCTTCTTGCCCATATAAAATCAAGGGTATGCCAGCCGGGCGTAAGACTGCTGACCGGCGGCCACGGCGGATTACTCAGGTCTTCCGGAGCCGGCGGCGGATAAATAGCCCCTGCTCCTGCGGGAGGACAATACGTGCCGGTATAATAATTTTCAGGGTCAGCGGTAAGCTGCCGAGTCCATATAAGCGGTAGCCTCACATTGCCAAGAGGCAAGCACCAGTAGTTCTGATAAGTACCGCCTGTATTCGTAGAGGCCATAAAAAAAACCGAATAGTTGTTGTTATAATTCGGATCGTGGCTGACCGAAAACTTAAGCGTGATTCTGCCATCTTTGCCGAGGAAATTGGGGTCTATAATATAGCTCAAACGGGCAGCACGGTTTAAACCTGCGCCTGCTTTCCCTACTCGCAGCACATGACTACCCAGATTGGCGTCATATATGACGCATACCTGATTATTGGCATCATTGGGATTGCTTATGTTTCCTAAGTTAATCTGAGGCGTGCCGCTGGTAGCCGTAAAGCCATTTTCGAAATCGACTTTCCATAATAGTGTGGATGTCCCGAACGCCGCCGCAGAGAAACTCACGGTAACAAACAGAACCAGTAACAATTTTTTAACTGTTCTTTCTATCATAACTTTTCCTCCAAAATAATTAAAAAAACTTTAAACTTTTCACTTTGCCAAGCACTTCAAAATCAAGTCTCTACACAATCATATCCACCTCAAAATTTAACAATAAATAATTTTACCAGAGCCAGTGGCACTTTTGGAGCCAATCTTTGGTTGTAACATGTTTTACGCTGCCGTCGGAAAACAGAACATTGGGCCCTTTGCCGTGCCGCTCATGGTCTGAGTTATTATAAATACCTCCCGGCGGTTCATATCTTGCTGGCATGATAAGTACTGAAGAACTATCGTTCAGCCCGTCCTCGTCAGCATCATAATCAAGCGTGAAGAGGGACTTGTCCGAATTGCGAGATCCCGGCGCCCAGGGAGCATCTATCTCCGGCAAAATGATCGATGTGCCGGCCCAGGGTCCAGCGCCTTCTGCGTACGTTAGCACCCTGGCATCCATCATCGTAAATACCTGCGATGGCACGCGTATATCGGAAATTTTGACTGATTGCACGCCAAGATAACCACCCGGCGGCGGTACCATCCACCTCGGATCTACACTGCCATTAGACGGAAGAACAGTGTTGAACATGCCTACGTTAACTCCATAATTGACGCCATAATCGACATGTTCAATGGCGGCCACTTTACCGGCTATGGAGACCCCTACATTTTTGTATTTGGCCTTACGAGTCGGACAAACATAAATATCGGCAGAAGTAACACCCACTTCCTTGGCTTTTGCGGTAAGATAAGGCAATATCGCAGCATACCACTGGAGTGCAGGGTCAAATCCTCCAGTGTCAGGATGAACTCCCCACGGCGGCAGTCGACCATGAGAGGCATCATACATATAAAAAGCCATACCCACATTCTTCTGGTGGGTTCTACAAACAACTGATCTGCCCGATTCTCTCGCCCTATTCAACGCTGGCAACATAATCGCCAGCAACAGTGCGATTATCGATATAACTACCAGAAGCTCTACGAGGGTAAAGGCTTTCCTCGAAGTTTTTCCTAATTTATTTACTATTAGATTCATATTTTACCCTTTCTGGTTTATTTTGTTGTTAACCCCATTCTGTTCAGTAACCGATGCCCCTTCCAAAAGTACAGGTTTAAGGATATTAATACACTGATTTACCTTCTCACCTTTTAACAAGGAAATTAATATTTTTGCACCGAACTTTCCCATTTGTGCCCAAGGAACATTCACTGTTGTCAATTTCGGGACTGCCATAAAAGCGGCTGGCAAATTGCCATAACCCACCACAGAAATATCTTCGGGTATTCTAACACCCTTTCTATAGAGGTAGTTCATAGCCAGAACGGCTATCGTATCGTCCGCTGCGAACAAGGCGGTAGGAGGTTGAGGTAATTTAAGAAGCTTATCGACAGCATCTAAAATAGTAGTTCTGTCTGTAAGGAAACATTCAAGAAAAAGACTTGAATCGGGCTCGATGCCTTCCTCTTTCAAAGCAGCTTTGTACCCTTCAGCACGATCGTAAAGCATGTGCGCTCCATAGTTGGGCGGATATTGAGATATATTGGGCGTTAGAATCGCTATACGTCGATGCCCATGTCTGAGCAGATATTTTGTGGCTACCCTGCCGCCATGCTCATGGTCGATGCTTACCCAGTACATCTGTCCATAAATTGGGCGGGAGGAAACACTGCTGTCTGTTGGCACTTGTCCATTAATAAATACACAGGGTACTTTCGCTTTATAGAGAGACTCCATCTGGCTATATACAAAGCGTGATTTGTCAATTATCAACCCGTCTAAGATTTTAGAGGACACTAAATTTAGGAGCTTTTTAGTTTTTTGAGCCTCTTCCTGTGTCAGAAGATTAAGATCATTGCTAATTTCCTTTGACGGCCTTGAGACCATCAGGTAATAATTTTCCTCGTCTGCAGTCTGTTCAATCCCGCTTAATATCTCTCTCATAAAGGGTACATCAATGCCTACAATGCCGCTTCCGACAAAGCCTATGTGCTTCAATGGCTTTTTAATCACTTTGGCCATCAAAGCAGACTGATAGCCTATATCTTCAGCCACTTTAAGCACATTTTCCCGAGTTTTTGGGGAATACCGCTTTCTTTGCTGCGGATTCAGCACATTTACGACGGTCGTTCTCGCACAACCGACTTTCCTGGCAATATCTAAAATTGTAACTCTTGAGTTATTCTCCATTACTTTACCCAACATAATTCATTGACATTCGCATAAACAAACCATAACTCATGACAAATTACTTACTTTTGCCATTAGCCATTAATCGTTTTCCCCTGCCCTTTTACTCTTTATCAAAATTATGGTGTGGCCGAAGCTGACCTCAGCCACACCGAAAGATCTGATTTTTCAAGGATGTCTAAACTACAATCACGTCCAACTGATGCTACTTCTTTCTGCGAATCAGCAAACCGCCAAGACCTAATAGACACAACGTTGCCGGCTCAGGAATATCATAACTAATGGTAAGCGTAGGTTTATATTCCCAGCCTTCCGGACCCAATTCTGAACTAACAAAGTGGATATTTTTCGTCTCCTCCGCGGCAGGATCAACTCTCAGCAACAAACCCGCATTTACACCACCACTAACCCATTGCTGCGCAAGAGCATTGGGCAGAACGATGTTGTAGAGTGTGTAATCCTCTTGAGCGGAATCTACGGCCAGCGTATATATCGTGGTTGCTCCACCGCTAGCGCCTCCGTCACCTGTCCAGAGAGTCGGGGAGGCCATATAGTCCCACGAGGACTCTCCGTCTAAAGCGGGAACCCAGACTCCCGTTCCTTCTACCCAATTGGCGTTATCATTTGAAATCTGCAAAACATCGATATTAAAGGCACCGCCACTTCCACCACGCTTGGCAAGACTAATGCTCGCCCCAGTAACTATAGAACCGGCTGGTAGGACTAACCCGTCAAATTTCAGTATAGTATTTACGCGTTCAGCATAACTCTGATAGACACCCAACTCAGTAAAAGCACCCGCGTTATAACCTGTTAGACTCCAGTAATCGTCCAGCGTATTGTCATTAGTACCCTGGTAGCCATTAGTTCCGTTCCGAAAAACCGCTGTGTCCGCCGAAGCTGCAACTGCGATACTAATAGTCACAAGCATAACAAACAGACACGCTTTCTTTATCATCTTCATTTTAAACATTTTTCACCTCCTAAATCAAGTTATATGAAACATTAAATTAACAAAACATACTTCACATTACTATCACATCTGCACTCTTATAATGTCATAAACCGGCCCTCCAAAAAATATCATTTTTTATCCATCGTATATCTTCCAACATTAGGCCTTGAACTAATGTTCATTATTATCATACCACTTGTTTATTTTTTTGCAAGGGTTTTTTTGAAAAATTTTAATCGTGTTATGGTAAATGTCAATAATGGTAAATTTAAGTTTTGAGAAATTTCAAAATCCTTGTCAAGAATACAATTGCTTATCTTCTTATATAATAAAGAGTTATGTTATTAAAAATATTGCTTTGCCAAAAACTGAAACACAAAAAACTGCCAAAACCCTTAAAAAAATATTAAAATAAAATTAAAAAATCTTGCATTAATTAAGTAATTTAGTATAAGATTCCTTTTGTGAACATCACTTCACAATCGGTTTTGTTATTACCAAAATTGCGGATAGGATATAAAATGGTTATTTTTATGGTAAAGATGATGGAAATTTTATGAACAAGCATTGGCGCATCGTTTTTGTTTTTCTGTCGATATTGTGGCTTCTTGTCTCGTTTTTTGAGAACGGATTTGCTGCTCCCGGCCCCTGCGATGATACCGCGTGTCTCGACGGTGATTTTAATAAAGATTTTTATGTGAACTTCGATGACTTTGCCTCTTTGGGCTCGGCATGGACGAGCAGGCCGAGCGACGCTATTTGGAATCCTGACTGCGACATATCTGAGCCGAAAGATAATGTTATCAACTTTTCTGACATAAAGGTTTTTGTCGAGAATTGGCTCAAATGCACGGACCCGTACAATTATGACTGCGATGCGTATTGGGACCGCTATCAGCCTATAGTCCTTCAGAATACAGAAAGGACTATCTCCGTAGGACACCCGATAGTGCTGTTTCCCGAGCTTCCCTCGTATATGAATAAGGCCTATCTCGAAGCCGAAGGCCGGGTTGTTTGGCCGGGGCAAAGCTGGAGGGGCGGGTCTAACACATGCATTCGATACCTTGTCAACGGACACCTTGTGGGCGGTCCGGAGAAAATGGTTAATGTTCCTGACGCCCGAGACCTTATAACGCCTTTGGGTAGTTCTATGACATGGTATTGTGTGGGCGACAGATGGTCGCTCCCATACAGTCCCGATTTTGCGCCATTTGTGGGTGTCACCAACCCAGTGGAACTTGGGGATACGCCATACCGGATAGTCCTTGACATCAGTGATTATATAACGTCAGGGGAAAATCAAATCGAGATACGGCATAGTGAGTGGAATTATCCTGACGTTACAATGGTCTATCGAAACATACGAATTCTCGGCAAGTCTGAAAGGCCTGCCCCTGACCCGAATCTAAGAGAGGTTCCTGCCGATTTGAGCGGCAAACCCGTTGTGCCGGATACAAATTTCAACGTCAACTATTCTGCGAATCTTTCATCCGGTGGTGGTATAGTAGTAAACATTGGCGGCGACCAATATAAAGTCGAGTCAAAATTTTCATATCCCAACGGAACGTACAACATACTGACGGTGCCGGGGCCGACTACAGGTGAATGGACGGTAAATGTCAACGGCAACCAGTTGACGGCACAGGGCAGTAAATACCGTGTGGAAAGGCAGATAATCAGTCACCCTGAATATATCGAGGTGGAAGATAAAATTACCAATCTTACCGGCAGTACAATAGGCGTTTGCTTAGGCAATGAAATCAAAAAGGCCAGAAGTTTGCTGAAAAAAGTTTATCTTGCCGGTCTGCGTCTTTCTGCGACAGAATGGGTCACGGGAGGGATTAGTGAGAGCGGAAATCCGACAGTTTATGTTCAGAATCAATCCTCCGGATTGGGATTGCTGGCTTATGACAAAGTGTTACGGTCGCAGATTAACCTAAAAGTAACCGATGGGGCTTACGGACTTTACGATTATTTCTTTGCGTTGGGCGCTAATGCCTCATATACAATACAATGGCGGATATTTCCTACTGATTGTGCCGATTATTATGCTTTCATAAACGCTGCCCGGCGGACATTAGGGGTTAATTATCTTATCGATGGCTGTATAGTTATGCCCAACACAAATTATGTCGGGAATATGGCCTCGGTAACCGATGAAGATATAATAAATCTTGTGCAACGACAAAATGCCAAGTATATAGTGCTTGACACCTCTTACAGGGTTGATCAGAACGGCAATCCACTTACCACAGGGACCATTAATGACACGTCATTTGGATCCGCATTTATGACTGACTATGGCTACTGGAATCGCTATTGGCTTTTGCGGACGATAGAGCGATTCCGCCAGCTCGTACCAGATGTCATACTTCTGCCGTATAATAACTTCTGGCTTACATCCGAACCAAACGCTGTTACGATTTATCCCGATAGCTATGCCCAGCAGTCCAACGGCAATCCGCAGGTGTATTACGGTTATGGACTAAAAGGGATGTATCCGACGCAGGCAAATTCCTACGGGCAGGCGCTGAAAAACTTTTTTGATTTTTCGCTCCAACAGGGCGACGGCTTGTATGTGGATGAATCCTCAATGACCAAGAATCCTGACAGCGATGTTTACAGCTACCGGAACGATACGTGGGACGGACATTCGGCAATAATTAACCGTTCCTCATTCCAGATTCAGCGCACGGTAACTCATTCGGGGCTGTACACACTGGACTATCGGCTGTCTCAGATAAATAAAGCTCGTTGGATGGGTAAAGGTCTATGGATGAATTTCGCACCGATAACGCCGGAAGAAACGCAGTTGCACGCTTATCACTTTATCGAGACACACATCAACAATAATGCGGCGTATGCTCATCTAACCTCCGATACGGCTTTGGGTAACGACTTCTGGGAGCTAACCGAACACGATTTAGGCGCAGGCGTAAGAATTAAGCTCCTGTATGGCGGTCTGTATCTGCCTTATTCCAGAGTCTATCAGACTGATGACAACATTGTACAGGTTCTGTATCCTTTCAAGCCTATAGAACTTCACAACGGCTATGTGATAGGTGAAAACAAGATTGTCACTCGCATTGCAGGAGAATATGGCTTTGGGGACAATTCTGATTTAACAGTCAGAATTTATGATGCCGGCGGTTTCTACCTGCCCGGTTGTTCATCAACCGTCCGGTATGACGCAAATGTCGGCTCGACTCTGGCAAACGTTGCGCTCGATGTAAATGCAGGAGAGATGGCTGTCATATTCCGGCAGCCCCCGGCCTATGCCAGCTTTCCACGTCCTGAAAATGGAGAGGTCAACGTAAGTACGACTTCCCTTCTTAAATGGTGCCCCGGCGAAGATGCCAGCTTTCACGATATCTACTTAGGCACGAATTACAACGATGTAAATACAGCAATCTATACTTCCCCGTTATATAAGGGTAGAAAAACAGGTATCCCTGCAAGTGTGGTATATGACCCGCAACCGCTGCAACCCAATACAACTTATTACTGGCGAGTGGACGAAATCAACGACAGCAACTATATTACCCACGGCAGGGTCTGGAGTTTTATAACTGCACCAGCCCGATGGTTTATCAATTTTGAGAACGGATTTACCGCCTCATCCGGCACCGTATCCGTTCTCGGCGGAAATGTAAATCAACCAACTGTCGGTCTTGATGTTTATACCCTGTATGATACTGCTGCAGATGGTAATGTTGTACGTGTCGGCAGACCGGGCGGCGGCGATTGCCATCTGAATTACAGCAACCTTGACGAAAACATACTTGGCTCCAATGGCATAATTACCATCGACTTTAAGCTCAATGGCGAGTTAAACGATCATGCAGTTCTTTTCAGCGCCTGTCCAAATGCACTCTATGGTGTAGGATTCTGGTTTCTGGACATAATTGAAAAGGACATTATACGTGTATGCAGTTATACATCCGGAGCTACCCCTCCCAGTGATGCCGGGTACAAAAACTATGACATACATTTGGCGACTCCCTTGAGTGATGGCTGGCACACTATGAAGTTTAGCTGGAAGAGGATAGTAGCGGCCGACTATAACTCACCTATGGTTCGCGAAAAAGCCGACATAAAGCTATGGATTGACGAATCACTTGAATTAAACGAGGCCAATGTTTTTTGGACAGAACCTAACTTTGGGAGTCTTAATGTCGGACTTATGTGGCTTGGCAGTACCAGCTCTCGAGACTTTCAAGCCGGCGAACAAAATATACTTCTGGACAATCTTACAATTGCCCCATAGCACGGCCAAACATAATTCGATATATATGTCAAATTTCCTATGATATGATTAGATGTGAAACCCAGCGCCTGTAATGAACAGTGTTGGGCTCTAAATATTTTTTTACGGAGAAAGATATGCACTGGATAGATTGGATGATCGTTATTTTGTTCATACTCCTTATGATGGCGGGAGCATTGTACACAAGGAAATACACAAGAAGCGTGGCAGATTTCCTTGCGGCCAATCGCAGTGCCGGCAGGTATCTTCTTGCCGTAGCCGGCGGAATGGCATCCATCGGGGCTATCTCTATCCTGGGTTATTTCGAAATGTATTATCAGGGTGGCTTCAGCATTGCCTGGTGGGGATTAATGGCCCTTCCTACTAATATCATTATTGCCTTATCTGGTTGGATTGTCTACAGGTTTCGCCAGACACGCGCTATGACAATGGCGCAGTTCTTTGAAATGAGATACAGCAGACGTTTTAGAATATTTGCAGGGTCTCTGTGTTTTCTTTCAGGCATATTGAATTACGGTATTTTCCCGGCAGTGGAAGCTCGTTTCTTTATATATTTTTGTGGATGGCCGTCTGCGATAAATATTCTGGGGCTGAACATTTCCACCTTTCCCTTGGTAATGGCGACAATACTTTCAATCTCGCTTTTCCTGATTTTTATGGGCGGGCAAATATCTGTAATAATCAGCAACTTTATTCAGGGTGTTTTTACCTTTGTTGTATTTATTGTAATTATTGTAGTTATGTTTCGTATATTTAACTGGGCGCAGATAAGCGAAGCCGTACAGATTGCCCCGGTGGGCGCTTCTCTTATCAATCCCTTTCATACGGACAAGGTTAAAGATTTCAATTTCTGGTTTTTTGCCATACTCGTAACAGGCCAGTTTTATAATTTTATGGGCTGGCAGGGCGAACAGGGTTATTACTGCTCTGCAAAAAGCGCTCACGAGGCCCAAATGGCTCAGATTCTCGGCAAATTAAGAACTATGGCAACCTTGTTGATGTTTATAATAGTACCGATATGTATGTACGCAGTGATGCACAGTGCCGGTTTTGCCTCTCAGGCTGAACGCATAAACAATACCCTTGCCGGGATGGATAATGCTTACATTCGCAGCCAGTTGCTTGTGCCGGTGGCTGTTAAAATGTTCCTGCCGGTCGGAATTGTTGGAGCTATATTTGCTATGATGCTGGCGGCAGCTTTCAGCGCTCACGAATCTTACCTGCATTCCTGGGGCAGCATATTAATTCAGGATATAGTTATGGTGCTGAGGAAGAAACCTCTTTCACAGGAATCCCATATTAAACTGCTGCGTGTTTCTATTGGCGGCGTAGCGGTTTTTGCGTTTATCTTCGGACTGGTGTTTCCACTGAAAGACTATATATTTATGTGGTTTGCTATTACCGGCGCTATTTACTTGGGAGGATCCGGAGCGGTAATTATGGGAGGGCTTTACTGGAAAAGGGGTACGACCGCCGCGGCTTGGACAGCTATGATTGCCGGTGCGATTCTTTCTGTTGGGGGAATAATAATCAGGCAGATTGACCCTGAGTTTCCCCTGAATGGCCAAAAAATGTATGGAATAGGAATGCTGTGCTGTATAATTCTTTATATTGGAGTTTCCCTGTTAAACAGGAAACCTTCCTTTAATATGGACAAGATGCTTCATCGTGGAAAATACGCTGTTGAAAGTAATTCGGCAGATGGTATAATAAACGGTAAATCGATAAAATTGTGGGTGTTAAAGCGATTAGGTATAACCGAAGAATTTAACAGAAGGGATAAGCTGATTTACTTTGGAAGTCTATTGTGGACCGTCCTGTGGTTTGGAGGTTTTATAGTTGGAACGGTTTACAATCTTACTAATGAAGTATCGGACCGAACTTGGCTGAAATTCTGGTATGTTTATTTGGTAATTACTTTTGTTACGCTGGTTGCTTTTACGGTCTGGTATAGCGTTGGAGGTATTGTTAATATAAAGGATTTGTTCAGACGGTTGGACGTTATGAAAAGAGACGCTCACGATGACGGAATGGTAAGAGAGCAGGTTAAAAATCCGGAACAGCCTGTAGAAACATTTATTAAACTAACAGAGAAACAAGAGAAAGAGAAGGAATGAGATTATGAGAAAAGCTCAGATCGGTTTTATTGGTGCAGGCTCTTTTATAAGCTACAGGCATTTACCGGCCGCACGCGACAGCAGGATTATGGAAATAAGGGTTATTGCTGACCTGGATGAACAAATCTTAAAAAAGTATTCATCCAGTATGCCTGTCGGCTATACCACCACCGATTACAAGAAAGTATTATCCGACCCGAAAGTTGATATTGTGATTATAGGCACAAAGCAGGATCTGCACGCAAAGTTTATTATTGAAAGTCTTGATGCAGGCAAGTGGGTTCTCTGCGAAAAACCTATGTCGCAAAATGATGAAGAATCTCAGGCAGTCCTCGCGGCCGAGAGGCGCAACCGAGGCAAATTGGCTATAGGTTTTAACAGGCGTTTTGCGACTGCGTATGCCGATGCAAAACTACTTATGAAGAACGTTGAGAGACCCTGGTATATAAATTATCGGTTGATGTCTCCTAACCCTGACAAACACAAGCCAGGCAGCTTCTATGAGCATGAGCCGAGAATACATTACGAAGGCTGTCATATAATAGACCTTATCTGCTGGTTTCTGGAAGAGACGCCTAAGAGGGTTTTTATGACAGGGGATAAATATTTCAATAATTGCTGTATTCTGGATTTCCCGGACGGTTCTCAGGTTTCATTTATGTGCGGTTCGATGGGAACTGTTTGTTACTGGAAGGAATATATGGAGATATTTTCACATTATCACGCAATTACGATTAGTGATTTTGTCGATATGAGAGTTCGAGGCTTTAAAGGTGAGTTTGACAGGATTTATCCATTGTATTACGGCGTACTTGCCGAAGAGATATTAAAGTATGGATTCGATTTTTATGAGGTTTATGGTTCAAAAGCAATTCTTCAGGCACGTAATGAAAATCCTTTGCTTAAAGAGATGGAACTGGAACTTGTAAGGCGTCCTGTTCCAGGTGCTTTCGACCTGGCAAATTATGATATATCTCAACAAGACTACCTGAATTTATCCCCGGAGAAAGGATGGGTGACCTCGCTGGAGCATTTTGCTCAGTGTTTTTTGGATGGTTCAGAACCTCATAATGCAGACGGCAAGGCAGGAGCATTAAGCACCCAAATTGCAGATGCATTGATACGTTCGTTGGATACCGGTACTGCGGTTGAAGTTTAAATGGACAAGCTGCCTTGAGTTCTTATGCGTAAGCACTCGGCCAGCTGGTGCGACCAGCAAAGGCTGGTCGCACTGGTTAGCCGGAATGTTACTCTTATGCTACATTATATTCTGAATGCGCTACTGTAACCGCCATTTTCTGCTCGCCTTTTATCATCATGCAATAATTGTTTATAGCCTTCAGTAACTTTTTCAAATGCCTGAACATACTGGTCAACAACGTCTTTTCTAAAATGCTTAAACCACGGCAATTGAATAACCTTATCATTGATAGACTCGCTTACAGGCAGGGAACGAGTTAAATGTTTTGTGTCAATATCATTTGGCATATCCGCTGTCCTTGTCGGCTGTCCGGCAGCATAAATGTCCATATCGTTAAAGGCAGGATGCAAATGCAAAGGACGGTTGCAGCCTGAGCGGATTTTGACCCCTTCGGCATTCATCGCTTCAACAAACCTGCCGACAGACAGCCCATCGAATTGCCCGGAATCATAAAAAGCAAGCGGGAAATACCAGCCACCTTTGGTCATATTACTGTTTTTGGCAGGTCTATGAGATTTCAGGCCGGATATGCCGTCAATCTTATCGCAGAAATAGTTCATTGCTTCATCTATCTCAGCAAATTGCTGTTTGTAATATTTCAACTGTACAAGGCCGAATGCGGAACTGGCCTGATGCATCCGGTATTTATAGCCGCCGGCAGGGATGCCGATGTATTTTTTCAACTGCTCATTTTCAATCATGCCGTGTCTTTCATACATCCCAAACAAAATTGCTCGCTCATAGATTTCCTTATTATCCGTGGTCAAGACTCCACCTTCGCCAATAGCAAAAGATTTTCCGCTCATCAGCGAAAATCCTGCTGCATCGCCAAAAGTTCCTACTTGCATACCTTTATATAGTGCGGCATGTGCGTGCGAACAATCTTCAAAAACTTTAAGATTATGCTTTTTAGCAACCGGCATAATACTGTCCATATCCGCCGGCATGCCGGCGTAATGCACGACTACAATGGCTTTGGTTCGCTTTGTTATACAGTTCTCAATATCATTCGGGTCGATACAAAGTGTTTGCGGATCAATATCAGCGAATACCGGTACAGATCTTAAAGAATAAACCTGTAGAATTGAAGCCCAGTAAGTAAGGGAAGGACATATAACTTCATCACCATTACCTATACCCATACCGAAAAAACCACAATGTATGGCAGCAGTGCCGTTATTACATGCAAGAGCGTATTTTCGCTCAAAATTCTCGGCATAGGCTTTTTCAAATTCCATCGTAATATCCCAGCCGCTCATATTACCGGTATTAATCACTTTTAACACTGCTTCGCAATGTTCCCGTGTAACAATTGGCCATTTGAACATATCCGAATAATCGGCTGTTACAGCCGGCAGACCGCCCAGTAAAGCAAGAACGCCGTTTAAATTATATTTTCCCATAGTGAATAATACCTTTCATTAAATAATAATAATACTTTACCTCAGAAATCTTTACTCCAATCCCAGCCCCAAAATTTTGTTGGCGTTTTTCCACATCAGCTTCTCATATGCCTGACCTTTTATATTCCCATCTTTCCTGGCATTAGTTAACCACTCAATATGCTGTATATCATCAGTTACGCTGCAATGATCAAGCCCAAGCATTAACCTATCCTGAAATTCTTCAATAAACTTCCAGGTATAATCAGGGTCTCTTTGGAGAGCGTTCAGGCCGCTTCCAGCCGACATATCACAGTATAAATTCTGATACTCACGAAGAAGCCGGACCAGGGTCCCTCCCTGCTTAACCGATCCAGTCGGATACTCATTTTTTATCTCAGGAGTAACATCACCGCTGATTTCGTTCCAGAAAGCAGGGCTGTGCCCGATCATTTTGAGTTTGGGAAAATTTCTAATGACACACTCCAAGCGTTTGAGTCCCACTTCATCCATCAAACCGTAAGAGTCGAAATCAGGCGTAATCATATGAATCAAAGCAGGAAGACCAACTTCACCGGCAGCCTTGAAGAAGGACATCATGCAGGGCGAATCAATATATACTCTCGCAGTAATTTCGCCAATTCCTTTGCAACCACAGTCTTTAAACCGATTGAGAATAAAAATAAAATCATCTGCAGTGATTTTATCCGGGTCTTTGGGCAACCGCGGGTCAATGTTGCAAAAAGGAATAAATCTCTCAGGATATAACTTACATATCTGCAACAGTTCACCGACATTTTGCACAGGTGCAGGCGACTCGGCATTCGCAAGCGGCAACAAAACAGCCTTATCTATTCCCTTGGCATCCATAATACTTAACAGTTTTTCAACCGTCAAGAAGCTATCAGATGCGTTAGGCAAATAGTTTATCTGCTCAAAAAGATAAGCATGTTCATGTATATCAATAATCATTCAGGCTTTTACTTTCTCCGGAATCCCGGATTTCCCGGCCTTTTGAAAGGCTTCGAGTATTTGGATGGGGTTAAGTATACGGTTATATTCTATCGGTTCACGTCGAGTCTTAAACATCTTGGTAAATTTCTGTATCCCAGCCAAATAAACATTTTTGTCAAAACAAATCTGTTTGCTGATAGAACCTTTACTGCCAACTGCCCATATACCAAATCCCGGGCAACCATTCTTGATAAAATTTAATGTAACTATCTTTTCGCCGGGATATAACAATAGTCCAGTTGCTGATTCCTCATTTTTAGTTAGAGCAACTTTATTGACACCATAACCAAAAGCTTTTAAGGCCATCTCAACCTGATGGATACCATAGAAAAATATTCCACCATATGGACTTTTTAAGTCGCACGGCCCATAAGTACCCGCCGAAAGCACTTTCCCAATTTTTTTAAGTTGCAGAGTAAAGTCCCTGAAAGCAGCCTGCTCAGGTAAGAGACTGAAAGACGTTACGCAAGCTCTATATTTTACTGCACGTCTCAAAAAAGTTTTACCCTGCAAAACTCGATAACAAAAAGGTTTATCAATAAAAACAGGTATTCCTCGCCTGATAAAGGGCTCCGCAGCAACAAGATGAAAGATGGGGTGACGATGATCAACAATCAAAGCGTCTATCTTACCAAGCATCTCGCTCGGATTCCTTACTACGTGTTCGATTCTACCTTCTGCCGCTGCGGTCCGGGCAAATTGCAACGTTTCGCCCCAAATATACCGTACCGAAAAACCTTTAATCTTTTTTTCTACATTAATTGTCTTGGCAATTGCTGCCGAGTGAGTATTTTCTGCACCAATAATCCCAATAATCATATCCTGCTACCTTAAATTATACCTTTTGTGACTAAAGTCTTGTCTTAAACGAGTTTTACAGCATTTAATCTTTTAGTCCTAATGGAGTATCAAAATGAAATATTTGAGATTTTTTTTAAATATCCTAAAAGATTTATATTTTGTATTAGCGTTAATACGGCATATAATATATAATAAGCTGAAATAATACAAGAAAAATATTAAAAAAATTTTATGCCGACAATACAACCACATAAATTCACACTTAAGGATGTAGCGCAGCAGGTGGGCTGTTCTCAGAATACCGTAAGCCTGGCTTTGCGAGGTTCAACCCGCATCTCCGCTCCGGTTAGAGGTAAAATTACTCGAATTGCTGCCAAGCTTGGTTACGTTCCAAATTATGCCGCCAGTAATCTGGCTTCCCAAAGAAGTGGTATTATTGGAATTTACACTCAAGCGTTATATGATGCCGTAAGAACGACAATTGTGAATGACCTGCTCATAAGGTTACACACAAATAACTATAAGCCGGTTCTTGGTCTGGCAGAAAACATAGACACCCCATGGTATCAATCGCCTTGGTTACACACATTCAAAGCCATGAAAGTTGAAGCTCTATTGATTGTTACTGAATCCGACATTACTGCAATACCTGAAAATTTAGAATCAGTTCCTCTGATATTTGTTGGGAATCAACCACATAAAAATCTTAAGTGCGATTACATAGCGATCGATCGCAGGGAAGCAGGCCAAATAGCAGTGGAGCACTTAATCCGGCAAGGCCATCAAGATATCCTTATAGCATGCAATTCAAAATCTTACTTTGGAAGCGGTTGTGTTAATGTCATTAAAAAAAATCGGGCTAATGCTCATTTTGTTAAATATCCATCTGTACGCAGTATAATATCAAAAACAGATGAACAGGCACATATTGAAAGATGGGCAAATTATCTTTTGCAGAACCGACAAGTTAGCGCTGTGGTATTTGTAGATGCGCCGTTGGCAGTTCGCTTTTTGAGACATCTCGATTTGTGTGGTATTCGTGTCCCGGCAGATGTGAGTATACTGTCCTACGACTACTTCCCCTGGGCACAGGACATCAGAATTCCCCTGACCACTATCGAACAACCGCTTGCGCAACTTATCGACACAACAGTAGAAGTTGTTCAGAACAGACTTCGCAGATTATCAAACACTCATACACAGTTGGTGTTAAAGCACAACCTCGTTGTAAGGGAATCCACACAAGTACATAAGTTGAGTCGGTAGTACCACCACCTTCAATAAAATCAATCTTTACAAATCACACAAAGTATTTTTGAAAAAATTATCTTTAATGATGATGAGCACAGAAAAGCAATTCAGATGACCGAAGCCAGACTTGCAACGTGGCCGTCAAGAGTATCGGAAATGCTTTTGATGTACTCTCGAAAACTAAAAATGCTCTTTGACATTAGTGCCAATAGTAACCAATTTGTTTTCGAGCAGCTCATACAGGCCATTGGCCCAAAACGTATTATCTTCGACTCCGACTTGCCAATCCTCCACATGCGTGCCCGACGAATCACAGAAAACAGTATCTACATAAATATCGTCCCCAAAGGTTTCTATGGCGACGTTTCCGGTGATAAGAATATGCGTGAAGTAAGCGGCGACGAGGCAGAGAAAATCACATTCTTTTTATATGAAGAAATTGACGCTTTTAAACGCGCCGCACTTACCACCAACCTAACCCCTGCTAACATTGAAGATATCCTTTACACAAATACCAACAGTATAATATCGTCTGCAAAATTATCCATTGACGACCAAAAGCCGCATCACCACTTGCCATATATCTTTACAAAGCCGCCACTTACAAACCATGATTCGGAGCCTTGTGGACTTCCTCACTCATTCTTTGCACCCTTGCACTGGACTGAATAATCTTGCTGGCCTGTGTACCAGTTTGAATTGATATTATTATTTGTTTCAGCTCACGCGTGGGTACAAACCGGAACAACACGACGCTGCATCGAATTTTGCCACACAGCATTGTAACATTCAATTGCAATAGCTCTACCATATAGCGATTATTTTCTCCCTACCCCAGCCTATCATTCAAACGGATTTAAACGCAGTGTTTTATGAATCTTGTCTCGCTGATTTGAATTCACCCCTGCATGGTCAGCATAGTCTGTCCAACAGGAAACAATCTGTCTTACTTCATTGAGAATTGCCTTGGCTTGACCTCGCTTGAGCAAAGCTGATTTCCCACACGCAAGAAAGTCGTCCAACGTAAAATTGTCACGTTTGCCATTGACTGTCATCTGATGGCTTGATGTCCAATTGCCGCCAGGTTGGTAGCTATAAATCATATCGAAAGCGGGAGCGAGTGACCAATTGCCACTGCGATCCATTAAAAAAGCTATATTCTTGACGTGATCATCTTGATTTCTGGCGATGATATTGAATACCATTCGTCGGTACATCTCCGCAGTTGCGAGAGCAGACAAATCCAATCGCCGCATTGCATCGAAGGCTTGTTCGTA
>MHXU01000043.1 GCA_001824555.1 Planctomycetes bacterium GWC2_45_44
CTGCGAGCCAATAAACTACTCAGACCAAGCAATATCAGTGTTGCCGGTTCAGGAATAGCTGTAGCATCCAATTTGTAATTATCCGTTCTTGCGCCATCATTCCATATTTTTATTTGCAGATTTCCGCCAAGCCCAGCTGGTGCGGCACCGGTTGTGAATGATGCTATCTGATGCGTCCAGTTATTGCGTGCGGTAACAACCTGACCATATTGAGCACCAATAACACCACCCAGTCCCCAACCCTCGCCAATTTCCATCACCATTATATCACCGGCAAATAATTGAACTCGATACGCACCTCCGGTTCCGTAGTCTTTTCCGAAACCAGCATCGTGTTCGAGCGTGTAAGTCGTATTTGCTGCCAGAGTAGCCGATAGAGTTTGCCTCCAACCATTGGCAATAAATGAACTCTCTACTTGCTCGCCGTACGGTGTCCTTGGAACTTCCATTCCACCTGGTGCAAACCACGGAGTTGCATTATTACCAAAGAAATTCCAATCCCATCCTGCATCATTAGTACGTAAGATTCTTGAACGATCAGGATAACCAGGATTACCCCACATATCCGTCCCTGACGCTGTCCAGCCAGTAGCTGCATTACCATAGGTAACGTCACCAACCAGAGTCATAGCCGGGGCCTCAAAGTCACCGTTAACAATAGTGATTGGCGCCGCAAAGCCAACAACTGACATTAACACAATTACCAACAAACCTACAATTAAACTTCTCATAACACTCTTCCTTTCCAAAAAATAATTAAATTACTATAAACGTTACAACTGATTTTACCATTCCGCTCAATCGCAAGCAGGGTTTGTGCATTCAAGCCAAACTCCTACAAAGGCAGCAAGATCAATTAGATCAACACGACAATCGCCATTAGAATCAAATTGAGTATTACCACTGCATACGTTCAATACATAATTATCCGTTCTTCCACCGTCACTCCATATTTTTATTTTCAGATTTCCGCCAAGCCCAGCTGGGGTGGCGCCGGTTGTAAATGATACTTTCTGATGCGTCCAGTTATTGCGTGCGGTAACAACCTGACCATATTCAGCACCAACAACTCCACCAAGTCCCCAACCCTCGCCAATTTCCATCACCATTATATCACCGGCAAATAATTGAACTCGATACGCACCTCCGGCTCCACAATCTTTTCCGAAACCAGCATCATAGTCAAGCACATAAGACGTATTCGCTGCCAGAACAGTCGATAGAGTTTGCATCCAGCCATTGGCAAGAAATGAACTTTCTACCTGTTGGCCGTACGGTGTCCTGGGAACTTCCATCCCACCTGGTGTGTTCCAGCCAGTGGTATTATCGCCAAAGAAATTCCAATCCCATCCTGCATCATTAGTACGTAAGATTCGTGAACGATCAGGAGAACCAGGATTACCCCACATATCCGTCCCTGACGCTGTCCAGCCAGTAGCTACATTACCATAGGTAACGTCACCAACCAGAGTCATAGCCGGGGCTTCAAAATTACCATTAACAATAGTAACTGGTGTTCCATAGCTTTCATACCAGGTCTCTGCAAAGCCAGCAAAGTCTTTGAAATCAACATCACAATCACCATCAGAATCAAAACGGTTAATTGGGTGACATTCATCTCCGCATGTAGACGCATTTTCAAATACCCCAGTTACAGTTCTGTCGCCTTCCATTCTCACGAAAGTGGTAGATGCCGTCGTGTCGTTAACATCACCTATCCAATTGGCAAATTCATCTACATCTGGACATACCGCATACCTGCTTGCCGCAACATTGACTTTTATACCATATGGGTATGTGTGCTGACCCACTGTCGGCACTACCGTAGTGGGATTTACAGTACCATTGGATGATGTCAACATAGTTAGAATTACCGGCGCTGTTGTTACACTGGCGGCAAGTTCGTAATTATCGGTTCTTGCACCATCATTCCATATTTTTATTATCAGATTTCCGCCAAGTCCAGCTGGTGAAGGGCCGGTTATAAGTGATACTGTCTGATGCACCCAATTATTGTGTGGGGTAGCAACCTGACCATATTCGGCACCAACAATTCCACCAGCACCCCAGGGGCCATCCCCAAGTTCCATCACCATTATATCACCGGCAAATAATTGAACTCGATACGCACCTCCGGTTGTTCCGTAGTCTTTTCCGAAACCAACATCATATTGGAGCGTGTAAGTCGTATTCGCTGCCAGAGTAGCCAACAGAGTTTGTGACCAGCCACTACCAATAAACGAACTCTCTACCTGTTCGCCGTACGGTGTCCTGGGAACTTCCATCCCACCTGGTGCGTACCATGGAGTTGTATTATCACCAAAGAAATTCCAATCCCATCCCGCATCATTAGTACGCAAGATTCGTGAACGATCTGGATAAGTATCACCACCCCACATATTCGTCGGCGACGCTGTCCAGCCAGTAGCTATATAACCATAAGTAACGTCACCCACCAGAGTCATAGCCGGGGCTTCAAAATCACCGTTGACAATAGGAATCTCATAACTCATTGTGGCACAGTCAGTACCTGGGACATATACTGCTGTAATTGTCTTGGCTGCATCAATATCTATTACAATTTCCTGCTGATTGCTAAAAAAGACATCATTAACTGCCCAGTGATCAAATTTATAAACTTCCGGACAATCTATAAGCCAATCAGCTCTGAGAAAAAGTGATGTGCCAACCGCATAGGTGTGTGTGCCAAGGATATTTACAGTATTAATACCGGCAGGAGTCGCGTTAATCGTCACCGGAACGCCAGTAAGACTGGCATTGCTCATGGTCGCGGTGATCTTATCGAAGTCTATCACAACTTCACCGGCTTCAAGACTAAGCAATAACGACTTACCAAACAAATTAGGGTCTGTGATCGTACTGCTGTCAAGAGTCAGTGTCATGGGTACGAACTGACCTGTGACAGGTGGGACATCATAGTAGTCGCCCTCGGGATAACAATGACCTGTCCATACTTTTTTAATAGTTGCGCCGCCCCATTTCGTCGAACCGTCATTAATTTTAAGTCTCATGCCAAAAAAATTGCCCCAGACCGGATCAGGATCAAATGGTTCAGTAACCCTGGTGCCAACGTAAACAGTAAATGTATAAATCGTATTCGGCTGGAGTGTGACCGGAAGCGGTTGACCTATAAATCCTCCCAATTGGTAACGTCCCATTTGTACAATCGTCAACCCATCGGGCAACGATTGACCTGGATAATTAGATGACATGAATGACCCATCAGGCTCAAAAGCAACAGTTGGCCCATATTGCCACCAACTATTATCCGTTAAGCCCGACTCTGCAAAACGAGGCACCTCGAAACTATAATTGCTTACCGGAATTTCCACCGTCTGTGAAAGACAAACCGAATAGAAGCTCAAAACAATACTAATTAAAAACAATCTTTTCATTTTAAAACCCTCCTAAATTAAACCCTTACAGCAAATATGAGGCCCTACGCAAGCCACTTATTTATCTTTAATCTGAATTTTTAAGAACAGCAATATCAAGAGTATACATATTAAAAATGCCATTACCCGATTCAGTTCTATACCTCACACGGGTAAGTATATCAGTGCAGGATTAACAAGTCAAGCTTTTTTTTCAACACTTAGGTTTTCCTGCAAATGTTTTTGTCTCATTTTAAGCATTCTTTATAACTGATTGCTGCATAAAGAATTACACCCTTTTCCCCACGACCCCAGCAGTCAGGAATGAACAAAGATTTTCAGCGAGTTTTACAGAACAGTTTCTGATTAAAATGCATACAAAATACCCAAAAAAACACCTATAGTACAGAACTTATTTTGATACCATTAGCAGATTACAAATATCCTTCTGATCGCCTCAAATCAAAACTCGTCCCGAGAGCTATTTAAAAAAATGCTGCTTATTTCTTGTTATTATACAGACTTTGGACCTCTTCGCTTGTCATGGCTTCTCTACAAAAGAATACATCAGAAATACTCCCTCTAAAACCTTCACCTGCAAGGTTGGGGTTGCACCCTATACCAAGATTTGGCGGAGTTGAAAAAAGGAATTCGGGAACCACGATACAATGAATCTGACATCCATTTACATAGAAACACAGTTCACTGCCTTTCTTAACCACCGCAACATGTGTCCACTTGTCGTTTTCAACAGAGACCTCTTTTGTTATAAATAACCCCTGTCTTTGCTCTATACTAACAAATAGTTTCATATTCTTCACAGCTACACGGATTGCATCATTATTACTTTGATACCAAGCAGAAAATATCTGATGCAAACGGCCGTCCTCTTTCGTTAGGTCTTTACAACAAAACCAAGCACCGAAAGTGTAATTTTTTGTTGGGAAAAATGGTGCTGCATAGATTACTTTTGAATCGGAACCATTAAAGAAAAGAGCTCCTTTTTCTTCACCTTCCCGACCTATTATTGGTGTAGTGTTACTTTCTTCAAGCAGCTTTCCTTCCGCTGCAATAGCATCTCCTGCAAGAGATGCTCGAAAAACCGTACCTTTCCGTATAGATTGTACCGTTGGGTCGACTTGGAAACTCCAGGGACCATTAACACTTGTATGTGATTGTTTTTCCGTGTGGAGTTTTACATCCCAATAATATGTTTTATTGGGAGTCAATGTATTCGGCCCAGAAACGTCGATATCAACACCAATATCAGTAATATTCTGACGGCACAAAACAACTTTGGAAAACTTTTCATCCTCAGCCAGAAGAAAATCATAAGTCGTGCCAGGCGCTGCGGAACTCCATTGCATATAAAGGTCATCTGCCGGGAGAGCCTTGCCATTCTGAGGGCTTACAAGCTTGAACTGCGATGGCGGTGCGTTTTTAACCGGCAACCAGGATCGATAAGCGGTTCCATGAGCACCTGCTGTGGCAAAATCAGTCAAATAGATTTCCTGACCGTCGATTGCACGGCTTTTGAATAATACCATAGACTGGAATAGTGCATCGCAATGGGCCGGTATCAACTCCAAATTGTTGAGATCAAGCATTGGAACCTGATCCGGTTCCAGAGTATTGTGTTTCTGATCAAAAGCCAACAATAGAGGTCCCTTATATAGCGATGTATTGTAAGCCACATTCTGGTCGCCTCGTAAGGCATGTATGCTCATATCAAAAGACAACTCGACAATATCACCTTTTTTCCAAATTCTTTTGACAGGATAGTATCCTGCTGCCACTTGCAGGGCTGGTCCTGCATTTACGGATACAGTTGTTTCTTTCGACCACTTTGGAATACGCAGATATATAGTAGCTTCGGTCGGTTGTTTCGGGGTTATTTCAATGCGAATGTCGCCATTAACCGGATATTGAGTAATCTGAGTAAATTTCCAGTTGACGCCATTATTTAATTTGATATCCATAGTACATGGGCCATAATAATTCAGATAAATCCCATTACTATCATTCAAAACAGCCCACTCACTGATCATTCCTAATCCCCGTGGGCCGTTTACTGAACAACAATTCAGTTCAGGTGTCCCTGGGCGTTCATGATCAAAGAGACGGGTTATTGATGCCTCTCGTTTGCCATCCATAGGAGTATCGTAAGTACACCAGGAACCACTTGGGTGCTGGTACCCAAGCACAGCATTCCATGTAGCAAGTTCAATTGCATCAGCAATGACACTATCCCCTGACAACCGCAAAGCGTCTATGCTATAAGCAAGCCAGGCAACTGTACAACATGTTTCAATCGGCCCAGCTTCAAAGGAAGACCCAATAGCTGATTCCGATGTAGAAAAACTGCCTGAATTATGCACATCTGTCTTACGAATGCTATACCAATAATGGAGCAGCGCCTGCTTATAACTTTCGTTGCCGCTTATTCTATATAACTCACCAAGACCTTGCATTGTATGAAGACTTTCCCATCTGGGTTTTGGCGTGAGATAGAAATCCACTCCCTTCATTGCCTGATTGTAATAGTCCCCTGCGCCTGGTTCTTGCCATTCCTTTTCGATTTTCTTCATTAACTGGTAGTAGTCTTCTTTTCCCGTTTCACGATACAACATCCCTAACACATGAATAACCGCCATGTTCATTTCTGGCCAATTTGTATCTCTAAAATTTTGTTCAGGATTCAGGTAGGTCGTACAAATAAGGTCAGCAGCCTTTAGTGCCGCGTCCAAAGAAGCACGATCACCTGTTTCTCTATACCACATATATAATGCCTGCATAATATGATAATGCCCCCAGACATCCCAATGATGCCCTACAAGACGACCATGCTCCTTTGGGAATGGTCCGCAATATCCATTTTCCGCCTGGGTTGAAATAAGTTCACCAATAACTTCTCTAATTAACTTCTCCAGCTCCGGGCTGTCAATCATATGGCGGAATTGAATTGCCGAGATAAGATATTTTCCAACAAATTCACCGGCCCACATTGTCGGATTCACATAAGGAGGATGGCGATCCCTTAAACGAAACATTTCAATCATACCGGGATTAACCTTTGGTGCACGCAATATCCAGTTTCTAAGAATAGCATCTATGCGTTTACCTGTTTCACCACCAAGAAATATGTGCGTGTTGGGTTCACTCATTTCTGTAATATTATTTTGCGGTGTGTTAAAGTCCATAGTCTTGGCCAAAACAAGATTGTAACTTGTCAGCATAATAAGCAAGAAACTGCTTAAGACAAAAAAAAGTTGAATCGAATATTCTCTTGCCTTAATCATTATTATTCTCCGAAAGTGTAACGGTTCAGGACATTCTTAGTATTGGGCAACGCGCCCAACATCAAATACCCATCTCTTAAATTTTCAATTCATATTGGCGCACATTCAAAGTTTCAATTCAAACTAACAGTATCTATTTTAAAAAAAACAGAGACCCACGTCCGCCTGATAATAGCCACACCGTGCCGTCATCTTCACCGGTTGTCGCATTGACAATCACACACCGACAAGAATTGGCACTGTAATCCAAGCCTATTGTATAAAGATCCGAAATAAATTAAAAACTGCCGAGGCGACGTTATGCTCTCAGCTTAAAAGAACATCCTGTCGCTCTTTGATGCAGTCTGCCGTTTTACGAACTAATTCATCAAGTATCGCAGGGTCAGTCTTGCCATGCATGGCAGGATATGGATTACCGCCAGGACCAAGCGGCTCAGGAGTTACAAAGCAACCGGAGCGGTTATAACCAATGGCATAAAGAGCCATTATTATCGTATCAATATCCATAGAGCCGTCTCCCAATGCACAACGATTACTGTCAG
>MHXU01000044.1 GCA_001824555.1 Planctomycetes bacterium GWC2_45_44
CGTAAGTCGTAAGCGAGTGTTATTAAAACACGCTGCCAGTTATGTGTGTTTTTTGATATATACAGAGAGTTGTTTACGCAGTCTAAAGTTAAGGAGATTAGAAAATGAAGATGGGGCTTTAAGGAAATTTTATTTCTTTGACGGGGACTTTACACGCATCGTTTATCGCATTTGCCAATGGGCATCATGGCTAATCATATTTGTCATTTCTGCTTCGGTGTTTGACTGAAACTAAAAAGCTTTTTATTGGTATCAGTTTGTTTTGAAACACAATAATTTTGAATTAAGGAGATGAATTATGAAAAAGCTGATTTTATTTAGTTTGTGTATTTTGTTTGCAGGCAGCACGTCCGCCTTTGGCGCTTATGCGGTTTCGGGCGTGGTAAAAGACGAGAGCGGCAGCGTTGTCAGCGGCGCTGCGGTTTATATAAACTGCTACCCCGCTGCGGGCGGCTCGTACAGCGACACCGACACAAGCAGCACTGTCGGCGGCTATTCAGGGGGGTGGTTAGATAAAAACTGCAACAATGAAAAAATTGTTGTAAAGGCCGTCAAAGGCGGCAAATCCGGTACAGTGTCGTGGATTGCCGGCGGAGTGGTTGACGTGAAGAACATAACTATCAGCGCGCCCCCTGCCCCCACATTCGAGCTACACTGTGAAGCAACGCCGATAGCTATGAGCGAGGCTCACGTTGCCACAATCTGTCCGGTTAACCTTTATGTGCAGATGGCGTACATCGGCCCGACAATCTATGTCAACGGCGGAAGCGCGACCCTGCACTACGAGAGCGACGCAATGAGCTGCTCAAGCGTGGCACCAAGGCCTCCGTTTATTTTTACCAGTCCTCCTGTTATTGACCCAATCGGCGGGACAATTACCGTACATGCGGAAACTATTGGCGGGACTTTCGTGCCGGTACTCAATGGAGAACATGTAACATCATTCTTTGATGTCTTCTTTGAAGCCGTTGACGTTAACACCCCCAAGCTATCGAGCGTTAGAGTTACAAGCGAAATTTATTCCAATATGGGCGGTATCGGTACTTTTCCAAGTCGAACGGAAAATCTGATTGGCACTCCGCATACCAGCAGCGGGCATTTGCTGATTGACTCTGAAACGGAATGGCTGGAAGCTCTTTCGAGCGGACATATACGGCCGCTGCTGGCGGACGAATGGACAGGGTATATGGAGCAGTGGACTCTGTATAAAGACCCGGATGGCGACCCCTATCCGACAAATACTTTTATGCCCGCAGGTCTTGAAGTTTATGGCGGAGGAGGAGGCGGGGGCGGCGGTTGCGAAGATGCCGGGCTTGTAATGATGTGGGGTGAGCCAACTCTGCCCAGTGGAAGTTACTCGAGTGCATGGGAATACGATTACCTGCTGGACCCCGATTTAAGCAATTCAACGATAACGGTAGGAGTAACGCCGAAACAATTTGGAGCATCAGGGCAGATAAACGCAGTATCGTTCGGTATAAAGGACATAAACGGGAACGTGCGGTCGTGGTGGTGGAGCTGTCCGGCGCCGCTTCCGTGGAATGTGCTGACCACAATCACTATTGACACTTCCAAAGTCGGAGTCGCAGCGACAAATCCTGTTGCAACAGGTTTTACTAATAACCCGGCGTTCAACATAAAGAACTCGCAGTTCTTTATTGTCGATGAGAATTTCAACTGGGTATTCGGACAGATGCCTGTTCCTCCTCCCGGCGTATTACAGCTCGGTGTGATGTGGAACTACTGGCACAATTTGATTGTAACACCGAATACATCGCCTTATAAAGGCAACTATGTCAAATGGAGTCAACCCCCCGTTGTTGATGAGGCAACCGGAATGATTAATGGATGGGACGAATTGTCAAGCTACGACAACAGGCCGATTGTGGCCGATGATTGGGAATGCAAAGACGAACGGCCGGTAACAGATATTCACTGGTGGGGTTCGTTTATCGGCTGGACACAGCCGAAACTCCCGCCGGTATTGCCGAAGGCGTTTCACATCGGCATCTGGACGGACGTACCTGCAGGGGCAGATCCGGTGCATCCGTTCAGCCATCCCGGAACGCTGGTTTGGGAAAATATCTGCGACTCATGGGTTTGGAATTTCGCAGGTTTTGACAAAGACCCGCAAGGCAGGCCTGAACTCGAGAATGAGGCATGCTTCCAGTTCAATCAGCTTCTGTCGCAGGATGAATGGTTCTATCAGGAACCAAACGGCCCGGAAGGAAAGCGCGTGTATTGGTTGAGCATAGCGGCGATTTACAATGCAGGCGAGCAGCCATCGAATCCGTGGGGCTGGAAGACTCGTCCGCATTATTTCAACGATGATGCTATAAGAGTTGGAATGGTAATAGACCCAACGGGGCTGAATATCTGGCCGCCGATCATAGGTTCGCAGTGGATGATGGGCGCACCGATTGAATTCCCGGCGGGAGTAAGCTGGGATATGGCGTTTGAATTAACTACCAATGAAGAGGGTACGCCGTCCGCAGACCTTAACCATGACAAAATTGTTAATTTCAAGGACTTTGCGATATTTGCCAGCCAATGGCTTACAGCCGGTCCGTAATCGCGAATGATTTTATAAAATCGAGAGGCTGCTCATCATAAATGGGCAGCCTTTTTTATTTATCGCAGTTTTAATGTTGCCAGAGCTATCGCCGCAAAGGCCGCCGACAGCAGCCAGAAGCGAACGACTACCTGCGGTTCCGACCAGCCGCCGAGATGAAAATGATGATGAATCGGTGCGCATCGGAAGATGCGTTTCCCGCCGCTGTATTTAAAGTATCCGACCTGCAGTATTACGCTGCCAAGTTCCATAACAAACACTCCGCCTATGACAAGCAAAAGTATTTCATTTCTCGTAGCCAAAGCGCCATAACCCATCGCGGCGCCAAGAGGCAGAGAGCCGATGTCGCCCATAAATGTTTGAGCTGGGTGGCAGTTGAACCACAAAAATCCCATCATCGCTCCGACTATGGAGCAGAAAAATATGCTCAATTCGCCTGACTGCGGAATATGCGGCAAAAGCAGATAATTCGCCCAGGTCATTGACGAGGTTCTTGTCATTGATTCAGAGGCGACGTAGCAAAGTATCGCCAGAGTTGCGGAGGTTATCGCAATGCAGCCGCTGGCTAAACCATCCATACCATCAGTAAAATTGACGGCATTGCTCGTGGCGGAAATATAAAGTATCGCGACCAACACAAAGAACCAGCCTGCTATTGGTATGCCGTGTTTGTAAAAGGGAATCCAGAAACAGGTCGCGTCAGGAACATTCTGAACATCAAAATAAAGAAATGTCGCTATCAGCACCGCCCCGCCGAGCTGGAACACAAGTTTTTCCCAGGGTTTCAGGCCGTTTCTGCTTCGATGGCGGATTTTGCTGGTGAGTTTCAGCCAGTCATCGATCGCGCCGATAACACCGAACCAAATCATCAGGATTATGGCTTTTTGAATAAATGGATTGCCTAATTTTGCCCACAGAAATGTGCTTGTGAAAACGGCGAGCAGAATTATCAGGCCGCCCATTGTCGGGGTGTTGGCTTTTTCCTTGTTGAGGTCGTTTAATTTTTCGTGGTGGAATTCCGGCCTGTCGCCAATTTTTTTCATCATCAGCCAGCGGATAATCCGCGGCCCGGCAAGCCAGGCGATGAAAAGACTGGTAAGAGCCGCCATTATGCAGCGAAACATTACCTCCTGCCACGCATAGAAACCAAGCGAACCAGTTATAAAACCACGCAAATGCGACAAAAAATAGTATATCATCAGGCAAAAAGACCTTTTAATTCATCGACAACCTTCTCAAACCGCTGACTGCGGGATGCCTTAACCAATACTATATCGTCAGGTTTGACGAATTTGTGTAAATTATGGGTAAGTTCGTCAAGATTTTCAAAAATAGCCACTGCATTATCAGACCCAATCAGTTTTTTAGCCATTTCGGCGGCCAGTGCAGAATCGCCGGCAATGGTAAGCACGACAGGTATTTCGTATTGGGCAATCTGCCTGCCGAGTTCGGTATGAAGCTTTTGGCTTTCTCCGCCAAGTTCGCCCATTTTGCCGAAGATGAAGACCGGCCGCTTTTTCTTCTGCCTCGCCACAAGCGTAAGACTTTGCAGGGCGTTTTCCATCGAGCCGGGGTTGGCGTTATAACAATCGCTAATCACACCCAAACCGCCGAATTGCAGAATTTCCATTCTCATAGCCACGGGCTTTATTTTGGCAATCGCGTTTGCAAACTCAACAGCGGAGAAGCCAAAATGTTTTGCGACTGCCCAGACAGCCGAGGCGTTTTCAACATTGGCTTTGCCGATAAGCGGAAGATTGACTTCAACTCCTTCAACGGTGAATACACTCTTGTCGCCGGCGAGTCTGATATTCTCAACGAATATATCGCAGTCTGAAGTTGTGCCGAATGTTGTAAATTTTAAATTATTTTTTTCGCAGTAATCTAAAAGTTCTTTTTTGCCGCCGCTGACAAAAAATTTGCCGGTTTTTTTTAGCCCTGCCGTTATGGAAACTTTTTCTTTTACGATTGCATCGAGCGAGCCGAAGCCTTCCAAATGAGCCGGGCAAACGGTAGTTATCACAGCGACATCTGGCTCAATCATTTTCGACAGAACTTCAATTTCGCCGATGTGGTTTGTGCCGAGTTCGGATATGACTATTTCACAGTCGTCCGGAGCGGCGAAAATCGTCAGAGGAACGCCGATATTATTGTTAAAACTTTTCGGCGAAGCGAAACATTCAAACTTGCTGCCGATAACAGCAGAAAGCATATTTTTTGTGGTGGTCTTGCCTGCCGAGCCTGTTATGGCGACAATTTTAAATTTGCTGTTTCGCCTTACAAAAGAGGCAAGTCTGCCCATTGCCAGAACAGTATCATCTACAATAAGAAGTTTTGATTTATCAACGCCTGGGATTTCCTTTTGTACAACCACGCAAACCACGCCGCTCTCAATCGCTTTGCTCACATAATCATGTCCATCGTGATTTTCGCCTTTAATGGCAAAAAACACGCATCCCTTCGGGATATTGCGGGAGTCGAGCGAGACAGACGCTATCTGCAAACTAACAGCGGGAAGGTTTTTGGATTTTATTATTTCGGCGAGTTTGCTGACTGTAAGTGGAATCATTTCAAAAATTCCGCGGCGGTTTCAATATCGCTAAAGTGATATTTTTCCGAACCGATGATTTGATAGTTTTCGTGGCCTTTGCCCGCTATGAGAATTATATCGCCAAGGCCGGCGGCTTTTACGGCAAGCTCAATCGCTTTTTTCCTGTCCGGCTCAATCGTAATACTCTCCGCGGACGGATTTGAAAACCCCTTAATAACATCATCTATTATATCTAACGGTTTTTCAGTTCTCGGATTGTCGCTGGTAACGTAAATCGTGTTGGCAAACTGCTCGGCAACCGCAGCCATTCGCGGACGCTTGGTTTTGTCCCTGTCGCCGCCGCAGCCGAAAACAATAGAGAGTTTTCCCCTGCACAGCGGCTTAAGAGTTGAAAGCACGTTCTTCATCGCATCATCGGTATGAGCATAATCGACCAATACGGCAAAATTTCTCGATGATGGAACTTTTTCGAGCCTGCCCGGCACTTTGGCGATTTTCGACAGGCCATCGGCTATCTGTTCAGGCGTAAAACCGCAGGCATAAACCATTCCCGCCGCGGCAAGATGATTGCTGATATTATGCCGGCCAATCAGCGGCGTTTGAACACGGACTTTCTTGCCCATAATTTCGAGGTCATAAACGGTACCAGCAATATCCATAGAAATTATCTTTGCCGTAATTTCGGCGGGCTGCTGAAGAGAATAGAAAAATACTTTAGCCTGCGATGCCGCAGAGGCCACCTTCTCAAAGACAGAGTCGTCTTTATTTATAATCGCCACCGAATCGGGCGAAAGTTTTTCAAACAGTTTGAGCTTGGCGGCAAGATAAGCGTCCATCGTCTTGTGATAATCAAGATGGTCGCCGGTGAGATTGCTGAAGGCGACAGCTTTAAAATCTATCCCGGCCAACCGATTCTGCTCGATGGCGTGGCTGCTGGCTTCGGTAACCATATAATCGCAGCCCGCGGCGAGCATTTGCGACGACAGCGAGGCAAGTTCAACAGCGTCCGGTGTTGTCATCGATGCGGCAATCTGGTCTGTCTGACTGCCCAAATCCGTCGTAATTGTGCCAATCAATCCGCATTTGTGCCCGGCGGCAGCGATAATCGAACGTGCCAGATAGGTCGTCGTTGTCTTGCCGTTTGTACCGGTAACTGCAAGATTGGTCAGTTTTTGGTTCGGATAATCGTAAGCGGCCTGTGCCAGAACGCCCAGAGCGGAAGCGGGGTCGGGAGTTTCTATAACTTCAGCGGAGGCGACTTTGGTGGGCTTGTCCGTAACGACATATCGTGCGCCGGAAACAACGGCCTGACCGATGAAGTCGCGACCGTCAACTTTTGTGCCTTTTATGGCGACAAAAATATCGCCCTGCCGGAGCTTTCGCGAATCACAACTCACGCGCGGACGATATTCAGTCTGTTTGGACTCTACTAATTTTATTAATTGTTCTAATGTCATCATTCAGTTATCAGTTATCGGCTATCAGTTATCAGTCTGATAAAAAAATAGCACAGTGATTTGTGTTTGCAAAGGGAAAATTTGGTAAAATTACCGCTTATTTTCGACTTGATAAAAATTCTTTGAGAATTTCGGCAGCGGCGATTGCGTCAAGCCGGTTCTTTTTCTTTTTGTGCGTAAGGCCTGTTCTGCCGAGCTTTTGCTGCGCGGAAAAACTCGAAAGCCTCTCATCCTGAAAAAATATTGGAAGAGCAGTCTTTTTTGCCAGTTCATCGGCGAATTTGCGAACCTTCGCCGAGCTGTCGCTTTCGCTGTCGTCCATATTCAAAGGCAGACCGAAAACAATCCCTTCGGCCTGATATTGTTTGATGGTTTCAAGAATTTTGGTGACCAAATCCCCCCCGCCTTCGATAACTTCGAGCGGACTTGCGATAATCTCCTGACTGTCGCAAATTGCCAGCCCCGTCCGCTTATCGCCCAAATCTATACAAACGAATCTCATTACAGATATTGTTCTTTCCCGTGTTCTTTTATTCGCTCAAGCAGTTCCTTGAGCCTGCCGGTCTGCTCAATCGGACAAACAAGCGTAGCGTCAGGACTGTGAACGACAACCATACCATTCAGCCCGATGGTCGCTATTAAATGCCCCTTATCCTCGGTTACGATAAAGCTGTCTTTGCAATCCATAACTTCGCTTTGCTCGGCGATAACAACATTGCCGCCCGAATCAGACTGAACAATATCCGCCAGAGCGGAAAACGAACCCATATCAAACCATCGACAGTCTAATTTTATTGCGTGAACGTTAGTCGCTTTTTCCATAACCGCGAAATCAATGCTTATCTTCGGCAGCTTCATAAAATACTCCGCAAGAGCCTCATCCTGCGTGGAACTGCCCCAAGCATCCTGAATCTTTTGCAGAAGCGGTTTCGCCTGCGGGATATTTTCATATATCAGTTCGAGAATCCGCTTAGCCTTCCACACAAACAAACCAGCGTTCCAGCAATACTGCCCGCTGTCCACATATTC
Source organism: Planctomycetes bacterium GWC2_45_44 (assembly GCA_001824555.1). Lineage (GTDB taxonomy): Bacteria > Planctomycetota > Phycisphaerae > Sedimentisphaerales > UBA12454 > GWC2-45-44. Next base: position 7,610 of record MHXU01000044.1, read on the forward strand.
CTTTGCGGTTTCCAAATCAGGCTTTTCCTTAAAAGCCTCAACCTTGTGAATCTGATTCTCGCAGTTGTCGCACTTGACGCCTTTGCCGAGTTTGATATACCCAAGCTGCGTACTGGGAAACGAGGGCTGAATGCCGAAAGTTATCAGCGAATCGGGATTGTTCTCAATATAAGTAAGGCCGTCGGCGATTGCCTTCTGAAAAACGTCAATCGGCTTTATAACCTGGTCGGCAGTTACCACCGCCATCGAAGCATCAGGGTCGAATCGCGACAAAACCGCCGCGGCAAGCCCGATAGCTCCTGCCGTGTCGCGAACCGCAGGCTCTGCGATAACATTATCATAAGGAATCTCCGGCAGATTATCGCGAACGGTATCAGCGTACCCCTTGTTGGTCAGTACGACTATGTGGCGATAGTCAAATAAATCGCTCACCCTTTGAAAACACCGCCGCAGCAGAGTATCGCCATCAATGAGTTTTAGAACCTGTTTCGGCCTGTTTTCCCTGCTCAACGGCCAAAGCCTTTTGCCAGTTCCGCCGGCCATTATTACCGCAAACCGCATAATTTATCCTTTTCTCACCACAGAGACACAAAGATATAAATTTCTATATAATGTATTTATCGTCTATCTGTGAAAACGGCTTAATTTTTTCTGCCAAAGCCGCATAATCGCCGCTGCCCATCAGAGCAAATGTCGCTTCCTTGCCGAGTTCAACCGCCGGCTGGTCATAAGCGTCAATGCCGAACAGCATACCCGCCAGCGAAGTTGATGCCTCAAGAAGATAGATGAACTGACCTACAGTATAAGGAGAAATTTCGTCAAAAGCAATAGTCAGGCTCGGCCGCTTGCTGGCTATAAACGCGTATTCCGTGCCGAGCCTTTCACTGTTCAGCAGTTCGCTTATATTTCGATTGGATAGATACCCCAATTCAGGAGCAATCGCCGGTGCCGGGGCGATTTTTACATCCGCTGCAAATTTTTCAACCGCAAGGAACGTGAACAGCTTATCATTCGGCCCCTCTCTGTAAAGCTGAACCTGGCTGTGCTGGTCGGTCGCGCCCAAGGCCTTAACCGGCGTGGGGCCTACGAAAACCTCTTTGCCGAACAAATCCTTTGCCTTGCCCAGACTTTCCGCCCACAACTGCCTGTACCAGTCAGCAAAATCTTTAAGGGCATAGCTGTACGACATCATAACCGAGATGCGTTTGCCTCTGTTGTAATAATGCCAGTTGATCGCGGCGTTTATGGCCGCTGGGTTTTTATAAAAACTCTTTTCGCTGACTCTTTTGTCCATCGCCGCTGCGCCTGCCAAAAGCTGCTCAATATCAACTCCGCAAACCGCTGCGCCAAGCAAACCGACAGGGCTTAAAACACTGAACCTGCCACCAACGCCGTCCGGCACTTCCAAAGTCGTAAGACCGAATGTATCGGCTGTCTTGCGAAGCGTACCGGACTTTAAATCTGTGGTGGCGACGACGTGCTTGTTCAGGGAATCTTTGCCAAGCTTATTTTCGAGCATTTGACAAATCGTCAAAAACTGCGAAGCCGTTTCAGCCGTTCTGCCGGATTTGCTTATCACATTGAAAACCGTTTTGTCAAGCCTTTCGCCGATATAGCTCAAAAACGAACTCATCTGCATCGGGTCAACATTATCCATCACAAACAGTCTGGGACAGCCCTTTCGCTGCTTGTCATCGAGGTTATACATATATGGATTAAGAGCTGTCTGAAGTGCGATATTGCCCAGAGCGGAGCCGCCGATGCCGAGAATAACAAAATTCTCGCACCACTTTACCTGTTCGGCGACAGCCTTTACCTTCTTAATCGTCTCTGCCTGATATGGCAAATCGCGATACTTGGTCTTGCCGGCTTTTCTATCCGCGTTTAATTTCTCAATCAACGGCTCGGTTTTCGCCGCAAGTTCGTCAAGCTGCTTTTGAGTTATGCCGTGTTCAGAGCCCAATACCGATTCCAAAACGTTCTTGTAATAAAATTTTACCTGTTGTTCTTTCATATTTTACCTCGTAAATTATTCTATAATACTCAAATTCGCGTACTTCAACATCAGCGGCTTAACCTGCCCGGTTTTAAACTGCACGACAACTATACTATTTTCTCCGAGATTGTGAAACTCTTTTACCCTGCCAAGCCCGAATTTTTTATGCGAAACAAGCTGACCGGCCGAAAATGGCTGCTGATTTTCATCGGAAATCTCCGTTTCGTAATAAACGCCGCTCGGCTCTTTAACGTCAGATTCGACAAAACTGCTCTGTCGCTGGCCGGTGTCCTGATACCGCAGCCCGGCCTCAAATAAAAACTGCGAATCGACCGTTCTGTTAGTCATACCGTGGACGGTTCGATACCGGCTCAAAGTAACACAAAGCCGTTTTCTCGCACGAGTAATGCCGACAAAGAACAACCGCCGCTCCTCCTCAATTTCCCTGGCCGAATCAATGCTCCGCTCGTGCGGCAAAATCCCGTGTTCAAGCCCGATGATTGCGACGTTATCAAATTCCAGACCCTTTGCGCAATGAAGCGTCATCAGCGAAACTTTTCCGCTCTTCGATTCGTAGGTATCGGTATCGCTGAACAGCGCAATCCTCTGCAAAAAGTCAACTAACCCGCCCTGTTCCTGCATATCAAACCGCTCGGCTGAATTTATAAGCTCTGCCACGTTTTCAAGCGGCGGAGATTTACCGCCGTCTTCAGTCGCGGCTTCGGCCTTTAATTCATTATACAAACCGGTGTTCCTGAAAACTTTATCCATCAAATCCGCGACGGGCATTTCAATGTCTTTTTGAAAGCCGACAATCATCTCGGCGAACTTTTTCAGTTTCGCTTTCGTGCCTGCTGGAATTGATTCGAGCCTTTCGCAGTTTCTTATCACATCAAACAATCCGATTGCCTTTGAGGCGGAATACGCAACAAGCTTATCAATAGTCGTTTTGCCGATTCCCCTGCCCGGCGTATTTATTATCCGCACCATTGCCTGTTCATCAGCAGGGTTCACTATCAGCTTGAGATACGCGAGCATATCGCGAATTTCTTTCCTGCCGTAAAATTCAACGCCGCGAACAATCTGATATGGAATATGATTTTCGATAAACGCCTCTTCTATCGCCCTGCTCATTGAGTTAACGCGATAAAAAACCGCCATCTGGCTCGCCTCTTCGCCGCTGTCAAGCAAACGCCTGACAAACCCCGCCACATAAGAAGCCTCGGCACGTTCGTCTTCCAGACATTGAGAAATAATTTCCGCTCCGGCAGGCAAAGCCGGTATAAGCCTTTTTTGCTTTCTGCTTTTATTTGCGCTTATGAGCCTGTCAGCGGCGGCGAGAATCTCCGGGCCGCTCCTGAAATTTTCTTCCAACTTTACAATCACCGCGTTCGGCCAATCCTGCTCAAATGCAAGGATATTGCCGATATCCGCCCCGCGCCAGCCGTATATCGACTGGTCAGGGTCGCCCGTTACACAGATATTTCCGTGTTCCAGAGCAAGCCCGCGGGCAATCTGATATTGCGCGTGATTGGTATCCTGATATTCGTCAACCATCAGATATTTGAATCGCTGATTTAACTGGCTGCGAACGCCGGGATTGTTTTTTAAAAGGAGAGCGGTTGCCATAAGCAAATCGTCAAAATCGAGAGCGTTGTTCTGCTTGAGAATTTTTTGATAATTGCGATAGACCTTTCCAACGCACTGCGAAAAATAATCCCCAACGTTAGCCGCGATAAATTCATCGGCGTTTTGAAGATTGTTTTTCAATCGTGAAATGGCTTCAAGCATTCTGGCCGGTGGAAAATTTTTTATGTCAAGCTCCGCCTGTTTAATCGCTTCCTTGATGCAGCTCTTCTGATTTGAATCGTCATAAATACTGAAATTATCAGGCGTGTCCGCGGCCTGCGAAAATTTTCGCAATATCCTGACGCAAAGCGAATGAAACGTGCTTAAATGCACCCCGCCAGGCACATCCATCGCAACAACCCTGTTGCGCATCTCCTCGGCGGCCTTGTTGGTAAATGTAATTGCGCAGATATTGGCTGGACTTACCCCCTGCTCGACGAGAGCTGCGATTCGATTTGTGATTACGCGAGTCTTTCCGCTGCCTGGTCCTGCTATTACAAGTAAAGAACCGTCCCTGTGCCAAACCGCCTTATTCTGCGATTCGGTCAATTTTTCCTTCAAAAAGCGATTGTCCGTCATTGCTGATTGCTCTGGCTTTCCTGTTTCTGCATCTCCTGCATAAAAAGCTCGTGCTGTTTGTTTAATTGTTCATAAAGCTGGGGTCTTTGAACCTGTATGCGCTCCAGCAAATTCTGCCGTACATAATCAGGGTATTGCTGGTCGTTCAAAAAGCCTGTTATGCCGATATATTTCATAACATTGAAATCAGGCAGTTCAACCCTGTCAACGCCCTCGCCTGTGTACTGCCTCTGATAATGGTCGTAAATTTCCTGCGCCATTTTCTCCCTGCTGAACGCCTCATCGTCATCTCCGACGGCATAATGATAGAACCCCTCCTGAAGCATCAATGTTATAATCTCACGCGCATCATTTATGCCAATGTCTTTAAGCTCCTCGATAAGCCTTGCCCTTGCGTAATCGGCAATCGGCAGATTTACATCCTTATCGCTGGAGTATTCTTTTCGCAGCGTGTTGTAAATCTCGGTGGCCTTCTTCATATGCCCGGCCTGATAAAACAGCAGAACCGCGCGTTTGAGCGTATTACGGTGGGCGTTTCCTATCGTTTCCATATTGCTTTCGTCTTTGACCTTATACTTGGCCATCACAGCCCTAAGAGCTTGGTCGTATCGGTCAAACATTCGCAAATCGGGAAACATAAAAATGCTCTGGCGTTCCACAATTGAACAGGGGTCGTCTTTTTCCGGAATTCGAGAAGTATAAATAACAAATTTACCCATCCTGTAAAGATTCTGAAGACTGTGAAAAACTATTCTGTCAGTATTCAATTCGTCAACAGAGAACTCTTCCTCCGAGGCGTTCTTAAGCCCCAAAGCCCCCCAGTAAATAGCGTGAGTATCGGGCAGCCGCCAGTCTAAAGGCAAAACCTTATTAGGGTCGTCAAAATCAACCGGGCCATACTTTTCATTCAACTGAACCATCAGATTCGGCTCTAATTTCCAGGTGTTCCTCAAATAATAAGCTTTGGCGAAAATATCAAACTTTTCGAGAGTTTTTGTCTGGCGATAGCGGTCTATAACATCAAACGCCTTGGGCGAAAATTTTAAAGGCTGCTGCCTTAAGGTTAAATACTCATCAACAACCTCATCAGGTTTTGCGAAAGCCTCATCCGCCGTCGCAAGCTCGCTCAAAAATTTGGAGACCTCCGAATCCCGCTCAATCTCAACAAGCGTCTTTGGCGCATCGGCAAGAGACTTATAGTATTCCTGTGTCCCCGGCCCGACAAGAGGATTCATCGCGTTATAAAGCTGAAGTTTATAATACTTATGACAGTCATCGGTTATGCCGGCGATTTTGTGCTGAAATATCCAGCCGAGCGCACGATAAAGAAGGATATTATGCGGATTTTTAGGTATTCCCTTGTCGCGAAGAAGTTCATATCCGTTCTTCACCCATTGCCATCGCTCCTGCGGCCTGCTCGCCGGTATCGCGACAGATATATTATACGCCATATTCCACGCGTGGAAATCCCACACCGCCGCAAATCTCGGCTGCAAAACAGTAATCCACTCGGCAAGCTGCTTGGCATCAAAAAACTTGCCGTCTTCCTTCAACTGGTCTGCCCTTATCCACAGAACATCTACCACAAGCCCGCGAAACGCCCCAAGCGCAACAGTCGCGAACGCCAGCGACGGCGGCGCATTCTCCAATGGCTCGTTGACCACGAGCTTCATTTCGCTTCGCTGCGCGTTTATGGCATCAAGCCTTACAGAGCCGAAATACATCAGCCCCGCCGCAACAGCCAAACACAGAAAACAAATTACAAATATCCTTAATTTCATATAATAGTCTCGGCCTTTAGGCCGAATCCACAATTTTGATTTTTAATTTTATATTACTACTTTTGCTAATTCGCGTTTCGCGAAAATAAAAAATCCTATTAACAGCAGAATCAGCGACTTGAGCAAAAGCACGCCCGCCGCCAGCATCAAAAATCCAAATCTTATCATTCTCGCGTCAATAAGATATTTATTAACATTATAATTCTGGTCGAACTTCGGCAAAAGCCATATCAAAGGTTTAATTGTAACGCTGTAAAATATCGTCAGATTCTGACCGAGATAGTCGAACGACTGCACAACAAAGCCGTTGATAACGCCTGTAAAAAATATCGTAAGACTGCAAAGAATCGCCACCGGAAAACCAACCCAGGTTGACAGCGAAACGCCCAGACAGGCAAGAAACACAAGCCTTGCGAACATTATCAATACCGCGGAAATAAAATTACCGCCGAAACCGCCTGCCTTATAAAGAACTTCAAAACCGTCTTCAATCGGGAAAATCACTGTCGTGCCGTTCATCGGCTCATTATAAAAACCAACCGCTAAATAACCGTCCGCCGCAACCGCATCGGCAGGCACCTCAAACTCACGCATCGTGCCAACAACATCTTTTCTCGGAATTTGATAAATCGGCGTTTTCATCGTTTCCGGACCACCCTGTATTTGCCGATAATCGCCGACATACCACACGCCGTATAAACTCTTATCCGCAGGCGTTTGGGCGGCGTTAAATTTAAAACGTATAAAAAGACTTTCGTTCGCGTCGAATGGCCTGACCTTTTTAAACTCCCACAAAACCGTCCCGCCGGGCCCGGCGGCATACATATTATATTTCGCCGCGTTGCGAAGCTCGGCCATCACGGATTCCCTGCTCCGCGATTCGTCAAGCTGGCCGGTGCGAACAAGTTCCTTATACACGTCATCGGTCTGTTTTTCGAGAGCCTGCTCGTCAATAGTTCTTTTCAGCGATGCTCTGGCCGTAAAAAATTCATTTTTCAGCCGAACAAGCTCCTCGTCGCTGGTTTTCGCAAATCGCGGCATCTGAATCGTCAGTCCGTAAATCACGCCGGAAAAAACCGCAAGCAACAATAAATCGAGAAGAATAACCCCCAGTGCCTTTCCGATTACAAACTCAAAACGCCTAATCGGCTTGGTTACAACGCTATAAACCCGTTTGTGTTTGACATCGCTGCTCAAGGTATAACACGCAACGACAATCGTCAGCATCGAAAGCAGAAACGACACAAGCCCCAGACCATAACTTACAAAACTCTGCACCCTGCCGATGGCAGTACCGTCCCCCGTGCTGGTCAAACTTAATATCGGCAGCAATATCAGAAGCATCGCCATAAAAACTATGGCTGTTTTCATTCTAACCGCAGAGACAAAGGTGTTTCTGGCTACCGCCCAGATTCTACCCATTTTTTTCATCCTCTGCCAACCCCTGCCTGCCGACAAGCTCATCGAGAATGTTCTTTTTGATATTTTCCGACTTTTGCGTATCAGGCACGGGCTTGTCAATCTTCGACACAGGCGTTGTCAAATTTTCATCGCCGCTCTGCGTCAATTTCGTCAAAACGCTTTTATCAGGTTCAATCGCTATAGTCTCAACAGCCTTTTTAATCTCTGTCTGCTTCTGCGTTTCGACTTTTGCCGAAACCAATCTGTCGAGTACATCCGATACCGCGGCCGTCGCGTCAGCCTGTGTCGCCTCAAGACGATTAACCGCGCCGCTGGTCGGCCTTTTCTCTTTATGCGCCTGCCTTACAACTTCTATAAAATATGATTCAAGCCTCTGCATCGGCTCGGAAACTTCAAATTCGCTGCCATGCTTTTCAACGATGCTTCTGATTTTCTGGAGCGTGTCCTCGGTCAGTACTCCGGTTGTAATCTGCCGCTTGTTGGTCTGCTTGAGAAGTTCATCGACGCTGCCGAGCCTTTGAATATGCCCGCCGTACATAATCGCCATTCTGTCGCAGACTTCCTCCGCATCGGCCAGCAAATGACTGCAAAGCAAAACCGTCTTGCCGCGTTTGGCGAGCTCGACAATCAAATCTTTTATCTGCTTTGTGCCGATTGGGTCGAGTCCGCTTGTCGGCTCGTCAAGTATCAAAAGTTCAGGGTCGTTTATCAACGCCTGCGCAAGGCCGATTCTGCGAGCCATTCCCTTTGAAAATGTTCCGATGGGTCGGCTCGCCATTCCCGCCAAACCAACCATATCAAGAAGCGCGTCAATTCTCGAAGCCCGCACTTTGGAGTTCAGCCCGAAAAGTCTGCCATAAAAATCGAGCGTCTCGCGAGCGTTAAGATATGGATAAAGATATGACTCCTCCGGCAAAAATCCGATTTTCGCCGTAATCTTCGGGTCTCTGCTTACGCCGCCGAGAACCAATGCCCTGCCCTTTGTCGGATGCAGCAATCCAAGCAGCATTTTAATAACCGTCGTCTTGCCTGAACCGTTCGGGCCCAGCAATCCAAAAACCTCATTGCGATTGACTTTTAAATTTAAATCCTCGACAGCAACGACTCTGCTGCGCCCCCACCAGTCGCCGAAAATCTTCGTCAAACCAAATGTTTCAACCGCAAATTGACTCTTTTCACTAACCACAAAAACCCTTTAAATTAAAAAATTCATCAGCCGTCAGGCCGATTCCGTAAATTTTCAATCTTCAATTTTCAATTTTGTGTGGTTCGAGTTCTTCGCCGAAACGCACCAGCCTTGCGCTGTTGAACACAACCACCAGCGAACCAGCAAAATGCAGAAACGCCGCGTAAATCAATGGCAGCCAGCCGACTGCTGATGCCGAAACGCCGAGAATAATAAACAAAATTCCGAAAAGCAGATTCTGATTGATAACTGTTCTTGTCTTTCGCGACAGGCGAACCAAAA
>MHXU01000045.1 GCA_001824555.1 Planctomycetes bacterium GWC2_45_44
CGGAAATTGATAAAATTATCACGGGTGATATTGCTTACGACCATACAAGCAGGGAATTTTTCCGTGTGGAGAATCCCGACGCGGAAAAATTACGCTGTCAAAATTTTCAGATAAGCCCGACTGGCCCGTTGTTCGGCAGGCAAATGATGAAATTGAATCCGCCCGCAGCCGATATTGATAATCGCGTTATCGAATCCGCAGAGCTTACCGACAGGGATTTTCAGCAGATGAGTGAATATGGCGCAAAAGGCGCTCGCAGGCCGCTTCGCTTCAAACCGTGCAATACAGCCATTGCAGTAGGCCGAGACAAAAACGGGCATTATATCGAATTGCGTTTTGAACTCGACCCCGGCTGCTACGCTACCTGCCTCATCCGCGAAATCATCAAATCTGACATTAGCGGTTAATTTTTTTCTTCTGCTTCATTTTCCGCCTGGCGTGCCTGATGAGTTTTATGTAGACATCTTGTTCAATCAGTTTCAGCAGTCCCAGCCATTGGAATATAACCACAAGCCACGCGTCTTTGCCAATGATATAATGATTTTTCGGCTTTGGCGTTTTCATAATCTTAACGATTTTCTTCGCGACTATTTTCGGATCGCCGGCCTTTGGAATAATATCTTTCATCATCATTTTCAAAAAGCCGCGATTCAATTCGAACATCGGCGAATTGCTGTCGTAAAATTTTTCGGTCAAATACGCGTTATTGCCGATTACGCCGGTTTTAAAATAGCCCGGCTCGACCGAAACAACCCTGATACGAAATTTCTTCAGTTCCAATCGTGTTGACCGTGAAAATCCGATTAACGCGTGTTTGGCAGCGCCATAGGCGGCGTTGAACAGATGCCCGACTCTGCCCGCCAGCGAAGCGATGTTGATAATCAGCCCGCTTTTATTTTTAATCATATCCGGCACGACAGCGCGGGTCAAATTCACGGCGCCGAAATAATCCGTCTCAAAAACGCTCCGCATCTCGGCATCGGTAATATCGAGAAACGACCCGCCCATTAAAATTCCCGCGTTGTTGACGAGAATATCAAAAGGCCCGAACCGCTGCACAACCGCGTTTATTGTTTCCGGTTTAGTTACGTCAAGCTCGGCGATTTCGGCGTGAACATGCGCCTTTTCCAGAGCTGATTTGAGGTTCGCGTCTTTATTGAGATTGCGCATTGTGGCGACGACATCAAACCCCGCCTTTGCCGCGGCGACAGCGGTAAGCAGTCCGAATCCGCTTGAACAGCCGGTGATTAAAACTTTTTTTCTGGTTTTTCCCATAGCCGCGGATTTTAACCAGCGAAAAAATTAAATCAACCCCTAATACCGGCATCGTTAAGTTTTGTGCTTTCTGGTTGACGCAATTAGTATAAGGTGTAAAATTGTACGGAAATCAATAAAAGGGAAAAATGATGGCTGATAATGCGATAAATAAAGTCGAAATTGGGCGTAGAGCCGGGCGGCCGAGCGGCTGTACCGGAGTTGGGCAGTTATTTTTGTGCCTTGCCGGGCTGCTGGTTTTCGGCGGGTGTGAAAAAAATGCGGCGATTAAAACCGACAAGCAGAGCAAGCCGATTTTGAGTCCGACTTCAATTCAGCAGGAGAACGTCAAAATCAAGGCTGAAAACGAGCAGCTCAAAAAACAAATGGAGACTTTAATCGGCATAGATAAACAGGTGAGAATTGACGCGATTTCGACGGTTTCAGCGATAGAGCTTACCGGCCGAAGCGGCATACGCAGCAAGAGTAAAGACAGCAACGATGTCAACGAGGTATTGATTGTGTATCTCAAGACGATTGATGATATGGGCGATGTTGTAAAATCGCCGGGCGAGGTCAAGGTTGAACTTTGGGATTTAAACACAAAGCCTGCGGAAGCCCTTTTGGGCAGTTGGACGGTTGAGCCTGTGAAACTTAAAAAGAGCTGGTCAGGCTCGCTTATGACGAACTATTATAAACTTACGTTTGATGTCGTTGCGATTCCGAAAGATAAAAAGAGGCAGGAACTTACGCTCAAGGCGGAGTTTGTGGATTATATGGCCGGCAAAATTTTAAAAGCACAAAAAGTTATAAAATAGCCGAGGATTCATCGCCTGCGCGATTTCTAAAAACAAGCCAAATTTCGGTGAATTTGCCTAAATTAACTCAAATTATCAGTCTTGTATTTGGCGGGGGATACTATTATAATACTCCGTTTTACTCCCATATATAAGAAAAGGTTGTTCCAATGGCAAAATTGACGAAACTTGACGACATTGTATCGCTTTGCAAAAGACGTGGTTTCATATTTCAGTCCAGCGAAATTTACGGCGGACTGGCCAGTTGTTATGACTACGGCCCATTAGGTTCGGAACTCAAACGCAATGTGCGAAACGCCTGGTGGAAAAGCGTCGTCCAAATGCGAGACGATATTGTCGGTCTCGATTGCAGTATCTTTATGCACCCGCTTGTCTGGAAAGCATCGGGACACGCGGATAAATTCGCTGATATCGTAACCGTCTGCAAAAAGTGCAATGTCCGCAGCAGGGTTGACCATCTGACGGACGCTCCAAACAAAATGGCTGAAGGTCTTGCCGGCAAGGTTTGTCCTTCCTGTGGAGCGGTGGGGCAGTTCACAGAGCCAATGCCATTTCGCCTGATGTTCGAGACGCAGATGGGGGCGAACACTGATGATGCGATGACGATTTTTCTTCGGCCTGAAACAGCGCAGGGTATTTTCGTAAATTTCCGCAATGTTCTCGATTCGACGCGCGTGAAAATTCCGTTCGGCATCGCGCAAATCGGGAAAAGTTTTCGCAATGAAGTAACGACTAAGGCATTTATTTTCCGAACGAGAGAATTCGAGCAGGCGGAAATCGAATTCTTCTGTGCGCCGGGTACGGATGAAAAATGGTATGAACACTGGAAAGACGCTCGGTTTAACTGGTATATCAATCTTGGAATGAAAAAAGAAAATCTGCGTTTGCGTCAGCACGATAAAGATGAGCTTGCTCACTACGCAAAGGGCTGTGTCGATGTTGAATATAAATTCCCGTTCGGTTCGGGCGACTGGCAGGAACTTGAGGGCATCGCCAACCGAACGGATTTCGACCTTCGTCAGCATCAGCGCGGAATGAGAACGCTAAATTCGTGGTATGAAAAGAAAGGCGATTTGTCGAAAATAGAACTCAACAGCGAATCCGAAGATTATCAGAAAGGGCCTTTGAGCTATTTCGATGAGGAAGGCAAACAGCGGTTTATTCCTTATGTAATCGAGCCGAGCGCGGGCATCGACAGAAGCTGTCTGGCGTTTTTGGTTGATGCTTACGATGAAGACGAAGTCAACGGCGAAGTTAGAAACGTGTTGCGGTTTCATCCCGCTCTTGCACCGGTAAAGGCTGCGATTTTTCCGTTGGTTAAGAAAGACGGCATGCCGGAGATTGCGACTAATCTTTATAACGACCTGAAAAAATATTTTAACTGCTTCTATGATGAAAAATCCGCAGTCGGCAGAAGATACCGCAGACAGGACGAGGCTGGCACGCCATACTGCATCACAATTGATGGGCAGACAAAAGAAGATAATACCGTAACAGTTCGCGAACGTGATAGTATGGTTCAGGAAAGAATAAATCTTTCGCAGGTAAAAAGTTATCTGCGGGAAAAGCTTGATATATAAGAGGTTGGAAATGAAAAAAGTTTATTTATCAAAAAGTGACAGAAAAATTTTTGGTCTTTGCGGCGGATTGAGCGAAGCATTTGGTATGGATTCGACGCTGATAAGGCTGTTGTTTGTTTTTTTGTGTCTGCTTACGGGTATTATGCCTCTGGCGGTAACGTATATAATCGCGGGAATTATAACGCCGGATAAACCAAATAATTAAAGGAACAGTAAAATGGTATTTGACAGTATTAAGAACTACAAACTCTATACAAATCTTTCACCGAGGATTGCTAAGTCGCTGAAAATTATGGCGGAGACGGATTTCAATAAGATAGAGAACGGCAAGTATCCGGTCGATGGCGATAATCTGTTTTATCTTGTTCAGCGGTATGAGACGGGGCCGATTGCGGAGAAGCTCGAAGCGCATAGAAAATATATCGACATTCAGTTTATGGCTAAAGGCGACGAACGAATGGGCTGCGGCAATATAGCGAGTATGGATGTTTTTACGCCTTACAACGCGGAACAGGAAGCGGGATTCTTCAAGGCTGGAAAAGGCGTGAGCTATATAGATGTGAAAGAGGGGATGTTTGTGATATTCTGGCCGGATGACGCTCATATGCCGGGCAGACAGATTGCTCAACCGCAAAATGTTTTAAAGGTTGTGTTCAAAATTAAGATAGATTAATTGCAAGTATTTATGAGCAAAATAGAATGTCAAAAAAATGTCTGAGAAAAGAACAAGAAAACAGCATATCCTTCCTCGGAGTTATTTGAAGAGGTTTGCCCAAGGGGATAAGATTTGGGTGTCCGATTTCGAAATCAAAAAGCAACACCAGAGTAATATTGATGATGCTGCTATTATAACAGATTTTTATACAGTGAAGACTATAGATAAGGATGAAGATGGCATCATTGAGCAAAACTTTCTTGGTGAAATTGAGTCGCTCGCTGGAGATGCCATCGACCACATCATTAAAAAACGAACATTCAAAGACCGTCCACAATGGGATATATTGGTTAATTTCACTGCTCTGATGTATGTTAGAACACCGTTGTTTAGGCAAATAATACTCGAAATTTATGAACACTCGGCGAACATGTTGCCAAAGGAAATATTAAAGGACGAGTCGACTTTCAATAACGCAATGCAAAAAATCAAAGACAAAATAAAGCCAGACGCAATCTTAAGCTACGAAAAGGCCTTAGATGCCCAAAAACACATTGACATAACTGTAGATATTCCCCGAACATTTTATATCAAGCTTATGATGGTGTATGCAAGTAGATTGGTACCTATAATTGGAAAAATGACCCCTCACTTGTTTTTTGTGCCTTATTATACAAATGCAAGTTTTGTAACTGGTGATGTCCCCATAATAGCCGCTCCAAGAAAGCCTGGTAGCACGGGCATGTGGATTGGAGATACTAACTGTGATTTATATTTTCCATTAAGTTCAAAATGTTGTTTAGTACTAAACTATGACAGTTTGAGCACGGTTATTGAGATTGGCAAAACAAGAATAGCGTTTATAAATCATCTTGTGGCCTGCAATTGTACGAGAATTGTATTATCCGAAAATCAAACATTTATTTGGATGCAGGAAAACAGAATAATTTCTAACAATATACAACATTTGTTAGATTCGTGGGGTCCGGAAAAAAAGACTACCCCAAGAGCCAAAATTCCTGGTGGAAATATTTTATCATCTTGTCGAAATGATTGGAAACTCTTAACGTCAGACGATAAAAGTAAATAACTCAAACCGATTGATATGACTTGTCATACCCGCGCAGGCGGGTATCCAGTCGTGAAATTTAAAATCTGGATTCCCGCTTTCGCGGGAATGACAACTTGCATTATCTTTTTTGATAGATTATAGTTATACCAGTTTTGTTGTAACAATCGGTCGGTTTGAGTAAAATAAGTTTTAAAGGTTGTGTTCAAAATTAAGATAGATTAGAAATGCCGAATGAAATTACAAGAATATCGGAACTGAAAAATAACGTTGACCAGATTCGCACTATCGGCGGGTGGGTTTATCATTCACGTCCCGGCGGCAAGGTTATTTTTCTTGTCGTTCGCGACGGCAGCGGTTTGTGTCAGTGCGTAATCGAAAAGGAAAAAATTTCCGAGGAGCTTTTCGCGCAATTAAAAAAACTCGGCACTGAATCGTCGCTCACCATTACCGGCCTTGTCAAAAAAGACGACCGCAGTGTCGGCGGATATGAACTGGCTGTAAGCGACGCGAAAGTGCTTTGTGAATCTGTCGATTATCCGATTACGCCGAAACAGCACGGCATTGATTTTCTCCAGAAGAATCGGCATTTGCATTTGCGTTCGCAAACGCCGTGGTGCATAGGCAAAATCCGTCATACGCTCGTCAACGCTATCAGGCAGTTTTTTAATGATAATGGTTTTACGCTGATTGACACGCCGATTCTGACGGGCATCATTGGCGAAGAAGCAGGCAGTCTGTTTAATGTTGACTACTTCGGCGACACGGCATTTATGACGCAAACCGGCCAGCTCCATCTCGAATGCGCTGCTTTGAGCTACGGTAAGGTTTATTGTTTTGGCCCGACATTCCGCGCGGAAAAGAGCAAGACGCGAAGGCATCTGACGGAATTCTGGATGGTCGAGCCGGAAGTGGCGTTTATTGATTTGCCCGGTCTTTTGGAAATAGCGGAAAATTTCGTATCGTTCATTGTACAAAAGGTTTTGCGGGATAATCGAGCTGAACTCGAAACGCTGGGCGCGAATATAGCCGCTCTGGAAAAAATCACTCCGCCGTTTTATCGTTTGACATATACGCAGGCATCGGAAATTCTTACAAGTAAAAAGACGCAGGATTTTCTTGCGAATCAATTAAATGAGTTTAAAGCCGCAAAACAGGAAATCGAAAATAAAATAGTTGCTCTGGAAACAGAAGCAAAAGACGCGGTAAAGCAGTGGCGGCAGGATAAAATCGCCTCTGAACTTATCGACCTGCGAAGCGAACTGGCGGAACTCGAAACAAAAATTGAGAATAATCCCAAACACGCCAAACTTGCCGCAGAATTTCAGTGGGGCAAGGATTTGGGCGGGAGCGATGAAACGATAATTTCGCTTATGCACGATAAGCCGATTTTTGTTACGCATTATCCAAGAGAAGCAAAAGCCTTCTATATGAAGCAGGACGATGAAAATCCGAAAGTCGTGCGGAATTTCGATATGCTCGCTCCGCTGGGGTTCGGCGAAATTATCGGCGGCTCAATGAGAGAGGACAGCCTCGATAATCTGATGGACAAAATAAAAGAACACGGCTACAAACTTGAGAATTATCAGTGGTATTTAGATTTGCGAAGATACGGCTCTGTGCCGCACGGCGGATTCGGACTTGGCGTTGAAAGAACGCTTGCCTGGCTCACCGGTGAAAAACACATTCGCCAGTGCATCGCTTTTCCGAGAATGATGGACAAGATACTACTGTAAAATAGAAACGCAGTTATCAGTTATCGGTTATCAGCACGGATATCTTTTACTGATAACTGATAACCGAGCTTCTGATAACTATTTTTTTGGCTGCAAAAAAATATGAATAAACATGAAAATGGTTTTGTATTGATTCTTGTTTTGGCGACGTTCGTCATTATCGCGATTCTGTTTATGATGAATATGCCCGGCTCATTTTTTCCGACAAGAAGCAATGAAAAAATCGATATGTTTGCCGAGCAGCCGTGGTTTGAAGAGAATCGCCTGTTTGGCGGGAACGCTTTTCCAGTTAAACAAACCGGAGAAGGCGGGAAAGTCGTTATAGAAAAAAACACCGTTTTAAAAGGCATCATTTTCCGCAAAGGCGAAAATCGGGGACAAATAGAAATTACCCTTTCGCCTGACGGCAAAGCGAGCGGCGAATGCTCCTGCCAATATGAATATCCCGACAGCAGCTATCAGATTGCGGCGGAATTCGCGGGCAATATCGACCCGACAAAAATTCTTAAAAATAAAGACGGCAAAGATGAAAAGCCTTTGTATTTCATAACCAAAGGCAAATATCAGCAGGTAAAAACGGACAAGGCCGGCAAAGGCTCGTGGATAACAAATGAGAACGTATATGTAGTCGGCTGGGTCGAGCAGGGTTATTCGGCTAAAGGCAAGGTGTTTTTTATGACATCTTCTGAAGATAACGGAAACGCTGAATATGATTGGCAAACAAATTTAAACGGAGAACGGATTAAATGAAATATATTGTAAAGAAAGCATCACAGAGTTTTAAACCTGACGGCAACTGGAATAAAAAGCAATTTGCAGGCATTGAAGCGGTCAGACTCAATAATTTTATGGGCGCAAAGCCGGCTCATTTTCCGCAGGTCGAAGCCAAACTCGCCTATGACGACAATTTTCTATATGTGATTTTTAAAGTCGATGACAATTATATAAAGGCCGTCAATACGGAATATGATTCGTCAGTTTGTCGCGATAGCTGCGTTGAGTTTTTCTTTACGCCTTCAAATGATATCGGGCATGGTTATTTTAACGCGGAAATAAACTGCTGCGGGACGATACTTCTGCGCCATCAGAAGCTGTCAGGTGTGGAAACAGTTGTTATATCGGAAACGGACGCTAAAAAGTTTGAAATTTTCAGCACGTTTAAAGGCAAAGTCGAGCCTGAAATTACGCAGCCGCGGCAGTGGTTTATCGAATATAAAATTCCTTATGAGGTTTTGAAAAAATACGCGCCGGTTATGAAACCCGCGGCGGGCGTTCAATGGCGTGTGAATTTTTATAAGTGTGCCGACGGTACGAGCAAGCCGCATTGGCTGACGTGGAATAAGGTTGAATTGCCGCAGCCGGATTTTCACAGGCCTGAATTTTTTGGAACGCTTGAGTTTGAATAACTGGAATCCCTCGGTTATGGCGATTGGCCGAATTTGCTCTTGAGCGTTTTTAGCATTTGTATAATTTTGATTTTCTGCGTGCATTTCTGCTCGCATTTTCCGCATTCTGCGCATTTGCAAGGATCAGCGGATTTTGAGGCATTTACCGGATTCATCTGCCAGCCGTACATTTCCCCTGCCTGATTGTCAATTTTTAGAAATTCGCTGAAATACGCCGCCTGCATAAATGGCGGGATATTTATGCCCACAGGACAAGGCAGACAATATCCGCAATTAACACAGAAACCGGTGTTCTGTTTTGAAATTTTGGCAAACTCGGCGTTCAAATGTTTCATTTGCTCTGCGGTAAAAACGGGTTTTTCATAATTTTCAATCGTCGATGTTATATCAGACGGTTTGTTAATGCCGCAGACAATGGTGTCGATATTTTTGTTTGTCTTTAGCCAGCGATGCGCTGCTTCAACAGAATCGTCAACACCAAGGGTTTTTTTAATGGCATTTTTTATCGGCGGCGAATCCTGCGTAAAAAGTCCGCCCGCAATCGGATTCATAACAATCGTCGCAATGCCTTTTTCGTGAGCTTTTGCGATAACATCTTCGTAGGTTCTATCGAGCATATTGTATGTAAAGAGAATCGCTTCGCACCAGTCGGCCTGGTCTATATATCTGCTGATATTTTCAGGCGTATCGTGTGTGGTAAAGCCGACGTGTTTTACGAGGCCTTCTTTCATCGCTTTGAAAATTCCATCGAGCATTCCGCCTTTTTGTGTTGCCTGATGATATTGTTCTTCGTTGTTTATGCTCCATAACTGATAGAAATCCAGACATTCAACGTCGAGTCTTCGCATTGATTCTGTGATTCTTTTATAGGTGCACTCGGCGGATGTGTCGTCGGTCGGCTCAACCTTTAAATTCCACGGACACCACTTGGTTGAAAGAATTACCTTTTCTCTGTAGCCGTTTTTTAAGGCTTTGCCGATTTTAATTTCGCTATCGGGGTAGCCTCTGCTGGTGTCGATGTAAATCATACCGGCATCAATAGCCTGCCTCAAAAGAGGTATCGCCTGTTCTTCGTCGGGCAAACGCATACCGCCGATGCTTACGGGGTGAACCTTAAGCCCGCTGCGTTTTCCGAAATCAACAACTCTTGTCTGTTTTTGCATAAACGCAGTATAACAGTAAATACCGGGAATTTGAAGTCAAAAATAACGCTGAAATTTATATCAACTTAGGCTTGCGGTAAAGCAGGGTAACGATAAAACCGAGGATGAGTATTCCGGCGGCGATTGAAAGAGCCATCGTGAAACTATTGGAAGTTTTTTTGACCCATTCCATAAGCATTGGGCCAACCGCGCCGGCCACTCCCCAGGCGAAAAGTATCGGGCCGTAAATACTTCCAATATATTTTGGCCCGAATGTGTCCGCGGTGAACGATGGCATTGTTCCAAACCCGCCGCCATAGCACAAAAGAATATAACAGCAGATAGTCGTAAATACCGCCGTGCTGGTAACGTGCGGCAAAATTAGGAACAGCGGAATCTGTGTTCCGAAAATCAGAAGAAATGCCGTGTTCCTCCCAATCTTCTCCGACAAAGCGCCCCAGAAGAGCCTTCCGAGACCGTTAAATAACGCCGCGACAGCGACAATTCTGCCCGCCATAATTGCCGGGTCGCTTAGTGATAATTGCTGCTGCGCCATCGGGGAGAGATTGCTGACGATTGCGATTCCAGCGGTTACATTCAAAAACAAAATGCCCCAGAGGATATAAAACTGGTTCATCGTGCGCGCGGTTTTGAAATCAACCGATATTGCAACTGGAGAATTTTTAGCTCCGTTGCCTGCGACAGTATAGTCGGCGGGAGGATTGACTAATTTTTGCGCCGCTATAAGCAGCCCCGCAAGGAATATCGCCCCGGCAATATAGAACGTGTTGGCGATTCCAATCTGTTTTATCATAATTGGCGCGATTTGTCCCATCACCGCTGCGCCGAGCCCGAATCCCATTACGGCAAGACCGGTGATAAAACCTTTTTTATCTGGAAACCATCGCAGCAGCACCGCGACCGGCGTTACATATCCCAGGCCGTTTCCGATGCCCGCGATAACGCCGTAGCCGAGCCACAGCAGCCATATATTTCCAATCGAATCCGCCGCTCCGGCCAGCAGCGTACCAAGGCCGAACAGGATAGCCGCTATTGATGCGACTTTTTTTGTGCCGGCCTTATCGACGAACCTGCCGCCTAATGCCGCGGAAAATCCGAGGAAGAATATTGTGAGCGTAAAAGTAAAGCCGACCTGCGGTGCCGACCAGCCGTGATTTTTTATTAGAGGATTTTTGAATACGCTCCAGGCATAGACCGTGCCGAGCATCATTTGAATCGCGACACCCGCAACGGCAACGAGCCAGCGACTGCCTGCGGCAGAGCCAACGGAGTTGGCGGGCATTTGTTCTTTTATAACGCTATTTTGCATTGTATTCCTTATGGCAACGTCATAAGGATACAAAAATCATATAGGGCAGGTCAATATGCGCAGGCCAAAAGAGGCGATAACGGCAGAATCGTTATGTTAATCGGCAGGAATAGAACAGGGTTTTGTGCAGTTCGAGACTTTCCGATTTAAATCGCGACACATATCTTTTATACGGTTCACCGTGTCGCCGCCAAATACAATTATCGGAAATACAGTCTTGTTGTGCATTAAAGGTTCGTTAATATCAATGTATTTCTCGCATAATTTTCCATCGGGCGTGCCAGGTATCGGCGAGAAATCGGAAAGCATTACTCGTATATTAAGGCTGTTCACGAACTTCATCGACTGCTCGATGTTCTGAATTTCAAATTTCGGATGACCCAGTATCAGGTAAGCGGCAACGCTGTTTCGGTCGGCGCCGGCGGCGATGAGATTTTTTACGGCATTTGCGAATTCATTATCGAAAATTTTAGAGCCTGTCTGTTTTTGAAATTCGTTGGCGCTGCTTTCAAAGCCCAGAAAAAAAGTTTTGAAGCCGGCTTTTATCATTAACTCCGCAAGTTCGACATCGAGAAATCTCGCGTTAAGAGCGTTGGGCGTATGAAAAGAAACCTCGATTTTATTATCAATAACATATCGCAAAAAAGGCTTTAATACTTCATCGCTCTTATATAAAAGAGCGTCATCGTAAAAAGCGATGTTTTTTACGCCGAGCGAAATTAAAAAATTAAATTCCTCAATTATCCGTTCGGCGGGCTTTGCGGTAAATTCTCCGTCGAAAATCGGAACCGTGCAATAAGTGCATTTAAACGGACAGCCACGGGTAATTTTCATCGCGGCGGTTTGTGGGTTTTTATAAACATTCCACAGCGGCGGAAAAGAATCGGTAGGATTGATGTTTAAAAAACCCCATAGGCTATCGGAGTTGTTTTTCGCGGATACGAAATCGGCGCCGAGATTTTTCGCGTGCTCTGGACAAATCATCGCATACGGGCCGCCGAGAACAATCTTTGCCTGTGGCTGGTAAGTTTTAACAGCCTCGATAACCTCCCGATAACCTAAATACCAGTAAGTCATAACGGTCTGAATAAAAACAAAATCACAGGGAGGAGTTGTTTTCAGAAAGTCCGCGAAAATTTCGGCCGGCAGTCCATATCGGCGATAATGTCTGGGGATGTTTTTGTACAAATCCGGTTTGGGTATTATTGAAGAAAAAAAATCGCCTCTGCCGCTGACATCGCTTTTGAATTTGGGTTTGTCGGCATAAAAAGAATGCTCGTGGTCGAGAAAATCGAAAATCTTAAAATCGGCCTTGTTCGCGATTTTGCCCGCAATCGTGAGCATCCCGAGCGGCTTGAGCCAGAAATCAAACGCTGCGAAATCATAAATCGGCGGATTTACAAGAAGTATAGACGGTTTATTACTCATACCGCCATTTTAAAGAGTATTTTGGAATAATGCAAAAAATACTTCCGCTTATATGCAGACGTTGCCTTAAATTGCTGCGATGTCAACATTCTTTGCAGCGGCGGTTTCGTCCAATCGGCCGACAGGCGTGGTAATCGGAGCGGCCTTGAGTTTTTCCGGCTCGGCCTGTGCCTGTTTTGCAATGTCAATCATCGCATCAATGAATAAATCCATCGTTTCTTTGCTCTCGGTCTCTGTTGGCTCAATCATTAACGCTTCTTTTACTATCGATGGGAAATAAATTGTCGGCGGATGATAACCCCGGTCAATCAGGCCTTTGGCGATATCAAGAGCGTGGATGCCAGTTGCGTTTTGACGAGTTGCGCTGAAAACACATTCGTGTTTGCAAACGCCGGCAAAAGGTAAATCGTAATAATCTTTCAATTTATGCTTGATATAATTGGCGTTAAGCACGGCATTTTCTGCAACGCGTTTCAAACCTTCTTTGCCGAGCATAACGATATAAACATAAGCGCGAAGTATAATCGCGAAATTGCCGTAGAACGGTGCGATATAGCCAATCGATTTCGGCCTGTCATATTCGAGTGCAAAAGTGCCATCGTTTCTTTTTACGACGAGCGAGACAGGCAGGAAGTCGCAGAGTTTTTTTACAACGCCTACGGGGCCTGCGCCGGGACCGCCTCCGCCGTGAGGAGTGGCGAAAGTCTTATGCAAATTCAAATGAACGATGTCGAAACCAAAATCGCCCGGCCGGGCTTTTCCGATAATGGCGTTGAGATTTGCGCCGTCATAATACGCAAGGCCGTCAACGGCGTGAATTATATCGCAAATTTCTTTTATGTCCGGCTCGAAAATGCCGACTGTGTTCGGACAGGTGAGCATTATGCCCGCTGTTTCGGAGTTAACCATTTGTTTGAGGGCTTTGATATCCATTACGCCTCGGTCATTGGAAGGCACGGTAACAACCTTATAGCCCGCAATCGCCGCCGAGGCGGGGTTTGTGCCGTGCGCGTTGTCGGGAATCAGCACGGTTGTTTTTTTGTTGCCTTTGTCTCTGTGATAGGCGGCCATAATCATTATGCCGGTCAGCTCGCCGTGCGCGCCTGCCATAGGCTGCATTGTAAAACCCGCCATACCGGTAATCTCGCAGAGCAGTTTATCCATATCATAAATCACCTCAAGATCGCCCTGCGTGAGCAGTCCACCCATTCGCAGTTGAGGCATCAGCGGGTGCAGATGCGCAAAGCCGGGATAGGCGGCGATTCGCTCGGCAACTTTGGGATTATATTTCATCGTGCAGGAGCCAAGCGGATAAAAATTTGTATCAACGCCGAAATTTCTCCGCGAAAGAGCGGTGAAATGCCTGACAACGTCAAGCTCGCTGACTTGCGGAAGATTCGCATCGAGTTGACGCAAAAATTCCGGCCTTATATTAACGGTTGTCGGCACATCGCTTTTTTGCGGAACAACGCCGCGACGACCAGCTATACTTTTATCGAATATCAAATTCATCTTGAACCTTCTTATTATTTTAACACGTGGACAGCAAAGCTGTCCACCCTACAAAGTCATAATACACTTTCCAATGCCTCGGCAAGCATACCGATTTGCTGCTTTGTTCGTTTTTCGGTAACGGCGACGAGCAGCGAGTTTTCCATACCGCTGTAATATCTGCTCAATGGGAAACCTGCGGCAAAACCTTTTTCAATAAGTTTGCCTGCGACATCGGCGGCGTTTGTCGGCAGCTCAATCACAAATTCGTTGAAAAACCATTTTTCGCCAAACCGCGGTTTAACGCCCTTTATCGCGGTCAATCGCTGCCAGGCGAAACTGGCCTTATCGGCGCACAATTGAGCGGTTTCCTTCAAACCGTCTTTGCCGAGCAGTGAAACATAAACCAAAGCGGTCAGC
>MHXU01000046.1 GCA_001824555.1 Planctomycetes bacterium GWC2_45_44
TTCTGTCGGCCAGAGCATCGCACGCATTTGTCATACGCCGACCGAAGGTTTCAGTTATAAAGCCATCGACTCCAATACAGTCAACGCATTCGCTCTGCCGGGCGGATATATTTATATTACGACAGGTTTGCTCAAAACATTGAACACCGAAGCGCAGCTTGCCGCGATTCTCGCGCACGAAACAGCACACGTTACTTACAGGCATTCCGCAGTAACGATGAGCAGGGCGTTGCTAATCAACGCCGGCGTTAGCGCAGCAGGCGAAGGAATGGCAGGCACTGCCGCTGGCATTATCAGTCAGCTTCAGGGAATGTCATACAGCAGAGAGAACGAACGTGATGCGGATAAAGTCGGTATGAGTTATTTGGTCAAAGCAGGCTATACGCCCTTTGGAATGACCGAGACGATGCAAATATTGCAAAGCCAAAGCAATTCCCGGACAATTGAATTTTTCTCAACGCATCCAAGCCCTGAAAACCGAGTCGGCTATTTGAAAGAAGAAATTGTCGCCAAAGGTTATCGCGGCGAAGGCTTAATCGGCCAGACAGAATACAGAACAAATATCCTAAACAGACTTGGAAAATAGTACTGCGATGAAAAGAGCAATGCAGCCGATTGTATGCAAAAGGATTGTTGCTTTGCTCAATGCTGTGTAATTTTTTTGTGATAGTTTTGTTGGATTAGCGGCCATAAAACAGATTGTGCTTGGCATACTTATTGCTGCTGCCATAATGATTATGCCACGAAGATGTGGGTGGTTAAAATTTGCTGCTCCACAAATATAAGTGGTAAAAAATAGAATGAATAACGCGGCTTTGTAAAGCATGGCCGCTTTTTTTATGCCCAATGTTACGACAAGCGTTCTTTTATTCACTGCTTTATCAGCTTGGAAATCTGGAAACTCATTTGCGAAAATCACAAGGAATATCAAAACCGCGACAACTGATGCCGGCAAAAGAGGAATTAAATCCCATACGCCTGTCTGAATATAATATGCCCCATAAACAGGCAGAATGCCGAATAGCAGGGCAATTATAATTTCGCCTGCTGTTCGGTATCCGAGTTTTAAAGGCGGGGCGGTATAGAAAAATCCGCCGAGCAATCCTGCCAGACCGAGCGCAAGCACGGCAGGTTTTTTTGTGATAAATAAAATTGCGATTCCCAAAATTGTTCCGATTGCGAAAAACAGCAATGAGGCTATAAGTGTGTGTTTTGGGGTTATCAGGCCTTTTTGTAGTAATCCGCTTCCGCCGGAGAATGGTGTTCTGTTTTCATTGAGAACATCATTTCTGCTGCGGTTGTCGAAATAATCGTTTGCGATGTTGGAGGCGATTTGAAATGCGACGGTTGCCAAAACAGCAAGAATTGCCAGAGTGTAATTTATACTGCCGATTTGTTTATAAGCCAGTGCAGAACCAATTAGCACCGGCATTACGGATGCTACGCAGAACTGCAATCGCAATTCTTTCAGCCACAGAGCAGATTTATTTTTAGCCACAGAGTTCACAGAGAACACAGAGATAATTTTTTTAATCTTCTTTTAATACCACATCGTCATATTCAAGTTCGAAACGTAGTTTGTGTTTTGCTTCCTGCTGGGCGAGGGCGGCGAAAAGTTCAGCGGCTTCTTTTTCAATCGTTAAATGGGACAGACGGGTATAAAGTTGAAATGCTTTTTTCTCTTTCTGCATTGCTAAAATCAAAGCATCTTTGAAAGTCATATTTGGCGTTGGTTTTACAGCGACGGTGAACTCGGCTATTTTCAAATCGGCTATTTGTTCTTTTTTGAGCAGAACTTTTTTGCCTGACTTTGCGTCTTCGAGAATTTTTTTGTGGCCAAGTTCTTCCGCGGCGAAATCGAGAAAAACATGCTTCATTGTTTTGTCGGTCATTTTTGCCGCGAGATCTGTGTAGAATTTGTGAGCCTCAATCTCGCCCTCGATTGCGAAATCCAAAATGTCATTGATGATTTTAAACTGTTCCATGATTTTACCTTTCAGTAAGTTTATTATCCAGCCTTGTCTTGATGTAGCAGCCATATTCGGTTAAGGCCTGCTGAACACTGCTGACGTGTTTGATTCTGTCTGTGATGTGAACGCCGAGAATAATATGGTCGTCTTGCATAATCGTATCCTTTCAAAATTAAGTTGAGATTGCTTCGCTGCGCTCGCAATGACGATGGGCAGACATACAGGTCTGCCCCTACAAACTAAATATTTTTTTTCTTATCTTCTTCAGACAACAACTCATTTAGCGAGCCGGTTCTGAAGCCTTCGAGGTCAATAGTAACAAACTTAAAGCCCAGCGATTTTAATTTTTCAACAATTTTTTCACGCATCGCAATTACTCTGGCCAAGTCCTCATTGTGGACTTCCAATCGAGCTATATAGTCGTGATGCCGGAGACGAAACTCAACGAATCCCAAGGTCTTCAAAAACTCCTCGGCATCTTCGACCTGTTTGAGTTTTTGTTTCGTAATTTCCATTCCATAACTGATTCTCGATGCCAAACAAGGCGAAGCGGGAATATCGGCGGTTGATAGATTTAATCTTCGGCTCAACTGCCTGATGTCGGCTTTGGCTAATTTTGCTTCAGCCAGCGGGCATTTGATATTAAATTTCTTTCCGGCACGATTGCCGGGGCGGAAATCATCAAAATCGTCAAGGTTGCTGCCGCAAACAACATTATTATAGCCTTTTTCTTCGGCGATACCATTTAATATCTTATACAGATGGCTTTTGCAGTGAAAACAGCGGTCGGCCTTGTTGGCTGAATACGCGGTATCGGTCAGTTCGGCAGGTTCGATGGTTTCAATATCGACCCGCATATTTTTCGCTATTTCAATGGCTCTATCCAATTGGCTTTTCGGCAGAGACGCGCCTGCGGCAATGCAGGCTAAGACATTTTCGCTGCCGAGGGTATCGACACAGACCTTTAAAAGGAATGTACTGTCAACGCCGCCGGAGTATGCGATTAAAATTTTGCCAAGTTTTTTAATAATCTGCTTAAGCAGGTCGTATTTTTCGTCAATAGTCATAATCTATTTGCTCGCGGCTTCAATTTTTTTGTTTATCAGGGTAGCGGTTATTGCCGCCGAAAATCCGTTGTCGATATTGACAACTGTTACTCCAGATGCGCAACTGTTCAGCATCGTCAGCAAGGCCGCAATGCCGCCGAAACTTGCGCCATATCCCACGCTGGTTGGAACTGCAATTACCGGACAATCAACCAGACCGCCGACAACGCTGGGAAGAGCTCCGTCCATACCGGCAACCGCGATAACGACATTTGCGTCTTTTAATTTTTTCAACTGCGCCAAAAGCCTGTGCAAACCAGCCACGCCGACATCGCATATTAATTCCGTTCGCTGCCCCATAATTTCAGCGGTAACTTTCGCTTCCATCGCTACGGGCAAATCCGCTGTGCCTGCGGTTAATATCGGGATAGCGTTTTTTGAAGGCTGGATTTTTTCCTGCTCGAAAACAATCGCTCTGGCCAATTTTTCGTATCTTGCGTGCGGGAATTTGCCAGTCTTTGACATCGCTTCGAAAATATGTTCTTCGGCTCTTGTCGCCAGAACGTTATGACCCTTTTCCGCCAGAGACGAAAAGATTGATATTATCTGTTCGACAGTTTTGCCTGGACAGTAAATAACCTCCGGCAAGCCGCAGCGAATCCTGCGATGATGGTCAACACAGGCGAAACCCAAATCTTCAAACGGCAAATGCCGGAGATTGCGCTCGGCCTGTTCGACGGTAAGAACGCCGGTTTTGACTTTTTCGAGTAATTCTTTTATTTGATTAGCATTGATAATTCACCTGCCTTTATAAACCGAGAAAAACAATTGCCAGACCGCAGAGGCATATTGTCGCGCCTGCTATCGCGTGCGAAAATTTGTTCAGAGGATTTAATTTCGCCAAACTGATGCCGCTCCTTGCGACAAGCACAAGCACCATCATCGTCGAGATAGTCGTTATGCCGAAAACAGCCGTTACCATAATCAGCCCGCTCCAACTGCTCTTTGCCGCTGGATACATAAGAAGAGGAATCAGCGGCTCGCAGGGGCCGAAAACAAATATGATAAACAGAACCCACGGCGTTATGTTTGCCTTTTTTTCTTCGGCGTGAATATGAGTATGCTCGTCGTGATGCGTATGTTCGTGAGTATGGTCGTCGTGGTCAACGTGGAGATGGCCGTGAGTATGGGGCTTATTTTTATACGCCCGGCGAAGACCCCAGACAAAATAAACAAGCCCGAAAGCGATAAACAGCCAGGCGGCGATATTGCCGCGGAAAGATTCTATTATTTGCAGTTTGCCGACCATTATTCCGAATGCCACGCCGATAAAGCCAAGAATAATTGAACTGAATATGTGGCCGATGCCGCAGAGAAAAGTTATTACGGCGGTTTTCAAACCAGACCACTTCCTCGCCCAGGAAATCATAACAAACGGCAGATAATGGTCGGGTCCCAATATCGTATGAAAGAACCCCATCGACGCGGCAGTTAAAACTAAAGCGTTTATTTCCGTTGACATTTTCGTTCCTTGCGCATAAAATTAAAAAAAACGTAATACCAGTGTCGCGTACATTACAGGATTTAGTTTTGTTAATCAAGGAAAAAAAATGACAACCGAAGCTTTTGTTGTAGAACTTACTGACAGCGCAGAGTATCAATCTTTGCTGAAGCCGCCAAAAACGCATATTATTCACTCCGGTCGGGTTTATTTAAAGCCCGGTGCCGAATGCGGCGAACATTCCACCGGCGACAGGGAGGAAATGCTCGTTTTTTTGGCCGGTAAAGGACAGGCAGTTATTGGCGATAATAAAACGCTTGAAGTCGGACAAGGCAAAATTCTTTATATCCCCCCGCAAACTCCGCACAATATAAAGAATACTTCCGACAAGCCGTTAAGTTATATTTTTTGTGTCGTGCCGACAACAATCGGGGGAGAAAACCATCATGTCCACGATTGAAAGAATAGGCGTATCGCTTGAAAGCGATTTACTGGCGAAATTCGATAAGGCTATCGAAGGCAAGGGGTATAAAAACCGCTCGGAAGCGATTCGCGATTTAATCCGCGAACATTTATCGCAGGAAAAAATCGAACACAAAAAAACGCCCGCCATCGGCGCGATATTTCTCGTTTATGACCATCACACTGCGCACATCTCGAGCGTATTTAAAAAGCTCGGCCATCACGGCCAAATAAAAACTATTTCGTCAATCCACGTTTATATTGACAGCGATAATTGTCTTGAAGTGCTTTTGGTTCGCGGTATGGCCTGCGATATAAACAAACTCGGCGAAATGATGATTAGCCTTCGCGGGGTAAAACACGGCTACGTCAACCTCGTCGCCGTCGATGAAGAGAAAAAATAGCCGTCCGTCTTCGCCGAAAGCTTCGACGCGACAGACAGAGGACACAAAGAAACTAATTTTTAGTCGCCTATTAAGAACTCACGGGCGGCTAATTTCAAAAAGTCTGGCGATTTGGAGGAGTTTTGCTTCCTCAAAGGCAGGGGCGATTATTTGCAATCCTATCGGCAGATTGTTGTCATTGCCGCAGGGAACGCTGATTGCAGGTACGCCTGCGAGATTTACAGCGATTGTGTAAATATCGGAAAGGTACATTTGCAGCGGGTCGTTTGTTTTTTCGCCGATTTTAAAGGCTGTCGTCGGGCTTGTCGGCATAATGATGTAATCGGCCTTTGCGAACGCCGCGGTGAAATCGCCGCGAATTAAATTGCGAGCCTTGAGAGCTTTTAAATAATAGGCATCGTAATAGCCGCTGGACAGGGCGTAAGTGCCGAGCATTATTCGGCGTTTTACTTCGGGGCCGAAACCTTCATCACGCGATTTGGAATAAACCTCGATATAATCATTTGCGTTTTTACTTCGGTGGCCGTAGTGAACGCCATCGTAGCGGGCTAAATTGCTCGATGCCTCGGCGGTGGCGATTAGATAATAAGTCGCTATCGCGTAATCGAAATGCGGCATGGAAATTTCAATGATTTCTGCGCCGTTTTTTTTGTAAAACTCGATGGCGTTTTTGACCGCCGCGACGACTTCGCTGTCGGCTCCTTTGAAAAGTTCCGGCACGACCGCGATTTTAAAATTTTGCGGTTTTGTATTTACCGTCGCCAGCCAATCCTGCACGGGAGCGATTTTTTCGTCAATGCTTGTACTGTCTTTTTCATCGTGGCCTGCGATAACATTCAGAATCAGTGCGCAATCTTCGACGTTTTTTGTCAGAGGTCCGATTTGGTCGAGACTTGAGCCGTAGGCAACAAGGCCATATCGTGAAACCCTGCCATAGGTGGGTTTTAGGCCTGCTATTCCGCAAAAGCCCGCCGGCTGTCTGATTGAGCCGCCTGTGTCGCTGCCCAGCGCGGCAAAGCACATCTCCGCTGCGACCGCTGCCGCTGAACCTCCGCTGCTGCCGCCTGGTACGCGGGAATAATCGAGCGGATTTACGGTTTGTTTTATGCCGGAGTTTTCGGTACTTGAACCCATCGCGAATTCGTCGAGGTTTGTTTTGCCGACGATCACGGCATCGGCAGCGAGGAGTTTTTCGACGGCTGTTGCGTCATAAGGCGAATGGAAATTCTGCAAAATTTTCGAGCCGCAGGTTGTCGCGCCGAACGTCGAACACATATTGTCTTTAATGGCGATTGGCACGCCTGCCAAAGCTCCAACGGGTTTTTGGGCGGCGATTTTTTCGTCAACCTCTTTTGCTTTGGCAAAAGATTGCTCTTTGAACGTGCTGATATACGCGCCGATTTTGGCATCATTTTTTTCGATTTGCTCAAAAACCGCCGAGACAGCATTTATGCTTTTTATTTCGCCAGCGGCGATTTTATCTCTTAAATTTTTGCAGGTAAGTTTTAAAATTTGCATATTTATATCTCTGTGTTCTCTGTGAACTCTGTGGCTATAAATTTCCTGATTCGTCGAGGATTTTGGGAACTATAAAAAACTGGCCATCGCTGTCGGGTGCGTTGGACAATGTTTTTTCCGTACCGAGCGAAGGCTTAATAATATCATCTCGCAGGCAGTTACTAACCGGCAGACAATGCGCCAGCGGCTCAATGCCGGCGGTGTCGAGCTGATTTAATTTTTCGATATATTGCAGAATATCGCTTAACTGTGCGGAAAATTGCGAAATTTCCGCATCGTTTAAGTTCAGCCTGGCCAGTTTGGCGACGGTTTTTACCCGTTCAACAGTTATTTTTTGCTTATCCATATCGATAGTAATAACAGTTTTTCCACGGTTTTTCAACGCTAAATCCTTGTTGACAAGGGCTTTTTATTAAAGTATTTTCCGTGTTTTGAAAGTGAAAGCAGGGAACAGCGATGGCTAAAGAAATTAAACTGCCGAAGTTCGGTACAGACACCTATGAGGGAACAATCCTCAAATGTCTTGTCAAAATCGGCGATAACGTCAAAAAAGGCGCTCTAATATTCGAAATCGAAACCGATAAGGTAACCCTCGAAATGGAATCGCCTGAAGAAGGCTTCGTCAAGGCCATAATCGCCAAAGACGGCCAGACACTCGAAGTCGGCTCAACTTTGCTCGTACTCGGCGGCGAAAATGAAAAAATTAACGCCGCTGATTTTGCCGCGTCTGCGAAAAAATCCGCGTCTGCCTGCTGCTGTCAGGAGCAGCCTGTTTTGGACGGCGTTGCGGAGATGTCGCCCGAAAAAATGCTGTTTTCAAAACAAAATATCCCCTGCTTTTATCTTAGTATCGCCGCGGACATAACAGAACTTGTACAGTTGCAAAACGAATTGAATAAAACAAGTCCGGTTAAAATATCTTTCGATGATTTTTTGATAAGGGCGCTGGCGGTTGGGTTTGAGAAGTGGCCGATTATGACCGGCACGTTCGCCGGCGACTGCGTTCATCTTGCCGATTCGCCGGGCATCGGCGTAACCATCGGCAGGGTCGCACCGGTTATTAAAGATGTCTGCAAAAAAAATCTCGCTCAAATCGCCGCCGCTCGAATCGCTGTTATTAAACGCATCGAGGCGGGCAAACCTGCCGACGACGATTTAAAAAACGGGTGTATGACGATTAGCAATCTTGGCGAACTGGGAGTGGATTCATTTATTCCGATTGTAATCCCCGGCCAGTGCAGCGTCCTTGGAGTCGGCAAAATCACCGATACCTGCGTATCGCAGGACGAGGCTTTTGTTACGCGCAAAATCGTTAAGATGACGCTTGCGGTTGACCACAAAACAGCGAATGGCGCGGAAGCCGCTCAATTTTTCAGCCTTGTCGCCAAACTGCTCGAAGAGCCGGGAAAACTAATAGCTAATAGCCAGTAGCAAGTAGCAAATAGTCAGTAAAATAAAAACCCCCTGATGAATCAGGGGGTTTTGTTTTTTTTCGTAGCGAAACCGCCGGTATTATTTGCCGACTAATTTTTTCGCGACATCAACCGCTGAAGCGGCATCTGGAGCATAGCCGTCTGCGCCGATTTTGTCAGCATAGGCCTGCGTAACAGGAGCT
>MHXU01000047.1 GCA_001824555.1 Planctomycetes bacterium GWC2_45_44
CCTATATCGAAAACACCGGCAGAACCGTGCTTGTGAGCGTTCTTTTCACCACAGAAGGCCCGGTTGAAAACCGGCTCGGCCTTGGCGGAGAAGTTCTATATTCCAGCGCAGACGGCTACAGTAAGACCGGCTACGCGGGCGGATTCAGGAGCATCGAAAAACACTACAACGTTGACATTGTCTATGGCAGACGGCTTTTCGAGGATGTCAGAACAGGCATAAAGAGTATGCCGGAGGTTATTCTTGTCGATGTTCGCAGAATGAACGCGGGTCCGCTAAATCAATTCAAGGGACAGCTTTTCAATCATTTCGGAATAATGAGTAATTTATACGAGCATTTGTGGGGATTTGAGGAATGGATGCGGCTTGCACCGCCGGCGATTGAAGCGATTAAGGTAATCGGCGTTACCCCGCAGGAGGGCGAAACCATAATTGTTGCGCACGAATTTATGGGTATGCCAACCGCGCTGGCGGCGAAAATCGACACGCAGTACGATTTCAAAACGGTATTTTACGCACACGAAGTCGCCACCGTTCGGAAAATCGTTGAAGAACGCTCCGGCCACGATACGATGTTCTATAACGTAATGGAAAAGGCCCAGGCAGAGGGCTTGTCCCTGCCGGATGTCTTCGGCGACCAGAGCCATTATTTCAAAAGCGCGCTGGTTGACGCTTCGCGTTTCTGCGACAGTATTCTTGCCGTCGGCGATTATGTCGTAAAGGAACTGCGATTCCTCTCGCCGGAATTTCATAATGCCGACATCGAATTGACATACAACGGCATACCAGCCTATCACATAAGCCTTGAAGAGAAAAAACAGTCCAAAGAAAGGCTTGTCAAGTACTGCGAAAATCTGCTCGGTTTCAGACCCGATTATGTTTTCAGCCACGTTACCCGGCTTGTCCGCAGTAAGGGGCTGTGGCGCGATTTGCGCGTGCTTGAACAGGTTGAAAAGGAACTGCGTCCGCTGCACAAATCAGCGGTTTATTTTCTGTTGAGTACGGAAATAGGCCACAGACGGCCGAAAGATATTTTGCGTATGGAATCCGAATATCAGTGGCCGGTCGCGCATCGTGAAGGCCTGCCGGATTTAAGCGGCGGCGAGGCGGCGTTCTATGCCGGCGTGCAGGAATTCAACGCTCGCAGCAGGAACATAAAAGCGATTTTTGTAAATCAATTCGGATTCGACAGACGCAGTTGCGGTATCAGAATGCCGGAAGATATGGAATTTATGGATATTCGCAAGGGCAGCGATGTCGAATTTGGCCAGAGCATTTACGAGCCGTTCGGCATAGCGCAGGTTGAGCCGCTTAGTTTCGGCGGAATTTGCGTGTTCAGCAATGTCTGCGGCTGTGCAGGCTTTGTGAACAGGGTTACCAATGGCGAAGCGAGCCGAAATGTGATAATCGCCGATTACACCGATATTGAAGAACTCAAATCAGGCGATGTCGATGCTCTGCTCAAGATAGATATGAACGTCAGAAATAAAGTTGAACGGCACGTCGGCGAAAAGGTCGCGATGGAAATTTTCGCAAGATTGCCGAAGAATGACGATGAACTTGTCGAGATGATTAACTCCGGCTACGATTTGGCTGTGCATATGAGCTGGGAAGCGGTCGTCGAGAACTATGTTCTCAAGGCCTTTGCCAATGCCATCGACCGCCGGAAATTAAAAGTAGCCGTTTAAGCGGCCTCTATTTCTTTTTGACGTTTTCTATTGTCCGAAAGTGGCATCGAGCAATTCATCAATTTCCGGAGCGATACCCTCATAAGCGGCGACGGCTGTGCCATCGTCGAGAACCACCACAACCGGCGTTTCTAAAAACCATTTCTTTTTATCGTTCAATTTGCCGCGTGTTATATCGGCATCGGAAGGGATTAACTGCAGGTCGCCATCAGCATAAGGCGGCATCTCAATAAACGCAAAGTCAATCGCGTTCTCATTGCCGGCCAGCGTCTTTTGCATTTCGAGATATTGCGGCAATACTTCTTTGCAGGTGGGGCAGTCGTTATGGTACATAAAAACCACCCATACGCCTTTCCCGATTTGGCCTTCTATATCAATATCTTCCAGCAGCGGCCAGACAGTTTTTTGTTCCGCTGCGGATTTTACGAGCCAGTCCTGTGCCGCGGGCTTTGTCTGCTTATTGGTTATAAGCGTGTATTCAATCATCGGAAGCAAAATAAAAGTCGGCAGCGCAATCGCGAAAAAATACGCAGCCTTCGGCCAGGGCGGCGGAAGAAGTTTTTCGCCCTTAGGCCTGAAAATCGCAAGCAGCAGAAAAATCGGCACATCAACCAGCCAAAGGGTAATCCAGGGGTTGACCTGAACTACGCCGAAACAGCCGCAGGATTCCTGACCGGTCAGTGCTTTGAATAATGTAATGCCGATGAAGCCGAGATACGCGATTGTGCCGAGAAGCCACGCTGCCTTGCGAAACAGCCCGCAGACTAACCAGATACCTAAACCGAGTTCGAGTGGAATTTGAATGAGGAAAAATTCCCACGATTCCCAAAAACCTTTGCTGATGACAGGTTCTGTGAGCAATTGATTTATTTTCAACGCAGAGGCGACGATTAAAAAACCGCCGGCGATATACATTACAATTTTGTTTATTTTTTTCATATCAATCTTCATTTTGTATATGTCGTTCCAATATATTTATATTTAGCCCCCAGTTTTACTGGGGGTTTCTTTTATTGTTTCACGATGGTTTTTAACCGCCGGTAAAACCGGCGGCTAAATATTTATTTGTTGTGATTTTGCACATATTGTATCCTTCGTTCCAATGCTCCCTTATCAAAACAAAATCTTTTATCGTATCCTGCCGTCCATACTTTACCATCGCAACCCAGAGCTTTCAAGGCAAGTCTGCCGGCCTTCTTGTAATACGCCACGATTTTCTCTATTGGCTGCGGTGTGTATTCTGCAACAAGGTGGACGTGATTTGACTGAACAGATAAGGCATATATGCGTTGTTTCTGCAACACGGCCTCTTTGAGTATGGCTTGGCGGACAACATCTTGCTGAGCGACTGATAATTTAACAATGTCTTGAACCTGCAAATTTTTGTTAGCCTGCATTAGCATCTCATTGGCGGGAAGAACTTCTCCATCTTTTACATAACCGCGTTCATCGCCCTGGAGCCATGTGCCATAAGTTGTCCACGTCAGCATATACCCTAATGTTTTTGTCATAATATTTAGCCCCCAGTTTTACTGGGGGTTTTCTTTTGCCGGTTCACTATTGGTTCAAACCGCCGGTAAAACCGGCGGCTAAATATAACGGTAACGGTTTATTTTTTCATATCAATCTTCATTTTGTATTTGTCCCAACTGCATTACGAGTTTATCGAGTTTTTTCTGGCCTTCATCGTGTTTGGCGTTCGCGTTTCGCAGATGTCCGCCGAGCGTGTCAAACGCCGTTATAAAATCGGCGAACGAAACGTTAAGGGTTTTGAGATTTTTACGGATTTCCGCCGCCTGTTTTTCGATTTGCAGGCCGTGCAGTCCCATCACAATCGTCATCAGATAAACATAAAGCAGGTTTGGCGAAACTGGGAAAACCTTTCGCTCCATCGCATAATCAGCGATGCTCACTGTATCATTATCGGATTTGACTATCGTTTCATAATAAACATTTTCCGCTGGTATAAACATTATAGCGAAATCCAGCGTACCTTCATCGGGCTTGATATAGCTTTCGGCGATTTTGTCGATGTGTTTTTGAACGTCGCGCAAAAACTGGCCGCGAAGTTTTTTCGCATCGACATCGTTTTCTGCCTTTTGAAGTTTTTGAAAATTTTCCAGCGGAAATTTCGCGTCAATCGGCACTGAATACTGCGGCATCTTTACAAGGGCATCGACTTTTTTGCCGTCGCGAAAAGTATATTGAACGGCGAAACTTTCGGCAGGCAGCAGGGTGGACAGAATTTTATCAAGCTGCCATTCGCCAAGTCCGCCTCGCAGTTTTGGACTGGCAAGAACCTGCTGAAGACTTTTTAAATCGCCGCCAAGTTCCATTATTTTTTGACTGCTGCCCTGAAGTTGGCCGAGCTGATTGTTGAGTTTTTCGAGCGTTGAGGCGTGGAACTGAAGATTTTTATTGACCGTATCCTGACCTGCGATGAGCGACTGCTGAAGATTTTGCGACAGATTTTCCTGCGCCTTTCTAATTCCCTCAAGCCCCGTTCGCACGCTTTGCCACAGCAGCACCATCATCACCGCCAAAACAACCACTATTAAAATTACGATAAGTCCCTGTTCCATCGAGTAGTTCCTGAAAAAACTGTCCTTAATAATAGAATTATAGCCTTGCCGCCCTAAATCGTCAAAATCTATACAAAATTATTATTAAGACTTGGCCTGTCCTGATTAACCGAGTCCTATAAATATACGAAATTTAGCTAAGATAGGGGGAATTTTTTCAAAAAAACCTTTTTTTCTCCTGTTAAGATTGGTATAATACCCAGCCGCGAGGGTATCCTGATTTGAGATATCTCCGGGACGGCAAGAGACTGCCGATTGTCTATGTTTGAACTTTGAAATTTTATAATCCTTAACCAGCAGGAGGTTTACTATGAAAAGGAAAGTTTTATTTGTTGTAGTACTGGGTTTTTTTTTGCTGACAGCGGGCTGTTATAGCTGCAAGACCTGGCAGCATTTGAACCACAATGAGCCCGCCGACAAATCGGTTTCGTTTATGTGGGACAAGGGCTGCAAGCCCGCTCCTCTGAAGCTGCCTAATATGTGTCTGGAACAGCCAAAGCCGGTTGAGCCGCCACAACCTCCTCCTCCACCGCCTGCACCAGTGCCGGCTCCGGTTCCGGTTGTCGTCAATTGCGCAGAGAAAATTTATCCCTGCGGCGCGTGCGGCAACGTAAAACTCGAAAAGTGTATGCCCTCACAGGTTCAGACAGGCGCCGAATTCAATTATACGATAAGAGTTACAAACCTGACCGGCTCGGATATTGCTGATGTCGTAGTAACCGATACGATTGTAAGCAACCTGCAATATAAGAATGGCAATCCTGCCGCCGATGTTCAGGGCAATAAACTGATGTGGGTATTTCCGAGTATCGGGCCGGGAGAGACCAAAGAAATTAACAGCGTCGCAATCGCGACGGCAGGGGGCATTATTCAAAATTGCGTTGACCTGACATACAGAGTTCCGCTTTGCCTCCAGTCTGTAAGCGTTCAGCCGATGGTTGCAGTCAGCAGAATCGTCCCCGCCGAGGTCTCCATTTGCGATGCGATTAGTTATACGATAAGAGTTGAAAATACAGGCACGGGACCTGCGAATAATGTCAGGGTTACTGATGAATTGCCCTGCGGCCTGACCACGGCTCAAGGCGCCGGCAAGGTTGACGTTATGCTCGGAACGCTGGCCGGCGGAACGGCAAGGAATATAACCGTTGCCGTAACGGCACAAAAGGCAGGGGTTTATACCGGCAGCGCAGTCGCAACCGCTGATGGCGGAATAAAGGTTATGTCGCCCGCGTCGACAATCGCCGTAAAGTCGCCGAAACTTAGCCTGACCCAAAAGTGTTCCGATGTTCAGTATCTCGACAGAGAGCTTGTTTATGATATTACGGTTTCCAATATCGGCGACTGGGCTGCGGTAAATACGATTATCGAAACGCAAATTCCAGCTGGCGCCAGTTTTGTCAGAGCAAGCGACGGCGGCGCTCTGGTTGGCGGCAAAGTCGTCTGGAAAATCGCATCACTCGCTCCAGGCGCGACAGCAAACGTTTCTGCTGTTTATATGCCCGGCGGAATCGGAACGCTTATCAGCAGCACGACAGCGTCAGCGGGCTGCTGCGAGTCAGTTTCAGCGACCGCTCAAACAAAAGTCGTGGGCGTGCCTGCGATTCTGCTTGAGGTGGTTGATATTACCGACCCGATTAAAGTCGGCCAATCCACAACGTATCAGATTATCGCGACCAATCAGGGCAGCGCGGTAGGCACTAATATCAGCATAGTCGCGACGCTTGAGCCTGAAATGACTTATGTAAGCTGCGCGGGAGCTACGTCGGGGATGTTTGCCGATGGCACGATTACATTTGCTCCGCTGCCGACGCTGGCCGCAAAGACAAAGGCCATCTGGAATGTTACCGTAAAGGCAAATGCCGTAAAGGATGTTAGGTTCAAGGCGAAAATGATTAGCGACCAGCTCGAAAGAGATGTCTGGGAAACGGAATCGACGCATTTTTACGAATAAAAATCCAGTAGGGCGGGTAGCTTTGCTGTCCACATGTTTGTTTTATTTTTGATTGCTCAAAAGCCCCTGCAAAACAGGGGCTTTTTTTATGCGAGGTAAACTGGCATTAGTTGTGTGCTAAATAGTCGTCCCTGAAAAAGTCCTTTTACAATAAATTTGGACAGGTAAAAATTGCTTGTCTCAAACATTTTGCCATTTCTCGCAGC
>MHXU01000048.1 GCA_001824555.1 Planctomycetes bacterium GWC2_45_44
CAAAAAGACCGCCACAGAGTTTTTAAAGATTTTATTTTTAGCCACAGAGGACACAGAGTTCACAGAGAAATATATAAATATGGATTCCGGGTCAAGCCCGGAATGACCCATCTCTGTAGTCCACGAAATTATTCTACTTCTATTGCTTCTACGGGACATTCTTCGGCGGCCTGCTGTGCGGCATCTTCGAACTGCGGTGGAACTCCTTCGACGACGACTTCGGCGATTTCATCGCCCATCTGAAAAACTTCCGGACAGGTTTCGACACATAAACCGCAGGCGGTACAGCTATCGTCAATTCTGACTTTCATAATGCTTCCCCTGAAATCTATTACAAAAGACTGACCGCTCCATTATCCTCCTTCGTTAAAACTACGGAGGACAGGCTGTCGCGGCTCTGACCCTGCCAAAGTATTGGCAGGGCTAACCCAAAAAAAGGCGGCCGGGTTTGCCGTGCACAGCCGCATAAATGCTTATGGCTGCTCGGTTCCCCGCCTGACCAGGTTCGCGAATGCTGCTTGCCCGGGCCCGGCCGTATAACCCCTTTAAGTATAATAACTTTGGGGAAAATGGCAAGTAATTATTAAAACCGAAAAATTAGGGTGAAAAACGTAAAAGAACAGGTTAAAATACACGAATAAATAGGAATAAACGATTGAAGATAAATAGTATTGAAAGATATTTGAATAAAGTAGTATGCGGAGATGCCAATGAGGTAATGCGGAAGATTCCCTCAAATTCTGTTGATTTGGTTATCACAAGTCCGCCATATTATAAACAGCGTGATTATGGCAAAGGTGGATTAGGTCACGAAAAAAAGGTCGAAGAGTATATTGCAGGGTTGCTGGAAATTTTCAAAGAATGCGTGAGGGTAATAAAAGACAGCGGAGCGATAGTTTTTAACATAGGCGATAAATACGAAGACGGCAACCTTCTGCTTGTCCCATATAGGTTTGCGATTGCAGTGGGGCAGGAAACAAACGTCAGGCTGCTGAATGAAGTAACCTGGGTAAAAACCAATCCCGTTCCCAAACAGGACAAGAGGAAACTTATCCCGTCAAGCGAGCCTTTTTTTATTTTTGTCAAAAGCAACAAGTATTTTTTTGATAAAGACGCTTTTCTGGGGCATATGGACTATGTAAGGAAAAAAGCAAACGGAAACGGCGAAAATGTCGGCAAGGGGTATTTTAATTTAATAGAAGCATCTGACTTGTCGGCTGACCAAAAACAGCAGTGCAGGGAAAGACTTCAGGAAGTTATCTGGGAAGTTAAGACAGGTAAAATTGAAGGTTTTCGCCTTAAAATAAAAGGTATTCACGCAGAACCTTACGGTGGGCAAAATGGCGGCAGAAAAATACATTTGGACAGAGATGGTTTTACCGTTATAAAAATATACGGCAAATCCCTCAAAAGAGACATCATCGAAAGTCCGGTAGAAACAATAAAGGGTAATATTCACCCGGCAATATATCCGGAATATATTGTGCAGGAATTTCTCAAGCTGCTTACTCGAAAAAACGATGTTGTTTTAGACCCGTTTCTTGGTTCGGGAACGACCGCAATGGTTGCGAAAAAAATGGAAAGAAATTATATTGGCATCGAAGTTAATGCTGATTATTGCGAATATGCGGAGAAGAGACTTGCAACCGTTCAAAAAGAAATGGTTATGGAATTATTTATATGAAGCAGGCAAATGAACATTTGAATATCCTTAACGATGCTCTTGCGGCATCACGCAAAAAACAAACCGGCACCATTAGCAAGACACAAATAGGTTATGTTAAATGCCTTGTGGATAATGCGGAAGCACAGAAATCTTTGATTGCCGTGACGATTACTTCGCTTATTGAGAAAATTAGAAATCCTGCACAGGATGTTAGACTTCACAGAAGCGAGTTTAAGGGCGGGTATTCAGGGCGAAGTTTGGATACAAGAATCATAACGCCATTTCTTAAAAAGCATTTTCCGAGATTTGCTCCGAAAGAAAGCGGCTGGCTTACCCGTTCAATAGAACAGCCGCATCCTTTTACTATGAACTTTCCCGGAAAAATAAGAAACGAAGCGGTTAAAAAAGCGTTTTTGGCGATTTTGAATGATGTTGAAGAAAAAAAACAGCCGTCGAGGGTTTATTTGGAAATTATCCTTGCGGAATTGTTAAAGAAATGCGGCAAAGAAAGCAAAATCGCCGCAAATACAAAAAACGCTATTGTGGCAGATATTCTGACGATTGACATTATAATTGAAATGTTAGAAAAACATTTTTCGCTAAAACAATCATCTCGATTGCCGGTTATTGCAATATATACGATATATCAGCTTTTACTGGAAAATGTAAAAATTTATCAGAGTAAAACGCTTAATGCATTAAGAAGCCATACGACATCTGACCGTTATGTCGGATATGCGGATATAGAGATTTTTGAAACAATTAGCAAAACCCCTTTTGAGGTGGTGGAAGTCAAGCACAACATTCCGATTGATTGCCAGATGATTCAGGATGTGCTAAAAAAAATAAAAGACGCCCCAATAAAAAGGTATTTTGTCTTAACCACCGCAAATCCTAATTTTAAAGACAGTAAAAAAAAGATTTTTGATCTGGTTCACAAAATAAAGGCTGAACGCAATATAGATGTTGTTCCAAATGGCATTATACCATCGCTAAAGTATTATTTGAGATTAGTTCCAGACCTCAAAGACTTCCTTGCTAAATATACATTCAATATCAGTGAGGAATTTAAAAGTGGTTCGGACGTAAAAAAATTACATATTAGCGAATGGATGAAAATTGTGGGGAATTTGTAAGAATGGCATATACAGTTTTGGCAAGGCGGTATCGTTCGCAGACGTTTGACGACGTAGTCGGTCAGTCGGCGAGCTGCCACACCCTGAAAAACGCGATAAAAACCGGCAGAATCGCTCACGCGTATTTGTTCAGCGGAACAAGAGGAGTCGGCAAAACCACAATGGCCAGGATTTTGGCCAAAAGCCTTAACTGCCTTTCCGCCGATGGGCCGACAACAGAACCCTGTCTAAAATGCGATAGCTGCGTAGCGGTGAACGCCGGCGACGATATTGATGTTCTCGAAATTGACGGCGCTTCCAATCGCGGCATTGACAATATCCGCGAACTTCGGCAAAACGCCATTTACAAGCCGGCACGGGCAAGATTTAAAATTTATATCATCGATGAAGTTCATATGCTCACAACGGAGGCGTTTAACGCTCTGCTGAAAATTCTCGAAGAGCCGCCGGCGCACGTTAAGTTTATTTTCGCGACGACCGAGCCGAATAAGGTGCTGCCGACGATTCAGTCGCGATGTCAGCGATTCGATTTTGCCAATATCAGCCCTGCCGATATTATTACGCAGTTAAAAAAAATCCTCACCGAGGAAAAAATTAAATTCGAGGACGATTGCATTATCGCGCTGGCTCGTCTTGCCAACGGTTCGATGCGCGACGGGTTGAGCCTGCTCGACCAGCTCATCAGCGCGGGAGCGGAGACACTCACCGTTGAAATGCTCGAAGAATTTCTGGGACAGCCCAGCAGAGAAAAAATTTACGCTCTCGTCGAAAAAATCGGAATGTGCGATGCGGCAGAAACGCTTGTCTGTCTTGATGGCTTGCTGAATTCGGGAATGAGCTGTATCGGCGTTCTTGA
Source organism: Planctomycetes bacterium GWC2_45_44 (assembly GCA_001824555.1). Classification (GTDB taxonomy): domain Bacteria; phylum Planctomycetota; class Phycisphaerae; order Sedimentisphaerales; family UBA12454; genus GWC2-45-44. The sequence continues at coordinate 3,659 of MHXU01000048.1, forward strand.
TAGTCTGATTGAAGCGGTTCGCGATTTAATGGTCTTAAAGGCCTCGGCGGGCGGGAATCAATCGCTTGTTATTTTGACTCGCTCGGAAAAGGAAATGCTTTCCAAAATCGCAGAGTCTTTCGATATACCGTCATTAGTGCATAATGTTACTATGCTCGAAAAACTCCGCTGGCCTGTGAAGAACAGCGATAATCCGCGTGCCTTGTGCGAGGCTGCGCTGCTGCGGCTTGCGCTCAACGAGCATTTTATGAGCATACCGCAACTGCTGGCCTGTGGAAATTCCGCCAGACCTGCGCCGGCAGAGTTAAAAAAAAACATTCCGATAATTAGCACTCCACGCGGTATAGACATTGACCCCGGCAAGGTATTGCCGGGGCTAACCACGAAAGATGACCGCTCCATTACTGTCGCGGCTCTGAACACCACGGATATCGAGCAGATAAAAAATAATTGGAACGATATTGTAGAATCCGTCAGAGCGAATTCAAATGGCAGACTTGCTGATTTACTGAAGAAGGCGCAGCCGATGGGTTTAAAAGCGGATATACTGTCGCTTGGCTTGACAGATGATTTTTCAATCAATCTCTGCCGAAGCAACGGAAAGGCCGAGGCGATTGAAACAGCTTTAAGTTCCGCTATGGGCAGAAAGATGAAGGCTGTTTTTGAAAAAATTTCAGCCGGCGATGCGCCTGTCCAGCAGCCCGCCAAGCCAGCCGGTGCAAAGACCAGCAGAAAAACTATTGACCAGGCCGCGAATATACCCGCGATAAAGACGGTTCTTTTCGGCCTTGACGCAAGTATAATAGAAGTGAATGAGGAAAACGAACAATGATGAATCCGGCATATACGCAGAGCCTGAATAAGTTGATAGAAGAATTCGCCAGGCTGCCAGGCATAGGCACAAAGACGGCTGAACGGCTGGCGTTTCATATTCTCCGAACGCCAAAAGATGAGGCAATATTGTTAGCTGACGCGATAACGAAAGTAAAAAACACAGTCGGCCAGTGCAAAACCTGCCACAATCTTTCCGAAACGGATACCTGCGCGATTTGTTTGGATATTCGGCGCGAAAAAAATATTATATGCGTTGTCGAGCAGTTTAAGGATTTAATCGCGCTGGAAAAAACCGGCCTGTGCAAATGGGGCTATCACGTTCTCGGCGGACACATCGCGCCGCTTGACGGCATCGAGCCGGAGGATTTGACAATCAATCATCTGCTTAGCCGGGTTCGCAGCGAAAAAATCGTCGAGGTCGTTATGGCGACCAACCCAACCGTTGACGGCGACGGAACGGCGTTATACATCAGTTCGCTGTTAAAACCGCTCGGCGTAAAAGTAACTCGCCTGGCTCGCGGCCTGCCCGGCGGAAGCCAAATCGAATTCGTCGGCGGGGCCGTTCTGACAGACGCGATTCTCGGCAGATGTGAATTGGAATAAAACAAATAGCCACAAAGGCACTAAGGCACAAAGATTGGTATGAATCAGCAGGACATAAGCGAACATAAGGAGCGCGAACATTTTTTCACCTCCGCCAAAGTCGTGGCGGGTATTACATTTATTTCACGTTTGTTCGGGTTTGTCCGCGATATGGGAATAACATCTCTCGGTGCGCTTGGTTATAATGATGCGTTTGGAATCGCGTTTAAAATTCCAAATCTTTTTCGGCGGCTGTTTGGCGAAGGAGCTCTTGCCTCGGCATTCGTGCCGGTCTTTACCGATGTCTATGAGAAACAGGGAATTGAAAAGGCACGACTGCTTCTTGCGAACGCATTTGCGATTCTTGCGGTGTTTCTGGCGTTTCTGTTAGTTATAGGCGAAGTTTGTTTTTACGTTTATTCGCTTCTTCCCGTGCACTACCCCAAAGACCATGAGATTGTAATGTTCTTTGCGATAATTATGTATCCGTATATGTTCACGGTTTGCCTGCTTGCTTTATGTTCTGCGGCGTTAAATTCAAAAGGGCATTTTATTTATCCTGCCGCTGCTCCGATAATTTTCAATATATTTGGTATTGTCGCAGCGTGGTGGCTTGCGCCGATGTTAGAGGGAAATCTCAAAGGCCAATTAACAATCGTTGCCTTTAGCGTTGTAATCGCAGGCGTTGTACAGTTGGCTGCAATTCTTTGGCTGCTAAAAAAAAGCGGATTATTTTTGATGCCGCGATTAAAACCGAGAGAACCCGGCATCGCGGAGATATTAAAATTGCTCACGCCGATGCTTATAGGTCTTGGCTTCCTCCAGTTCTCGGAATTCTTTCAGGATTTCATCGCTTATGGCTTGCGAGCGACAGCAGAGTCAACTTCGTTTCCTTTTTTCGGACATCAAATTTTATACCCGCTTAATGAAGGTGTAATCGTACGCGTACAGGCAGCGAGAAATTTTTACCAGTTTCCGATGGGCATATTCGCTATTTCGCTTGGGGTAGCGGTTTTTCCGCTGATGAGCAGATATGCGTTACGCGGCGATATGGTCAACCTTCGCAGCAGTATCAATAGAGCGATTCGACTGTCATTAATGGAAGGCATAGCTTCGGGCGTAGGGCTTTTTGTTCTTGCCGAGCCGATTATGATGATTTATGCCCGGCGAAAATTTACGCCTGCCGATTCTATGCAGGCGGCTTTTGTCCTGAAAACTTATGTTCTTGGTATGTGGGCGTATTGCAGTTATCAAATTCTCGCACGGGCGTTTTATGCGTGTAAAGACACAAAAACCCCTCTTAAAGTTTCGTGTATTTTATCGGTAGTTAATTTGGTTTTGTTTCTTACATTAGTTTTTATTCCGGGTATAGGTATTGCGGCATTCGGCCTGTCAACGTCGATTACATTTTCTATAAACGCTATGGTACTGATTTTAATTTTGCGAAAAAGACTTGGCCTTTTGGGCGGCAGAAAAATCGCAGCGAGTCTGACGAGAACTCTTATCGGTTGCGCGGTTATGGCTGGGGTTGTTTATCTGCTGCGGTTCTATATGAGAGATATGAACTACCTGCTTGTTTTATTAGTTTGCGTGCCTGCCGGGGCGATTTCGTTTATAGGTTCGGCGGTTCTGCTGAAAGCCCCGGAAATAAAAGAGCTTATGGGTAAAGCGTAATACTACTGCGACACATCTTTTGATAAGCAAGGACGTAGCTGCTTTTGAAATAAGCGATTAAATCCGAAATCCTAATATCGAAATCCTAAACAAATACAAATGACCTAAATCCAAAATTTAAAACCATCCTATCGGCGTTGCGACCTGGTTGTTTTGGACATTTGAGATTTGATTTTTGGATTTGTTTCGGATTTAGGGTTTCGTGCTTAGGATTTTAAACACGGACAATCCGATACTAAGCAGCGTTGCAGTAATACGTTATCCCGGTTTTTGCGGGAAGCTCTACAACATTTCGTTACAGAGGTTTGATATCGCGACATAATCAACTGCACTCAATTCCTCCGGCCTGTGGTGCGGCTCGACGAATGCACGCGTAAAAATATCGTCCCAGTGATGAATATCCGCAAGTTTGTCCTCGGTAAACTTCACACAGGCTCGAAGCATCTTCCGCCGATGCCCCATAAACAGATTTACAACCTGTTTGAAAATTTCGACGTTATGAATCTGCGCGACTTTTGCCTCGTCCCTGTCGAATCGAACAATCGCGGAATCAATTTGCGGAGCAGGCCAAAAAACGCTCGGCGGCAATTTTCGCAAAATCCGACAATGCCCCATCGCCGTCAAAATTATACTCAAAATTCCATAATCATCAGTGTTGGGCTGGGCGGCCATTCTTAACGCGACTTCCTTCTGCACCGTTACCGTCATCGCGTCAGCAACAACATCGCCGGTGAGAAGATTGGCCATTACGCTTGAGGCGACGTTATACGGCAGATTCGCGACAAGCAGAAATTTACCGTCGAATTCCTGTCTGGCAGCGCGGAGTTTTGCCATAACCTCGTGATTGATTGTATTTTTATTTTCGAGCGCATCAGCATTGACAAGCTCGAAATTTTTCTCGCCGGCGAACATTCCAGCCGTTACCTTCGCCAGATTGTCGTCGAATTCCACAGCGATTACCCTGCCTGCTCTTTTGATAAGTTCGCCCGTGAGCGAGCCAGTGCCGGTGCCGACTTCCAGAACAATGTCGTTATGATTTATGTGGGCGTTGGTGAGCAAAAACTGCATAAGGTTCAGGTCGATGAGGAAATTCTGGCCGAGCCGATGATTCGGTTCAGCGCCGATTGAGGCAAGTATTTTTTGTATGTCAGTTTTTGTCTGCATTGTTATTGGTTTAAAATTTTGTAGGGTGGGCTTTAGCCCACGCGGTTCTTGCCGATAACTGATAACTGAATTTCTGATAACTGTTTTAAGCCTAATGCGGAATGATATGGAATTCAAACAAAAAAAGGCCTGCCGAAGCAGACCTTTTTAAAGCATAGAAACCTCCGCCTGTGCCGATGAAAGGCTATTTAAAGAACCCAGTATTTCAAAGTGGGTAGTCATTTTTTGCCGTCCAAAAATCCTGTCGAGCAGGCTTGTTCGAACCGGCAGGCTCTGACTTCCCTGAATAAGGGTTATAGATTCTTCAAATATTTTCCTTCCTGTCGAACACCGCAGGGGAAACCTTGCTATTGTATTATATCGAAACTCAACGGCTGTTTCAATGAATTTTTTAAATAGCACAATTACGACATTTCATAAACATTATTATTCTGGGTTATTCTGGACTTTTATGCTTATAGTTGATATAATATTGGTGTGTATATAAATGTGGCAAGATTCTTTCAAAAATCGGGTCTTGTTTCTGATTTAGATATTCTAATTTAATATTTTCTACTGTCGGGGGGCGAAAGGCTTCGACCGGACGGGTAGAGAGACAGGTTGCATATCCAGGATGTCGGTTGGCCTGGCTAATCATCCGACACAAATTTAATTGGCAACTACCAATTGAAAATGGCTGCTTAATTAGCGGCCCGTTCCGTGAGATCGCTCCTGCCGGTTTCATCTGAGCGCCAAAATGCGGGATGGCTTTGCAAGGCCGTTTGTCCAAGCAAAGCGAGAAACTACAAACTGGCCAAGTTGAAAGTCTGTTATTCGACGTTCAGCGAGGCGAGAACCAAATGAATAACTATGTATGTAGATGCCTGTTTTGAAACGTTTCGGGACGCGGGTTCGAATCCCGCCGCCTCCAGTCTTCGTTCAGAGCGAAAGCAATGAATGAAGACTGTTACACCGTAGCTTTAGCGAAGGCGGACTTATTTTAATATTTTTTCAGGCTCTGAACTACGACTCGGCAGGCCGGTATGAAATTTTATTATGTCTATATATTACAATCCGAAGCTAACATGGAGAGATTTTACATTGGACACACTGACGACTTGCAAAGTCGATTAGCGTCTCACAACCAAAAGAATGAGTTCTCAATCTAAAATCGGAAATCGAAAGTTTTTCTTGTTATTACAAGAAAGCGTGTTATCTTGTAATAACTGTTTTTCTTATTACAAGTTTAATAATAAGGTTTTTTTACCGTGAAAAGGGCAAAATCAGGACGATATGCGACAATATCTACGGTTGGAGAAAAGGTTAAGGCGTTTATTCCCGATACCTTGCCGCCTTGTCCGGCTCTGAACACTACCGGCAGGGTTCAGGATTTAATAGATAACGCCTTAGTGGCTTTGGGGCGGCTGGATAGTGTTTCTATACTGCTGCCTGATACCTCATTGTTTCTTTATATGTATGTCCGCAAGGAAGCGGTTCTATCTTCACAGATAGAAGGAACGCAATCATCGCTATCTGATTTGCTTTTGTTTGAGAATGACGCAGTTCCGGGTGTGCCGCTTGATGATGTGCAGGAATCGTCAAATTATGTGGCGGCTATGTATCACGGTTTGAAGCTGATAAGAGACGGCCTGCCGTTTTCCGTAAGGCTGGTAAAGGAAATTCACAAAGTTCTTCTTGCCAAAGGCAGAGGCAGCGACAAAACGCCGGGGCAATTCCGAAGGTCTCAAAACTGGATAGGCGGCACAAGGCCGGGCAATGCTCTTTTTGTTCCGCCTCCACCCGATAAAGTCGCTCAATGTATGAGCGATTTAGAGAAATTTATTCACGATAAAAATCAGGGAACGCCTGTTCTGATTAAGTGCGCTTTATTGCATGGACAGTTTGAGACTATTCACCCGTTTCTTGACGGTAACGGCAGAGTCGGCAGGCTGCTGATAACTTTGCTGCTTTGTGCTGAAAGGATACTCAAAGAGCCGATGCTTTATCCGAGTTTATATTTTAAAACGCACAGAGACCAGTATTATAATCTTCTTCAAAAAATAAGAACAGACGGCGATTGGGAAGGCTGGGTCGAGTTTTTTGCCGATGCTGTCAAAGAAACCGCTGAATCAGCGGTCAAGTCTGCAAATCAGCTTATGAAAGTTGCTGACCAAGACCGTGAAAAGATTCGCACAATCGGCAGAGCGGCAGGTTCTGCCCTTAGAGTACATCAGGCATTATTGCAAAAGCCGGTTATTTCGATACCAAAAGCATGTCAGCTAAGCGGGTTGTGGGCTACTACTGTAACGATGGTAATGGAGCAGCTCGAAAAACTTGGCATTGTCAAAGAAATTACAGGCGGTCGCAGAAATCGGCTCTATAATTATGTAAGTTATATGAAAATTCTGAATAAAGGCATGGAAGAATAATTATTATGCCGCATAGGCGGGGTATAGTGGTTTAGGTGTTAAGTTTTGTTAAGGTTCAAGCTAAAATCTGGCTCTCATATTATAACTGACCTTCGCAGTCCATACACAAAAAAACCGCCGGTATTGCCAGCGGTTTTTTGTACCTCTTTACTTCCCTACTTCCTTACTTCCTATTTCTTCTCGCCCATAAGTTTAGCGATTGTCGGCTCAACAGCCTCTGCCCATATCTGGTAACCCTTTTCATTCGGGTGCAGTAAATCCGGCATTACCTCTTTGGTAAGCACGCCCTTTTTGTTCAGGAATTTTTTGTTTATATCCAGATAGAATATCGTTTTGTTGTCGGCGATTTTAGATGCGAGCTTACTTGCATTGTGATTCTTTGTAATCTGCGGACTAATCTTAGACTCGCCCAGCGGAAAAATCGCCAGTATCAAAACCTTAGTTTCCGGCAATTTAGTTCTCAACTGACAAACGACAGTCTTGATGCCGTCAGCAATTTGCTCTGCGGTATATTCGTCGCCGGAGTTATTTATTCCAATCATTATTACGGCTAATTTCGGCTTGATGTTTTCGATTTCGCCGTTTTGCAGCCGCCAAATAACATTTTGAGTGCGGTCGCCGCTAAAGCCTATATTCAGGGCGTTGCGCGGGGCATAATACTTATCCCACACTTGTTTGCCTGATTGTTCCCAACCCTGGGTGATTGAATCGCCGAGCATTATGAGGTCAACATTGCCCTGCTTAACTCTGTTTACAACGGCCTGATGACGCTGCGTCCACCAGTCAACATCAGGTCTGGCCACCGGAGTAACAGCTTTGTGTGAGCCGATTTTTACATCGCAGGGATTGACTTTCGCCTTACCGTCATACAAACCTGCCTGACAAATGCTGCCGTATAAAATTGCCGTAATGAGCAACGACAATGACAAAAACTTTTTCACAACGAATCCTTTCAAAAAAAATTAAAACTGTTTCTATGAACCGCGTGGGCTTCCGTCTTCGCTGCGCTGCGCCGCGACAAAAGAGCCCACCCTACATTTATCAATCGACAATTTCCGCATGCAGAACGAGGAAAAACATATCATCGCCTATTTGCGTCTGCGCTACTATAACAGGTTTTTGAACTGGAACAATAGTTATGCTATTAGAATTAATTTTTACTTCATCTGGTCTGGGGTTTTTTTCGGATTTATATGCCAGATTGGCTGCAAACGCATATTCGATGCGTACCTGCTTATTTTCCAAAATAAACGAACAGGTTTTAATCATGACTCTATTTTCAGACAAGAAGTAATTGCCCGACATAACCGGCTTTCCGCTGCCGTCTAAGCCGATGACTTCTTGAATATTTTCTCTATAACTTAACTCGTTGTTACCTTCTTCTGCCATCAAAGCCGTTGTCTTAGCAGTGCCTATTACCTTGCCATTATTAGGGTCGCTTAAGCACCAAAGCAGGTTCGTTATCGAAACATTTTCCTTATCCTTTTCTGAAAACGGCTTCACACCCGATTCATACAAAGCATCAGCAGAAACCCGAACAAGCCAGGCATCGACAATCACACTGCGATTATCCGGCTTTTCCTTTTCCGGCTCCTCAACTTTTCCTTCCGCAAAAACCGTTGAAGTAATCGCCAAAACACACATCAAGACAAAAAACTTTTTCATAATAAATCTCTCCAAAAAATAGTAATTTGACCTTTTTCCGCGTGGGCTAAGAGCCCACCCTACAAAATTAGTTCACACTCGTATGATTATGAAAGAAGAATAAAGAAAAAACGACCACCAAAATAAATAAAAGATTTAATGCCAATGCAATTTGAGCCAAGCGAACACTTTGTTTGTCTTTTCGCTTAATAACAATAACAGCCACAACAATTGATGCAAAACAAGACAAATAAGCCAACGATGCTACTATTGTTGTAATAGCAGGTGTCAAAAATTCCGCAAAAATAGCATAAAACCATGGGACAACAGCTAATACTACTGAATAAGTTGACAAATTTAAGATTCTTTTGTTCATATCTTTCTTTTCCTAAAACGGCCAAACGCCAATGATAGATGAAAGTTTCGGGTGGACTTTGGTCCACGCTGTTCTCTATATTATTTTTTTGTTTGATTTTGCTTAACTAAACGGGACAAGGCCCCCTCACACCTAAATGTCTCAAGTTTTTGAATATCCACCAGAGCATCGGTTACTTGAGAAGACATTCTTGAATTAGAAGGATAAAGATTCCTATAAGTTTTAGCTTCCATTAGAGCATAATAGCAAAAATCATTCTTTGGGAATTTAGAATTTTTGAGACCAAGCAATTCACTGTCAATTCCTTCCTCCAAAAAACTAACTGCATTATCAGATTCGCCAAGACGCATCTTGCTGGCCAAAACCAGTCGCCAATGCAAAGTTTCCGCATCTTGCATCGTTAATTGTGAAAATACATGTTTGTAATATAAATATGACGAACCAAAAAGACCAACAACTCCCCCCAAGATAAATACTGCTGCAATTATTATCAACTTCTTTGCTTGCATCGCCAACTCCTTTATCGCAATTATTTAGTTGTTTTAAAACCTAATCCCTCAAAAACGCTTTTGAGGCTCGTATCATCAACACGAACAGTCGTATTCTGAAATTCTCTGCGGACGGGGTAATTCTTCCGCAAGCTGTCAAAAAACGCCCCGCGATTATCCGCAGGCTCATTTTTCATTTGCCGCAGAGCAGAATCGTCCTTTCTAATGTCATAGAGACTGTTCACAGCGAAACGTAACGGTTTTTTTTCATTATTTTTAATAAAAATTTCAGAAATCTTCGGCACGGGCAGGAAATCCTCGATTTTGCCCGTTTTCTCAACGCCAAAGTGTCTGCAAAACGCCTCATAAATCATAATCATTCCCGCCACCTTGCCGTCATAAGAATACCCGGCAATATGCGGCGTGCCGAAATCAACCATCTCGAGCAGCTCAATATCAATGTTCGGCTCGTTCTCCCAGACATCGAGAACGGCGGCTGTAAGTTTGCCGGTGCGAATTATATTTTTTAACGCACCGGTATCATGAACTTTGCCGCGAGATGAATTTATAAAAATAGCACCCTTTTTCAGCGATTTAAAAAACGCCTCATCCGCCAAATGGTAAGTCTTATCTATTCCATCCGAATTCAAAGGCGTATGACAAGTTATAATATCGCAGTCGAAAATTTCCTTGAGCGGCCGATATTTTTCATCGCCTGTTTGTCGCGCGAGCGGCGGGTCATTTAAAACCACTTTCATTCCGAGAGCTTTTGCTTTTTTCTCCACCCTGCTGCCGACGTTGCCAACGCCGATAATGCCGATTGATTTTTTCGCGATGTCGAAATCGTATTTGTCGGCAAGATTTAAAATCGCCGATGTAATATACTCCGAAACAGAATTGGCGTTTGAACCAGGCGCGGAGGAAAAGCCGATATTGTTTTTCGCCAGATAATCAATATCTATATGCTCAAAACCTATCGTGGCCGTAGCGACAAATTTTACATTCGACCCGGCAAGCAGCTTTTCATCGACCTTCGTTATACTGCGAACGAGCAGAGCATCAGCGTCTTTTAGAATTTCATTGGAGATTTTCCGCCCGTGGCAGGTAAGACACTCGCCAACGGAACTGAAACATTCTTTCACAAACGGTATATTTTCATCAGCTATAATTTTCATAGCCTAATTATAGCCACAAAGGCAACAGAAGTGAAAAACTAAAAGTGAAAAATGAAGAATGACCGCTCCATTACTGTCGCGGCTCTGATAATACAAATTTGAAAAAATGCGCAAAAAAAAGGCCGCTAAGCGGCCCTTGGTATTTCAGATATTGTTGTCGTTTCGGCGAATCACTGGCTCGCTGATTTTTGCGGATGAGCTGGGTTGTCTAATTCTTTGCCGCCGGCCTTTTCGCGCTGAATCGCGTCAAAAATCTCTCTGCGATGCACAGAAATAGACTTTGGCGCGGTGATGCCGAGCCTTACCTTGTCGCCGCGAACGTCAACGATGGTAATCTCCACATCATCGCCGATCATTATCGACTCATTTTTTTGTCTGCTCAAAACCAACATTTTCCGGCACTCCTTTCTGCGGTATCAGGGGCTTTCCCTGCGCCTAATACTACGAAAGTCCATTCTCTTATGTTCCCTGACGTTATTTACTTACAACGGATAGGCCGAATCGGCTTAACCTGCTATCCTTTGTATTTTTCGGCAATAATGGGCAGTCAATACACTAAAATCTTTTCTTTTTTAAAAGATTTAGAGAAATTTTGACGTTTTTTACATAACTTACTGTATTTACTAAAGTTATGCAAAAGTTTCCATCTTCTACTTTTATTTTCTTTGTGCCTTAGTGCTTTGCGGGCTATAATTTATGGCTGTGAAAAAAATCATACTATCGTGTTTTGGTTTGGGTTTTATGCCGATTGCGCCGGGGACTTGGGGTTCTCTGTTGCCGATTGGTTTGTTTTGGGTCATTCATCATTTTTGGCCTAATATCGGCGTTTTATTGGCTGTTTTAGCAGTGCTAACTACTTTATCGTCAATTAGTTGTGTCGTTCTGGCTGGTTCGGCGGAAAAAATCACCAATAAAAAAGACCCCGGCTGGATTGTCATTGACGAGGTTGCAGGCCAGTCGGTCGCCCTGCTGCCGGCTGCGTTTGCGGGTGAGAATATCCTCCTTGTTTGCGCCGCGGCGTTCATTTTATTCAGAATTTTCGACATTTTGAAGCCCTGGCCGATTAGAAATGCCGAAAAGCTGCCCGGCGGGTTTGGGATTCTGCTCGATGATATTTTGGCGGGCATTTACGCAGCGGCTGTACTTACCGCTATTCTATCATTCAAAACGATACTGTAGAAAACCGCGTGGACAGAAAATCTGTCCACCCTACACGCTGGATTCCCGCCTGCGCGGGAATGACAGGCCTCGGTTAAAGTGTTACCGAAAATCGAGCTGGGTGATTTTAATGCTTGTTTTTACCGGCCTTTTATGCGAAAATGGGGTGCGATTAGGGTTTAAAAAGCGATACTTTATGTCTATAAGTTATAATTCGTTCTGCGATGATTTCTACATCGATATGTATGTCAACACCCGTTTTGACCTGCCGAATGACAGGGACAGCCTTTTGACATTCTTTGAACGCATAACCAAACAGTTTCCATCGATGACTTTTATTTTCTTTGTGCCTTAGTGCTTTGCGGGCTATAATTTATGGCTGTGAAAAAAATCATACTATCGTGTTTTGGTTTGGGTTTTATGCCGATTGCGCCGGGGACTTGGGGTTCTCTGTTGCCGATTGGTTTGTTTTGGGTCATTCATCATTTTTGGCCTAATATCGGCGTTTTATTGGCTGTTTTAGCAGTGCTAACTACTTTATCGTCAATTAGTTGTGTCGTTCTGGCTGGTTCGGCGGAAAAAATCACCAATAAAAAAGACCCCGGCTGGATTGTCATTGACGAGGTTGCAGGCCAGTCGGTCGCCCTGCTGCCGGCTGCGTTTGCGGGTGAGAATATCCTCCTTGTTTGCGCCGCGGCGTTCATTTTATTCAGAATTTTCGACATTTTGAAGCCCTGGCCGATTAGAAATGCCGAAAAGCTGCCCGGCGGGTTTGGGATTCTGCTCGATGATATTTTGGCGGGCATTTACGCAGCGGCTGTACTTACCGCTATTCTATCATTCAAAACGATACTGTAGAAAACCGCGTGGACAGAAAATCTGTCCACCCTACACGCTGGATTCCCGCCTGCGCGGGAATGACAGGCCTCGGTTAAAGTGTTACCGAAAATCGAGCTGGGTGATTTTAATGCTTGTTTTTACCGGCCTTTTATGCGAAAATGGGGTGCGATTAGGGTTTAAAAAGCGATACTTTATGTCTATAAGTTATAATTCGTTCTGCGATGATTTCTACATCGATATGTATGTCAACACCCGTTTTGACCTGCCGAATGACAGGGACAGCCTTTTGACATTCTTTGAACGCATAACCAAACAGTTTCCATCGATGACTTCGCTGGGGCGCGATACCACCGGATACAGCCTTGAGGAAAGCGAAGACAAGGGTTATGGCCGATGGACAAGCATTGACATCGAAAGAATCGGGGCGGGAATAATCAACCCTGATAGTTTCGAGCAGGCTTTTGAACTGCCCAAATCGGTCATCGGTCTGATGCCGTATCTGCTGGGAATCAGAAGTCTTGACGTTGACTGCATCGACCTGACTTTCGGAATGGATTTTGATTATTCGGGCAATCACAACGAAATCATAGCGGAGGGTTTGTTCGCGGGTTCGCCTTTCGGCAGGATGTTTGACGGCAGAGGGGCGGGCGCTTTGAGCCTTTCGCCGGCGGTGGTGATTGCGCTTGACGATGAATGCTCAACGCGAATCCGGCTCACTGTCGATTCACAAACGGAAGAAAATGAAATTCGCAACAGAAAATTCGAGCAGGACAAGCCTATAAGTCTGTATATGACGGCAAGGCAGTATCCTTCGGGCGGAAAAGAATTTGACCCAAGCGCGGCCTTTGATAAACTCTGTCAGGTTGCGATTGATTTTATGGATGAAAAAGTGGTGCCAAATTTTGTGGTGCCGCTCACCAGCGCTATCTCACATCGGAGGTAGTAAGGGCGTAATAAAAAAAAGGATTTTTTGGAGGCGAATAATGTCTGTAATCGCACCGTATTGTCAGTACAAAAAAACCAATTTTAAACTCGGTATGCTTATTCTGTTAGTCGCTGCGGTGTGGTTTGCTTATGACGGCTACAAGAGCGAGGCGTTCATAAAAAGGCATACAAAGGATGGCAAGCCTGATTCTACATTGACATTTCATCGTAAGTCTCCGCCGTTTTTCGCGGGAGGAGCGGTCGCGATTGGGATTATCTTTGCAATGGTAAAAGGCAAAAAAATCGTCGCTGACGAACAGGAATTGATTTTGAGCGACGGCGGCAAAATCGCTTATAATTCGATTGAGACTGTGAATAAAACCGAATACCAGTCAAAAGGGTTTTTCACGGTGGAATACAAATCCCAGGCCGGCGAGAAAAAAATATGCAAAATCAGCAGTCGCGATTTTGACAATCTCGATGCCGTGCTTGAAATACTCGTGGCGAAAATCACAGGATGATAATATATCAAATATCAAAAATTAAAGAGCAAAATTAAGGAATGCCTGCGGCATAACTATTTTGATTTTTGATTTATTGCTAATAATACTTTTCTTGATTGCATAAGGAAAAATTATGAATACCTGCGTTGTTGGTCTGCAATGGGGCGATGAAGGCAAGGGCAA
>MHXU01000049.1 GCA_001824555.1 Planctomycetes bacterium GWC2_45_44
TAAATACAGGAATTATCCTGCAATTTAGCGCGAGCATTTAAATTTGCAAGTCCTTATTTGTAAAAATGTTAAATTATTTTTCAGGGACGACTCTTTAATATAAATTAATCGAAACCCGACTTTTTGATTTCCAGGATTTCATTGCAGCATCACATACTGCCATTGATATTAAGCCATCCTTTGCCGGGCTTTCAGGCGATACTTTCTTCTCGACTGCCTGTAAAAACGCCTTGTGCTCGGCTCTGTACATTTCGTCCCGGTCTAAATTGAAAGATTCAATTTGTGTTGACGAATTCTCCCGAATTCCTGTGCGCAATACACCCATATTCGCATCAAGCACCGCCCATCCCTTATCTCCGACTATTTCATATTCATGCCTCTCCGGCATTTGGACATAATTCAGATGAATACTTGAAACCAATGGTGTCTCATATTCACAGTTAATTACAGCCAAATTTGGGTTTGATGAAAAATCAAAAGCCCCACCCTGTAATGCTGAAGCATATACTGCTTTGGGTTTCTCATTCAAAAGCCAAAACAAAATATCTGGTTGATGTGTGTAATCATAAAACAATGCCCCTTCCTGATTGGACTGATAACCTGAAACTGAATTCACAAGTGTAATATATGTGCCGACTTTGGCATAAGCATACAAAATTGTGCCTAAAATTCCCTGCCCGATAAGTTTCTTGAGCATCAGTAACCCAGGATGAAAATGTAACTGAAATCCAATATTCAAGACCTTACCGGAAGATTCTGCAGCATCTTTCATGTTTATTGCGTCCGCCAAATTATCACTCATTGGTTTCTCGCAAAAAACATGCGAACCGGCATAGAGCGATTGAATTGTCTGATACGCATGTAAGCAATGAGGCGTAGCAATCAAAACAATATCAGGTCTGGTTTTCAGCATTTCTTCAAATGTTTTATGTGAGGGCAAGGGACCAAGTTTTTTCTGAGCCGCAGCAAGAACATCTTGATTGGTATCAACCAATTCTATTCTAATATTCTTTTGCTCTTTTAACAACCTTACATGACGCTGGCCGATGGACCCCATACCTACAACTGCGATTCTTTTTTGATTATTCATTCTGATAAAGCTCCATTCTTATTCTGAAATCTGCGTTTGATTCTTCGTCCCGCCCGCTGAATGCAATCGGTGTCTATTAACGACAAAGAACAAAATGCTGCCCATCAATCCCAGCACTGCTGATGCCAGAAAAGCAAAACCATAGTTACCTCCAAAAACATGTGAGACAAGAAATCCTATAAAAAGCATCACAAAGGACTGTGTGAACAAATTAACAGACCCACTGCATGCGCAGAATCTGGCGAATTGTTCCCGCTGAACGCTGGCCATAACAAAAATACTTGCTGCAGTACCCATAAGACTGTAAGAAGTTATCCCTATCAGATACGCTCCAGCGAGTGTGTACACCGGAGCAACCCTGCAGCCAATCCATTGGGAAATAAA
This sequence comes from Planctomycetes bacterium GWC2_45_44, assembly GCA_001824555.1. Taxonomy (GTDB): domain Bacteria; phylum Planctomycetota; class Phycisphaerae; order Sedimentisphaerales; family UBA12454; genus GWC2-45-44. Next base: position 1,475 of record MHXU01000049.1, read on the forward strand.
TTCTGCACTGGCAGTCGGGTTTATACCCAAAGATGCTGCTGCAATAACACCGATATATGCAATTACCAACGACTTGACTGTTCCGAGCTTATCGACAGACCAGCCTATAAAAAATGACGTGGCCACCATCATGAGCAGCCCATACTGCAATATATGTGTACCCACCTGCCCTTCGGTCATATGCAGATTCACCTTGGCCTGCAACGCAATAAACGTCCCAGGAATGCCGGCGTTCATACAAAGAGCATACGCGAGGAACAGTGGTACGTTTTTCATGTCTGAAAAACCAAATTTCAGCGTGCCCCATATAACAGATACCGGATTAAAATTAGGCTTTTCCTCGGTCTGAATGGGCGGTTCTTTAATAAAAACAAACAAAAGAATCGTTGCGACACTTATTATTGAAGCACTAAACCAAAAGGCCGTCTTTTCGCTGTGAGAGTTCACCAGAGGCAGCAGGATAATGATGCTAAGCCATCCGCCAACACTTCCTATAAGCAGGTCATTTATGCCCGTGATGCGTCCCCAGTATTTTTTCTTGGAAATATCATTGTTCAGAAGCGGATAAGTTGAGGAACGAGTCAGTGCGGCCAAATTAAACATAAGATAAAGTATAAGACAGGTAAAAAATGTGGTTGAATATGGAAAAAGGACTAAGGCAACTACAGATGTTACTACTGCTATCACAACAAAGGGCAGCCGCCTGCCGCACTTCCACTGCCATTTATCTGTCAGATTAGAGACATACAGTATTGTTGGTATCCCAAGCCAACCTGCAATAGCGAAAATACTCGATATTTCAGAAGCACCAAGTTTTGCGTTGGCCATGTGCATGGCCAACAAACTGGCGGTAGCACCAAATCCAAAAGTAAAAAGAGCATTGCTGACAATAATCCAGAATACATTTTTACGAAAAAGTCTTTTATCATCATAATAGGGCTTCAGGTGCGGCAGATTTTCTATTAATTCATGGTCAATATGATTACTCAAACAAAACTCCAATCCAAAATTATCGCTGCAAGAATCATTTTAAAATATCTGGCACACTATTTTTATTTCGATATAGAAAAACCACCATCAACCACAAGATTATGTCCGGTAACATAATCTGAAGCGGGCGAAGCAAGAAATAATATCGCGCCATTCAAATCGATTCCATCTCGCCCCATTCGTCTAAGAGGGGTAGTATTACTATAGTCTTTGACAAAACCTTCCGGCTGACCTCGCTCAAAACCGCCGGGAGAAATTGCGTTAACATATACTCCCATCGGCGACAGAAATCCGGCCAAATCCATAGTCAAACCAATAATACCCGCTTTGGCGGCAGCATAATCGACAGGCTGGCCGGCCATGCCATTGCGTTCATACATTTGGCGGTCTCGGCCAACCAAGGCGGCAACGGATGAAATATTTATAATTTTCCCATATCCCTGTTCAGCCATAATTTTGCCAACCTCACGGCAGCAATAAATAACACCAGTTAAATTTACGTCCACAAGCTTTTTAATGTCGTCAGGAGAACGGTCAAATAATCGGCACACCCCATTTCCTGAACCACCGCCTGCATTATTAACAAGAATATCAATATGTCCTTTCCAACTGTGGACTTTTTTAACCACCACGCAGACCTGCTCAAAGTTAGTATGGTCAAGTTCCAGCGGCAACGCCTGTACCTTGTATGTATCCTGCAATTTCTGTGCGGCCTGCTGCGCATTCGACAAATTCCGCGACGTTATAGCAATATCACATCCTGCAGCACATAGAACCGATGCCGCATCAAATCCAAGATTTTTTGCTCCGCCGACAATAAGGGCAACCTTGCCTGACAGGTCAAACATCTTGACTATTTCATTATGCATTACAAATTACTCCGAAAAACTAACTTAATAAGTTTTATCATGCTCATTTTAAAATTGGTAGTGTGCAACTCTGGTCATTTCATCAATTACCGCATTAACATTTTCGATAGGCGTTTCTTCCGGCAATGGTTTGGCTGTTTCCATAAGATAACCTCCTCCTTTGCTGAGAATCTTTACTGCACGGCTTATTTCTTCACGAGCCTGCCGTGGCGTGCCAAAAACAATGTCGCCCTGTGTTCCAATACCACCTCGAAAAGTTAAATATTTACCGAATTCACGCTTGGCAGAACAAATATCCATCGCTTCGGGCTGAAGAGGATGAAAAACCTGTAAGCCCATATCAATAAAGTCGGCCATTATTTCAGTATTATCACCGCATGAGTGATGCATAACAATTTTGCCTGCCAGGCGAACTTTTTCGTATATCTTTGCAAGCCGTGGTTTGAAAAAATCTAAAAAAATACGCCGACTTATCATCAGGCCTCTCTGCGATCCAAAATCATCGCCAAAAGTTACTCCATCAATCGGCAATGATAATATCTTATCCAATGCTTCTATATGCATTTCCATTAGGATATCCAATGCCTTATGAACAAAACCAGGCTCTGCAAGATAATCCATCAGTGTCTGTTCCAGGCCCCTAAGACACCAAAGCCGCTCGCCGAAAGTGCCCGAAAACTGATAGTATATGAAACAGTCAGGATTTAGCTCTCGTGTTTTGAGAATCAACTCGATGTCAGATTGGGGTACAAGTTCAATCCGCGGTATTTTACTTGCATCCGGCTCTTTAAGCGGTGGGTTGATAAAAGTATATCCACCGTGCTCTCTTTGCCACTGGCCGCCAAATCTATCTTTGAATATCTCCGGGGAAATGTCTACGATTTCAACCGGCCAAAGAATCCTGATAGTATCATCTGCGGGACATGGCCATTGTTCACGAGCCCCCAATATATTTACGAGCTTGTTATAAAGCGGCTTTGCAACATAAAGAGTAAAAGGAATACGCTGTGGCTCCTGATGATTGATAGCCTGCAACACCAGTTCTCTTGAAGTCACAACAATGTTTTTATCACTCAATTTAAGCTGCATGTTTTTTGACCAAATTAATTTTTTGCTGACTCTGTCATTTCCTCAAGCAGTTTCCAGCAGTATAACTGCATTCGAGACAAATGGAACGGACCCTGCCACATATTGCCCTTAAGTGTAGATGAAAGTGAACCGTCTCTATGAATATACCCAAACCAGCCGCCGTTTTTGCGGTCTGGAAAATGAGCATAAGCCCAATCATGTATTTTCTTGTGCCATTGTTCATACTCTATATTGCCAGTCAGATGATATGCAAGTAATGTCGCGTAAATCGCTTCATTGTGCGGCCACCAAAGTTTCATATCATGCTCATACTGCTCACAGGGAAAGCCCTTCACGTCTCTGAAATAATATATCCCGCCGTATTCTTTATCCCATCCAATATCTAACGACCAATCCAGTATTTGAGTTGCCATTTTAACCAAACGGTTATCATTTCGATGTCTTGCTTCTTCCATAATGAACCACGCGGTTTCAATAGCATGGCCGGGATTAACGGTTCTTCCCATCGGCTCATCAATAAATTCTCCGTCAGGACCAACGCTTTCAAGCAGCACATTAAACTCCGGCCTCATAAAGTGATGCTCAATCTCATATAATGAATCGTCCACAACCTTCTTGTAAAGCGGATTACTATTGACTTGTCTCAATACCTGGGTAATTGACAACAATATCATCGGCGTTGCGTGAGATTTAAGCTGCCTTGTTTGAGGTATGAGCTTGGGTTCAAGGAGTCCCGGTGTAGTAATATATCGAAGAATTAATTTATACAGCTCGTCAGCACGCTTTGCGAACTCACTACTGCCCGCTGCTTTGGCATATTCAGCAAAGGCAATTGCCGCAAAACACTCTGAAAATATATAGCGTCTTTTTCGCAGCGGCTTGCCGTCTCGTGTAACGCTGTAGAACATTCTGCCGTCAGCATCAAAAGCATACTTTAATAGAAAATCTATGCCATGCCTGGCCATATCGAGCCATTCTTTGCGGGGTTCAACAGTATTGTACAGTTTTGAGAAAACCCATGCTATTCGGCCTTGTGCCCAAATCTGCTTGTCAGTGCCGACAACTGTGCCATCAGCATCGAGAAAAGTCAAAAATCCGCCATGTTCTTTGTCTGGCGAATGCTTCAGCCAAAAAGGAATGGTATCTTTCAATAACCCATCTCGATAAATCGAAATTAATTCATTTTTTCTGCCGGTATCCATTTCTATATTCCTGTTACTTTTGCAATACTATTCTGAATCCAACACATGAGCTTCTTTGATTATTATAGCCAAAGCGTTTGGCGCATCGCAGCGCCTGAAGCTCATTAAAATAAGAACCGCCGCGTATAACAAACGTATCTCCCGCACTGCATACCGGGTCAACATTATTTTCTAATGTATAACCAACTTCCTGCCATTTGTCCAGACACCACTCCCAAACATTCCCATGCATATCATACAATCCCCATGCATTAGGCCTTTTTGTTCCAACCGGATGAGTATGATTGCCAGAATTATTCTTAAACCACGCAAAATCCGCAGCCTGGCTGGTATCGTTTCCGAAACCATATACAAAAGACGCGCCGCTGCGACAGGCATATTCCCATTGAGCTTCAGTCGGTAGTGAATATCGCCTGTTTTCCAGTTCAGACAACTTCCGGCAGAATAGTTCCGTCTCTGTTTTTGAAACCATTTCAACTGGATTTTCCGGACTTCTGAACCTGCTATGATTCCAGCCTAAAACAGTTTTAAACTGCTCTTGCGTCACCAAACACGCTGCCATATAAAAATCATGGCTTAACCGAACAGAGTGCATCGGACCTTCGTCCGTATCTCGGTCGTTTTCTGTAACCGGCGAGCCCATCATAAAATTGCCGGCTTTCAGCAAAACCAATTTCATGCCGATACTATTAA
>MHXU01000050.1 GCA_001824555.1 Planctomycetes bacterium GWC2_45_44
GAGTCGGCGGTCGAACTGCAAAAACAGGCGCTGGTTCCCATTGAAGAAGACCCTGCCAAAAAACCTAAAAAAATCAAGCCTGCCAAACCAAAGAAAAAAATAATTACAGATGAAACCTGAACTTCTTGCTCCTGCCGGCACTTACGAAAAACTCGTATGGGCGGCCCAATACGGTGCCGATGCCGTGTACTTTGGTACGGAATTCGGCTCGCTTCGCGCCTACGCGGGCAATTTATCGCTCGATGAGGCGGATAAGGGATTAAAACATCTTCATCAGGTTGGCAAAAAAGGCTACATCACTCTTAACATTTATCCATTCAGCGATGAATATGCTCGGTTGATTGATTTGGCCGGCAAACTGCGTGATATGGCTGTAGACGCTTTCATCGTTTCCGATTTGGGGTTGATTTTTGAATTAAAAAAAGCCGGCATAAAAACCCCGCTGCACATCAGCACACAGGCAAGCACGACAAGCAGCCAGACAGTTTTAGCGTATAAAGAACTCGGCGCATCGAGAGTAAATTTGGCAAGAGAATTGAGCCTTGAACAGATACAGCAAATTTGCAAAGACATCGCGGGTAAAGACGTTGAAGTTGAAACATTTATACACGGGGCGGTTTGCTTTTCGTATTCGGGCAGATGCGCGATAAGCGATTATCTAACCGGCAGGCGCGCAAACCGCGGCGAATGCACGCATCCGTGCCGGTGGAATTATTCGGTAGTCGAGGAGAGCAGGCCGAATGAATTTTTTCCGGTGTTTGAAGATGACCGCGGCCAGTATCTTTTCAACAGCAAAGACCTTGCGTTGTTTGAATTCATCGAGTCGCTGGCAAAGGCGGGCGTTGCATCGTTTAAAATCGAAGGCAGAATGAAATCGGTGCATTACATCGCGTCAGTTGTTTCGCTTTATCGACAGTTAATAGACGGCAAAAAAATCAGCAGTGATGAATGTCTGGAATTATTGAGCAGGGTTAAGAACAGAGGCTATTCGGCGGGCTTTATGAAAGGCGCAATTGAGCCGAGCGATTACAGCAGAGAGAAAAGTTTGTCAAACAGCGGCGCAATCTTTGTCGGCGATATTACGGAAGAAAATAGGGACAGTCACCTATTTTCCGATGGCTGTATATGTCATACCCGCAATAAAATCCACGCAGGCGAAAAATTAGAAGTCTTGTCCCCCGATGGCACTATCTCTGAAATTACTATGCCCAGTCCGTTAAAAACAATCGATGGGCAGAAATGTGAATTTATAAACAACCCGCAGAAAATTATTTTACCGCAAAATTTGCCTGCATTTTCGATTTTGCGAAGGATTATATAAATGGCAAAAATTACCATTAATAAGCAAGCCGCACAACAGCGAATAAAGGCGATTTTGCCGTTATTAAAGAAAACATATCCCAATGCCAAATGCGCACTTATTCATTCGAATCCGCTGGAACTTTTAGTCGCGACAATTCTTTCGGCACAATGCACAGACGTGCGGGTGAATATCGTAACAAAAACATTATTCGAAAAATATAAATCGGCAACTGACTGGGCAAACGCGCCGCTCGAACAAATCGAGCAGGATATAAAAAGCACAGGCTTCTATCACAACAAAGCAGCGAATATTCAAAAAGCATGTCAAAAAATCATCAGCGATTTCGGCGGTAAAGTGCCTGACAAAATGGAAGAACTCCTGACGCTCAACGGCGTAGGAAGAAAAACAGCGAATGTGCTTTTGGGCAACGCTTTCAATACGCCCGGCGTTGTGTGCGATACTCACGTTTTGAGATTGAGCAGAAGGCTTCAACTCTCGGCGAAGACAGACGATGCCGTAAAGCTCGAATTTGATTTGATGGAAATTGTGCCGATGAAAAACTGGACGCTGTTCAGTCATCTTTTGGTATTCCACGGCAGAGGCTTTTGCAAAGCCCGCAGGCCGGATTGCGGAAAATGTCCTATTGCCAAATACTGCCCGGCGGCAAATGACCCAAAATTATGGTAATATGATTTCAATGCAAACACAGAAATAATGGAGAATAAAATATGGATTTTTTAACAGAAGCCTTTGTTGATACGCTAAGGCTGCTGCCACTGCTGGCAGTCGTCTATTTTTTCGTTTCGTTTATGGAATATCGTTACGGCGAAAAAATGGGGTTGTTTCTTTCGCATTTTCGGAGGTTTAGTCCGGTTGTCGGAGCGGCGTTTGGGTGCATACCGCAATGCGGTTTTTCCGTGGCCGCGTCGGCACTGTATGTAAAAAGACTTATTTCCATTGGAACGCTGCTTGCTGTGTTTATATCGACATCAGACGAGGCAATCCCCGTGCTTTTGTCGATGCCGGATAAAGCCGGTCTGGTAGGATTGATCATAGCGATAAAAGTTGTGTTAGCCATAATTGCCGGCGTAGCGATAGATATGCTCCTGAAAAAAAGGCAATCTCCTTCACAGTATCAGACGAGCAGCGTCAGCGTCGCCGATGAAAAAAAGGAACCGGCAAATATCATCGAGCATTGCGGCTGCTGCCGTCATCATATAGACGAGAAACAATCAAAATTCAAAGCTCTGTTCGTTCATCCGCTGGCGCACACTTTTAAAATTTTCATATTCCTGTTTGTTTTGTCGGCGCTGCTTGGCTTTATTCTTGAAAGAACAGGGGAACAAAAGATTGCCGAGTTGCTGCTCAAAGGAACGATATTCCAGCCGATGTTGACGACGCTTATAGGTCTTATTCCAAACTGCTTTGCGTCGGTTCTTCTGGCTAAATTCTTTGCCGACGGCACAATCAGTTTTGGTTCTCTAATCGCAGGACTATGCGCAAGCGCAGGGCTCGGTTTGCTGGTGCTTGTTAAGGAAAACAAAAATTTCAAAGATACGCTGCTTGTCGTCGGCTTGCTGACAACTATTAGCGTGCTGGCGGGAATAATTACGCAATTTGTGATGACGCACTAATATAATCAATAGTCAGTAATCAACAGCCAATATTCGGTCTGCGCAAAAAATTGGCCCCGACCTAAGACCGAACAGTGATCTTGGCCGGGGCCCAACATTGGGTGATGCTTCAAAAAATAATTTTTCAGCACTTCTTCTCACCCATACTACGACTTCTTCTTCCAGCCTCTGCAACAACTTCATAACTCCCGCCGCCAATATTTATAAACATATTAGTGAGGGGTCAGATTAAATCGCAACCCTCCAGTCGCGATTAAATTCCTAAAGCAGAAAGACACTCAAACTAAACATACTGCAAACTTTATCTTTTCACGGCGTTGCCGTGTTTGTAATCGAGAGGGTTACAGCCAATTGTCACCGTTCGGCCACAACCCTTCGTTGGGAGGAGGAGAAAACTCTTTGCGAGCTTATATATTACCGTCGGCATCCCAACCGTCATTACCGTCGGCATCCCAACCGTCATTGCCGCCGGTATTTTTATCATAGCTTTCGCTATGCTTGCTCTCGAGTGGGCAAGGACCGTAGTTTTCACTGTCCGGCACCGGCCCAACTCATTTGGGAGGAGGAGAAAACATCCTGAGCCTCTATAGAATCACAGTCAAAGCTGTGCTTGCTCTTGAGGGGTTGCAACCTTAGTATCACCGTCCGGTCACAACCCTCTTTTGGAGGAGGAGAAGAAGTTATTGTTTTGCTTTTCTCAAACCATCCCTCCCTATATTCAGTGCATAGCCCGCCGATACCATCCGTTTATCACTGTTCGGTGTTGGACGGCATCGCCCGATGTCAAATAACGTTCGGTCAAAACTATTCGACATCACTGGCAATAGCACAGAATTCCCTAAATTTTTACATTTCAAAGATCGGCCGGCTGAAACGACCCGGCTATATTCATCACGGCAAAACCGTGTTTTTTTATGAGGGGTTGCAACCTTAGTATCACCGTCCGGTCACAACCCTCTTTTGGAGGAGGAGAAGAAGTTATTGTTTTGCTTTTCTCAAGCCCTCCCTCCTATACTCAATGCATCGCCTGCTGAAATCGGTCCGTTATCACGTAAGTGTTTTGGCCAACAGGTCAGCGTCCGAGTCAAATATCGCCGAGGCGTTATTTGGAATCGTTGGCAATAGCATAGATTTTTTCACTTTTCACAGCGTCATCAATTCCGAGAGCCTGGGCGATTGTCCGTCTGAAAACTTCATCGGACTCATCGCTGCCAAGCACCGCAGCGGCGCCAATACTCCTTGCCGCTATTTCCTGGGCAGGGTCGGCAGCCCGGACAACCACGATAACAGGCAGATAAGGCTTTGCGCTTCGCAGCGTTTTGACAAATCGGCCATTCGGGGCATCGGGCAAATTCCAACTGCAGATGATGCTGTTCACATTTTCATTTTTCAAAGATCTGCCGGCCTCTAATCCGGTCGGCGTATTAAAAACTCGAATCGGCAAACCTTCTAAGGCATCAATCCTGCCTTCGAGTCCAACTGTCAAAACATTAGCTTTTACGAGAACGAGCATCTTTCTTACACCTTACTTTTAAAGAAGACAACCCTTCTCGACCTCAGCTATTTTTTTAACCACTAACTTCTTGATTTACATATATCGCAACGGCTGTGCCAGAAGGAATTTTTTCGGAAGAATTTTTTAAATCGTTTGTTTGCAATGTGTTATATCGCAAAGATTTTTTTAGCGGAAAAATTTATTTTTGCAGCATTTGACCATTTTGGTATGTGCGGTGAGTTTTTTTTCGCGTGAGCTTTTGTCGTTGCGATAGTTATATCGCAGCGACCATTTTGGCAAGGGGCGACCATTTTGGCCGCATTAGTTTTGTAGGGTGGGCTTTCTTGTCCGCCATAGCCTTGGCGACGGCGGAAGCCCACGCGGTTTTCCTAATGTGAGTTGAGTTGGTTCCAACTTACAGATTTTTTATCGAGTTCGAGAATTTCTGAACTGATTATGAGCCATTTTTTGTCCGGCGTTTTTTTGAAATGCAGTCTTGCCTTGGCAATCAAAAATGCCTTGCCCATTTTGGCTATTTCACTTTGCTCTGTGAATTTAACCATTGATTCAACCGTGAACGCTGCGATTGTTCCGTCAATTTGAATTTGTCTGCTGAATGTCGTAACTTTTTCAACAGCCGCAACGCTGAATAATGCCTGACAGTACGCGACAATCAATTCCTTCGAGCCGTGAGTGGCATCGGAATAATCATCAGAGATGATTTGCCGAATCGGCTCGACATTCTGCTGCTGAAATGATTTTATGCCGGTATTAAAGGCGGCGAGGATTTTTTCTTTATCAGTTTGAACGAGAAAACAAATGCCGAATGACAAGGCGATAATAATAAATGGAACTACGAAATGCCATTTGCGTTTTTTGTCTGGGCGAAAAATTCGATAAAGCCACAGCGCAACCATCGACAAAAAAGCAATGCCAACTCCGACAAACGGATATTCAAAAACATTCCACATAAAATTAGTTTCTTAGCGATTGTAATTGGGCAGGGATTCTGCCTTTTCGCTTGATAAAAGCTGGCGAGGCGATTTTTGAGATTTTCATAATCGGCGCAGAACCCAATAATCCGCCGAAATGGACAATTTGGCCAGCTTTTTTGCCAGGAACGGGAATTACCCTTACGCTGGTGGTTTTATTATTCGAAACGCCGATTGCGAGTTCATCAGCGATGATTGCGCTCAAAACATCGGCGGGCGTATTGCCCGGCACGGCAAACATATCCATACCGACCGAGCAGACGCTTGTAAGGGCTTCGAGTTTTTCAAGATTAAGCGAGCCTCTTTTAACCGCGCGAATCATACCGGCATCTTCGCTGACCGGAATAAATGTTCCCGATAGTCCGCCGACGTTGCCCGATGCCATCGAACCACCCTTTTTAACAGCGTCCATCAGCATTGCCAGAGCGGCAGTCGAGCCGGGTCTGCCCATCTGCGAAACGCCCATAGCTTCAATAATCTCTGCGACTGAATCTCCGCGTTTCGGCGTCGAGGCGAGCGAAATATCTACGATGCCGAATTCAACGCCCATCTTTTGGGCGACCTCTCTGCCGATGAGTTCGCCTGCGCGTGTGATTTTGAAAACAGTTTGTTTGATAACTTCCGACAGTTTTGTCAAATCGCACGTCGGGTTATTTTTGACAACACTTTTCACGACACCAGGCCCCGATATTCCTATATTAAGGGAAAAGTCCGGCTCGCCTATGCCATGGTGTGCGCCCGCCATAAAAGGATTATCCTCCGGCACATTGGCGAACACGGCCAGCTTTGCGCAGCCTATGCCGTTTTTGCTGTTAGCGGCGATGGCTTTTATGATGTGGCCGATTTTTTCGATAGCTGTCATATTCATTCCAGCTTTGCTTGACGCGAGATTTAAAAACGAGCAGAGCCTTTCGGTCTGCGACAACGCCTGTGGAAGCGAATCGATGAGCAGTTCGTCAGCGGCGGTCATACCCTTTTGCACTAATGCGCCGAACCCGCCGATGAAATCAATGTCGGCGGTTCTGGCGGCTCTGTCGAGCGTTTTGGCAACCGAAACAGCGGTTGATATTTTTTTTGGCAGCGGCTCAATCAAAATCGCCGCCGGCGTTATGCTCAATCTTCGGTTGGTGATTGGAATGCCGTACTGCTGTTCAACTAAATCAGCACAGTTGTTGAGTTTTTGCCCCATTTCGGAGAGCCGCTTGAAAATCCGCCTGTTAAAAGCGGCAAGATTCCTGTCCATACAGTCTTTCAGATTGACACCGAGCGTAACGGTTCTGATATCGAAATTCTGCTCGATAGTCATTCTTACCGTCTCAAAAACCTCTTCTACCGATATTCGCATAATTACTACTCTCTCAATTTGCGGATTTATAAATTATTTTTCCATTTTTCATAATGTTTTCCAAAAATCCGCTCCGGTCATTTTTGCGGCACAGTAAAACAGGCTCTATTCGTTTATTAACACTGCGAACAAGGCCGAACAAATCAGAGCTTATTTTCAGATAGTCGCCGCTGAATTTGTCCACCACAATCGCAATATCAATATCGCTCGATTTTGTGGCAGTGCCTTTGACGTGCGAACCATAAAGCACAATCATATTTACCGGCAGATAATTTTTTACCTTTTCAGCATAAAGCCGGGCTATTTCAACGACTTTTTTATCCATATATAAAATTCCTTTGTTCTTTTATAGAGTTCGCAGCATTTTTTATTACTGAGAGCTTTCAATAAAAGCTCCTTATCGTCAGGATAACGAGCCTGAATGTTAAGAGGCATAAGCTCATTAAAAAGTAAAATGTATTTCTCGTCCGTCTGTTTATCAAAATTAGATTCTTCTGAAAGGATAAGCAGGTTATGAGTAAAAGGCGGTTCTTTTTTTCGGGTATGCCAGAAATATGCTTTCAGTGATTTTTCGACTACCTGATGGCAAAGAAAGCCCACATATAAAAATCTTTTTGTTTCAAGCATTGCCTTTGCGCTGACCAAATCATAATTGGCAGTATCAAGCCAATATTTAACCTTTTTCCCAAAATCCATAGCAATCGTCCTTAAATATGAGAAAACAGTCGTCAAAACCGACATTAGATTACACTTTTTAACATATTTTGCCACCTTAATTTACTTGTTGCTAATCCTACCCCTACTCCCTATACCCTATATCCTAATCAACCTATTTTTCTTGCAAAAAATATACACTAAATATACTCTATAAGCTTGAAATATGTAACCTATAAACCGGAGATTTTAAAATGAGTAATGCAAAAGCTGTTTGTCTTGACGGGATTAAAAGAGCCACCCCAAAAACACCTGTAATCGGCGTGTTCGCGCCGAGCGACCCCCGAATCGACGAAGCCAGCAGAAAAAGATGCCAGAATATCATAACTATGGTCGCCGATGCCATCAGCGGCAAGGTAGTTCTGCCCAACGGCAGCGATGTGCCGGTTGTTTATTCGGATGTGCTGGTTGACAGCGAACCGCAGGCAGACATCGTAGCCCAGCAGTTCCGCAATGCTGGCGTGAATATTTTAGTTTGTGCGCCAGATACCTGGGCGTTTCCGCAGCTTACGGTTATTTCGCTGCTTCAGCAGTTTCCGGCTGATACGCCGATTAACATTACCTGCGGCAACAGCGGTCCCAAGCCGGGCGTTGTTTATGCTCACGCCTTGAGCGGAGCTTTGGCACAGTACGGCAGATTAGCCGCGCTGAACGTCGGCAACTGGGCGGATACGGGCTTAAATCCGCAAATGACCGCCGGGACGGAAAAAAACCTGATTGACTGGTGCTATTCAGCGGTTACTTTTGCGGCTCTAAAAGGCCGCAGGGTCGTTATCTTTGGACACGACTCGATGGGTATGGAAACGGCTCTTGCTCACGTTATCCCGACAAGAAATACATTCGGCGTTGAAATTACTCGTCTCGATATGAAGCTGCTGGCCGATATGCTCCAAAAAGGCTCTTATAACAAGAATGAACTTAAGGAACTTCGCGGCTGGATTAACAGGCACGTTGGCAAACGGCTTGAATTAAAAACCGAAGCCGATGATAAACGCTTCAATATCTCCCTTGCGATGTATTTAATTGTTCGCGATTTAATGAAGGATTTGAACGCCGTTGGCGGCGGATTTATGAGTCAGCTCGAATGGGGTAGCGACCCTCGTGGTCTGCCTCTGCCGGTTGCTGATGTAATGGAATCGCTTTTCAACAGCACGTTCGACCATAACGGTCCAAAGGAAGCTATTCCTTACGCGACAGAAGCGGACAGTCAGGCGTTGCTGACAATGCTGTTTATGACTTGGCTTTCTGGCGGAAATCCTCCGTTGTTTATGGATTTACGCAAAATCTGGGAAGCGTGGGAAATTAAGGAATTGGCAAAGAAAATCAGCCTGAAGAATCTGCCGGCCGGAGCTGTATGGCTCAAGAAAGGTCTCGTTGACGGCAACAACAGCGGAAGCGCATCTTTCAACTGGGCAGGCAAACCAGGCACGGATATGAAAAAATTAATGGATGGCGTTTCAATGCCTCTTGCCGATAGCGGTTATTTCCCCGGCGGCGGAAATTCCGTTACGTTTATGACACCGGCCGGCATCGACGGCATTGCGGGCAGAATGGCATATTGCTCGGCGAATAACAAATTCAGCCTTATCTGGGACGAGGCGACGACGACAATCGTTCCTGAAAAACTCGGCAAGGCGATGTGTAATCTAACTTCGCCGACCTGGCCGCATACTTTCGTTGTGCCGAAATACGCGACAATGCTCGAATACAAACAATACGCCGCGGCTAACCATTTCCATATGATTTGGAATCTGCCGGTTGCCAGATTGCAGCATTGGCTCGATTTTACCGGCGTGCAGAGCATTACGCCCTGGGCGGCAAGACCGTCGTTTATCGAAGGTGTTGACAGGCCAAGACCGTTAGTGAGTCTAATCGGCGGATAACAAAATTTAGTTCAGAGCCGCGACAGTAATGGAGCGGTATTTTTGAAAGGTTCCGATATGGCCAAAAAATTTGTAAGGGCGATTTTCCCCGGCTCTTTCGACCCGATTACCAACGGCCATCTGGACGTAATCAGTCGCGGCATAAAACTTTTTGACGAGTTGATTGTCGCCGTCGGCAACAGTCCCATCAAAGACACCCTGTTCACGCCGAAGGAACGCGTTGAAATGATAAAGCCGCTCGTGGCGGGCATAGAGGGAATTACTGTCCAGACTTATGATTGTCTTACCGTTGAATACGCCGCAAGCGTCGGAGCGACCGCTATGCTGCGAGGTCTGCGAAATTTTACCGATGTGCAGTACGAATTGCAGTTAGCCTTAACCAATCGCGCCGTCGCGGGCATTGAAACGGTTTTTATTATGACAAGCGAGCAATATGGTTTTACAAGCTCAACGCTGATAAGAGAAATCGCCAAGCTCGGCGGAAATGTATCGAACCTGATACCGCAGAATATTTTCAGCAAACTTCAAAAGCGTCTGGCCGAAAAAAATATAAAACCGGAGCAGGATAATTGTATAGAATAACGGTACACGCTTGTTTTCGAGCCGAACATCAGCTTAATATCTCCGGCACGCTTGAGCCGATGCACGAACACGACTGGCAGGTCGATGCTGCAATCGGCGGCAAAAATCTTGATGAAAATGGCCTGCTGTTCGATTTTAACAGAGTCAAAAAAATGCTCGATGGCGCAGTCGGCGGATTTAACGACCGAAAACTTGAAGACTGCCCGATTTTCAGAGGTAAAAACGCCTCCGCTGAAAATGTCGCTGAATATATTTATGGGACTTTAAAGCCTCAATTACCCGCTGATTTACGGCTTTTATATGTCGAAGTTCAGGAAGCAGCAGGGTGTAAAGCCAGGTATGAAAGTTAAGGCTGTTTTATCAATGACCGATAATTTTACTGATAACTGATAACCGATAACTGAGTTTCTATATGCAATGCGAAATATGTAAAAATAAGGCCGCGACGGTTCATCTGACCGAAATCGTTGACGGTGCCAGAACTGAAAGCCACCTTTGTCAGGCCTGCGCCGAGAAGGAGGGCATATCCATAAAAAGCCAGCTTTCGCTCAATGAACTTTTGAGTTCTCTGATAGCCGCTCATCAGCAAACCGATGGACAGGATACAGGCGAAATACAGAAAAGCTGTCCCATCTGCGGAATAACTATGGATATGTTCCGCAAACAGGCTGTACTTGGATGCCCGAATGATTATGAAGTTTTTGGAAAAACTCTGGAGCAGCTCATCGAAAAAGCTCACGACGGCAACTGCGTTCACAAGGGAAAAGTTCCCGCCAATATTCCACAGCAGGAAGTTTTAAATATCGCCGGCAATACGGATAAGGCGGACGAAAAAGAAGAATTGAAAAGACGGCTCGAAGAAGCCGTCACATCTGAAAAATATGAACTGGCCGCTAAACTGCGGGATCAGTTGAAGACAATGCAATGAGACTTAATGAACTAAGTTCAAAAACATCGCAGTGGTTCAGCGCAGAAGCGCCGCTATCGGATATCGTAATCTCGTCAAGGATAAGACTTGCGCGAAATCTGGCGGGGCACAAATTCATTTCAAAATGCAGCGACGATGAGAAGCAGGAGATTTTAAATACGCTGAAAGAAACAATCCTTTCGCTTAAAATACTCGGCGATATTTTTTTCGTGGATATCTCGCACGGCAGCGTAGTCGAGAGAGATTTATTAGTCGAACGCCAGCTCATCAGCAGAAATCTGGCCGCGGGCAAAGGCCCTCGCGGCGTTGTTATCGCTGATAACGAGCTATTCTCGGCACAAATCAACGAAGAAGACCATTTGCGATTAAGCACGCTTTCGGCCGGGCTGAACCTCGACAAATGCTGGCGGCGAATAAACGAAATAGACGATGCCATAAGCGAAAAAATCAAATATGCCTTCAGTTCAAAATACGGATTCCTTACTGCCTGCCCGACAAATCTCGGAACAGGAATAAGGGTTTCGGTTATGCTGCATTTGCCGGGTCTGAAAATGACTGAACAGCTAAAGCAGTTGTTTGAAGCGGCAAAAGATATGAGCCTTACAGTTCGCGGCCTTTTCGGCGAAGGAACCGAAGCGGTCGGCGACTTCTTTCAGATTTCAAATCAGGTAACGCTCGGCATCTGCGAAGAAAAAATCGTCGAGCAGTTTATGACGTTGATAATTCCAAAAATCGTCGAATATGAACGGCTTGCCCGCCAGAATCTCATCACAAAAGACATCAACATTCTCGATGACAAAATCTCCCGCGCTTTGGCTGTTTTAAAAAACGCCAAACTCATCAGCTCCCACGAAGCGATGTTTCTTTTGAGCAATTTACGAATGGGCGTAAATATGGGCAGACTAAAAGAAATCCCCATCGAAACCATCAACGAGCTTTTTCTGCTCACCCAGCCGGCTCACCTGCAAATGAATAAAGGCCAAAACTTAGACACCGAACAGCGCGATATTCTGCGTGCCGAGACTTTAAGAGCAAAATTGAATTAGGGAACATAGTTTCTCGCCAAAGCTGATTTTTATTTTTAATCTTTGATTTTTTATCTCCTTTTCTATACCCTATACCATAACCCCTATACCATAAAGGAGCGGATATGAAACGGCTGATAAGTTATTTTTTGCAGGGGCTGCTGGTTTTTGTGCCGGCGGCGCTGACCATTCTCGTCATTTTCTGGGCAGTTCAAAAAATCGATAATCTGCTCAAAGTCCCAATTCCGGGTTCAGGCATTGCTATTATTATAGCGGCCATTACGCTAATCGGCTTTTTGGCATCGAACTATCTGGGAAATAAATTTTTTACTTTTATAGATGGATTGTTCGCTAAAGTGCCGGTAGTCAAAATGCTTTACTTGTCAGTGAGGGATTTAATAAGCGCATTTGCCGGCCAGAGAAAAAGTTTCGACAAGCCAGTCATCGTCGAACTTGTCGCCGGCGGACCAAAGGCCGTTGGCTTTATCACGCAGGAAGATTTAGCTTTTCTGTCTCTGCCGGGAAATGTCGCGGTTTATTTCCCGCAGTCGTATAATTTCGCAGGTTCGGTTTTAATTTTTCCAGCCGAGAGAGTTTCGCCTCTGAATATCGAAAGCTCAAAGGCGATGGCATTCGTCGTCTCCGGCGGCGTTTCAGGAAAGTGAGTACAAAAATGACAAATATTTTTCTTTATCTTGTTTTAGGTGTTTGTGCGGGCGTATTAAGCGGGCTTGTCGGTATTGGCGGAGCAACCATTATAATACCGGCTTTGATTTTTATGTTCGGCCTCTCGCAGCATATGGCGCAAGGCACGACCCTTGCACTGATGGTTCCGCCAATAGGCATTCTGGCCGCGTGGACTTATTATCAAAAAGGATTTGTCGATTTTAAAATCGCGGGGTTTATTTGCCTGGGCTTTCTGCTCGGCGGACTGCTCGGCGCAAAACTTGCCGTCGGACTGCCGGCGCCGCTGCTGAAAAAAATATTCGGCGTATTCCTGCTGGTTATATCCCTGAAAATGATTTTTTTTAAATGAGCCAAAAACCGGAGACCATTGTGCCGAATGTGAGTGTTTGCATCCCGACTTATAACAGAGAGCATCTGCTTAAAGAGACTCTCGAAAGCGTTTTTGCGCAGACTTATAAGGATTTTGAGGTTATTATCGTTGATGACGGCTCAACCGATGACACCAAACAGATGCTCGAAAAAAATCATTTTAATGTCAGATACCACTGGCAGAAAAACGCCGGCGACGCAGCCGCGAGGAACAAACTCATCGAACTGGCACAGGGAAAATATATTTCATTTCTCGATTCCGACGACCTTTTGTTTCCAGATGCGCTGAAAAAAATGGTGCAGGCAATGCCGCAAAACTCGGAAAATACGGTAGTATATGGGCCTTATATTGCAATTGACGAAACCGGCCAAATTCTCTACAGACGAAAAAAGCAGCTCTACAGCGGCAGAATAACCGAGCATTTGTTTGAAAATATTCTAATTCATTCCTGCGGCTCGCTCTTTCCTAAAAAAATTCTTATGGAACAGGCGGGCTTCAATACCGCTCTTCCGGTCTGTTCGGACTATGAGCTATGGTTGAGGCTGTCTCTGAAATATAATTTTATCAGCATTGATGAATTTGTTTTCAAACGCCGCAGGCATAGCGGAAATATATCAAGTATTAGTTTTGCCGGCAGAGACATAGAATACAAGATGCTCGAAAATTTTTATTACAACACCGGCGGCAAAAATGCCATCCCACGCAGCCCGGCAATGAAAAGATTGAGCAAAGAACAGTACAGGGCGGCGAGAAGCGCATTAAGAGAATCGATGAAACAAACAGCGATAAATTATTTTGAACAATCGCTTAAAAGGCATTTTTCTCTTAAAACTTCTTTTTGGCTGCTGCTGGCAAAAATTTACCGACAGCCGGATGCGCGCAGAACGCTCAAATCTGTATCCCGGATTAAAATCGCGGTTGACTTTAATCCGGTTTTTGTGAACAAGTTTTCAGGCTTTTATACCTTCGGCATTGGCTTACTGGAGGGTTTTTCGCAGCTTCAGGAGAAGCCGCAGCTGCTTTTGTTTCATTCCGGCAAATTCGCCGCACAGGCCAAAGAACTTGTAAATAAGGAATTCAAAAATACGGCGCAGCAGAAAACGCTTGCCGTGAAAATAAGATGGCTGGAAAATTTCTGGAAATATTTTAATTTTCCAAAGCTCCAGAACTTTACGGGCGATTTTGACGTTTATCATTGCTTTCATCATTTGATGCCGCCCACAAATGGCAGACCGCGAATTATGACCGTACATGACTTGAGAAGATATAAACTGCCCCAGCTTTACAAACAATCCAGACTCGACCGTTTTGAAAACGCCGTCAAAAAAGCCGACCACTTTATAGCTGTTTCGCAGGCAACCAAAAGGGATTTGTGTTCCGTTTTCAGAATACCGGAAAACAGGGTGGATGTTATATCGCTTGCTTCGAGTATTGAGCCTGTGTTTTATTCGCAGCGGCAAAAGGCAGAAACAAAAGCGAAACTCTCCGAACAGCTTGGTCAGAAAATAGATGAGTATTTTGTCGCTATATCTTCTCCCGACAGCAGAAAAAACATCTCAAGAACCGTTGAGGCTTTTGAATCGGCCGCCAACAATATCGCCCCAAATACAAAACTGGTGATTATCGGCAATCTTGATAAAAGAGATTCCGAGCTGGAAAGAAAATTGAAGCATAAGTTATACAAAAATGTTTTATGGGCGGGAACGGTTGACGATTTGCGTCCCTGGCTGGCCTGCTCAAACGCGTTGATTTTCGCAAGTCTCTACGAGGGTTTCGGAATCCCAATTCTTGAGGCGTTTTCGTGCGGTGCCGCGGTGATTACATCGAACTGTTCATCGATGCCGGAGATAGCAGGCGATGCCGCGTTATTTGTTGACCCGCTCAACGCAGAGTCGATATCGCAGGCAATTATAAAAATCGCCAATGACTTGCCGCTGCGAGAATCGCTCATCGCCGCAGGCAGAGAAAGAAATAAATTATTTACCTGGAAAAAAACCGCAGAAAAAGTTGTCGAAGTATATAAAAAACTGGGATTAAATTAAAAACGATTTAGTTTTTGTCTTCGAGGCCGTTTAAATATTTGGTCAATTTTGATTTTATCAAATTCCCCGACAGATGAATCGGCATATCCCGATTTGGCAAAAGCAAAATCGTTACAGGCACGGCAGGCTCTTTATAAATCTCCTTCAATGCCTTTGTCGCGGGGTAATCAAATTCTGTCGTATCTGCCTTGAACGCCAAAACACTTTTGCGTTTGATAAGTTCTGCGATTTTCGCGCTTGAATAAACCGTTTTATCTAAAATTTTACACGACATACACCAGTCCGCCGTGAATTTTATCAGCACGGGCTGATTATTTTTTACAGCAGCCAAAATCACTTGTGCATCATATTCTCGCCAGTCGATAACTCCCTTTTTTGGTGCAGACAAAAACATAAAACCAGACACAACCGCTAAAACAATCGCAGCCAGTCGTATCGCCAGCTTTTTGGCTTTAGGCGTGCTGTATTGAACCCAAACGCCCCACATCCAGACACAAATTGCCAGGACGACCGCGTAATAAAGAACATTTATTATTTTTTCTGACGGTATCGCCTCAAGTAGCTTTACGCCGATGCCCAAAAGAATAAAGCCGGTGATGTGTTTGAAAAGTTCCATCCATCTGCCCGGCTTTGGAATTTTCGCAAGCAGCCCCGGCATCGCCGTCAATATCACATAAGGCGCCGCCATACCGACACCGATTAGCAGTATTGTAATTGTCGCAAGCGGTATCGGCTGGGTCTGCGCCCAGGCGAGAACGAATGTCAAAATCGCAAAACTGCACGGCGTACTCAAAACCGCCGCCAAAAAGCCAGTGGCGACCGAACCAGCCAATCCGCCTCTGCCGCCGCTCTGCCCGCTCACTGATGCTGGAATGCCTATTGAAAACAGTCCGAACATATATAATGCCAGCACGACCATCAGCATCGCCATCGCGATAACAAACGCGGAATTTCTGAACTGGTCGCCCCATTGGAAAACGACATCGAAACTGATTTTCAAAATTATATTTACCGCCGCCAGCGCGACAAAGAAAAGAATTATGCCCAGGGCAAACGCAAAGCCGTGAGCAATGCTTTTTGCCCTGCTCTGCTTTGCCTGCGAAATCAGCTGCATAACTATAATCGGCAGAATCGGCCAAACGCACGGCATTATATTAAGCAGCAATCCCGCGACAATCGCAAGAGGAAGAGCGACTTTCACAGATGTTTGAAGATTTTGTATATTTGATTCGCTATTTTGCGGCTGTGCGGGAATTTCAAAAGCCGGTTTGGACATATCAGCAAAAGCCACAATATCCAGTGTTTTATCCAATGTATAGAGTATAGGCTTGCATAACTGTTCTGAACAGGCCAAACCTTTGATTACAACATTTATCGCCAGAGAATTGCCGGCTGTAGTGATTTTAAATGGGAGATAAACATTAAAATTGCCACTATAGACGCGAAGTTTTTTGCCGGTGATTTTATCGAAATAATCCCTGCCGGCAGGAAAAACAGCTTTATCAAAAATAACTCCCAGGGCAATTGCAGATATTTTCAGCTCCATATCCGCAGGAGCGGTGCAGGGGTCGGCGTAAAAATACCATCCCTCAGCCATATCGAACTTTATCTTGAGGGCACTGCCGGAATTCGGCATGACAGGATTGTGCTTGGGTATCAATTCTATTGAAGCAAACTCATCGCTTATTTTCTCAACAGCAAGAGCATTTGAGAAAATAAGAAATCCAGCTAAAACAATTGATAGAAAGTTCTTCCGCATTTCATTTTAAAATTTATTGTTCGCTTGAAACCGTCGGCGGAGTTTTGTCGTCTGCCGGTTTGGCCGATTTTTCCTGCTCTGCTTTAAGCAAATCGCCAACCGTCGGCTTATTTAATATCCCGCCATCAAGTATTATCTTCACTTCAG